>MNEF01000069.1 GCA_001917535.1 Candidatus Rokubacteria bacterium 13_1_40CM_69_27
GCGGCGCACGTACGGGAGCTGGCGGGCCAGATCGTCGGGCATGGCCGCCCGCGTGGCCTTGTACTCGGCGAAGAGCGCGTCGCGGAAGGTCGGCCCCATCGGATCCCAGGCGATCCCGAGATACTCCGGCTGCTCTTCCCGGATCAGCTTCCACAGCATCGTGCTGAGGATCAGCACCGCGTGGCTGGGCACGCCCTTGGAGGTGGAGAGGTACCCCACCGCGTGGTAGGCGCGGAAGAGGTGCGAGTGCCCATCGACGATGTAGAAGCGGCTCATCTCAGTGGCGCCACCGTGTCACGTGCAAAAGGTATCACTGTACGCCTCTTCCTCGTGTGCGGGGTCTGGGGATCGCGCCCAGGCGCATAGAGGTTCACCAGCAGCGTCCCGTGCTGGAACAGCGCGACCGAACGCTCGCCGGCCGAGCCGGGCAGCTGGGCGAGCGCGGCACCGAGTTCGATGTGCGCCGACGGAGGCGTGGATGTCGCAAACGCCATAACGTTCCTCCTAGGGCAATCGAGAGTCCGCTCGAAGAGGATCTGGCCGGGCCTACGGCCACGGAGAGCGGGTAACCCTGCAAGCGATGGGTGAGGGCGAGCGCCGAGAAGGCATGCGCCGTCGCAGAGCGATCGACTTCAGCGAGCCGATGGATGTACGACGCGCCCAGCGGATCATGGCGCTCGTCATCCCATCGGAAGACCCGGCCCCGGGCCGACCGCAGAGCGAACAGTCCTCGAACCGCCAAGTTGGTAGGCGGACGCCGGGCGCCAAGCACGCGTGCGCGCACGTCGCGGATCGTGCGACCGGGCCCACCACGATCGAGGGGAATGCCCAGACGTCGTGCAGAGGCACATCGCTCAGAAGCGCGTGGCAGCGCAGGTCGGGTTTCCGGAACTCGGCCGGATTTACACGCATGCCTCTCATCAGCATCCCAAGGTCCGCGTGTAAAAATCCTTCGATGTGCCAGCGTCACGGACTTTCAACACGACATGCCCGAGCTTGCATGCCTGAATCATTGTTTTCCCTCCCGGCGCCCGAGGCGCCTGCGTTCCCCTTCCCGGCGGGTGACTCACGCGGCCCCGCTCAGCCGGCCCCCTCGCCCCCGCGCGTCATGATCTCCGTGTACGCCGCCCTCACGGCGGCGGTACGCGTCCGGTAGTCCTCTAGAAACGCCGCGCGCGATGGGTAGCCGAGGGCAGCCGCGACGCGGGCCGGCATGGGCCCGGCCAGTTCCAGCGTGTCGGGCGGCCGCGCCGAGAGCAGGCGGAGGGCGGCCGAGACCCGGCGCAGGAACCGGTAGTGGTCGGTCAGTGCCGCGACCATGCCTGGCGCCAGCGCGCCGAAGCGGGCCAGGCCGGCGAGTCCGGCGATGGTGTTGGCGCGGCGCGCCTCGGGATGGTCGCCGCCGTGGACGAGCTGCAGCGCCTGCACCAGGAACTCGACGTCCACGATGCCGCCGCGGCCGAGCTTGACGTGGTAGCGGCCCGGCGTCTCCTTGCCCAGCTCGACCTCCATGCGCGCCCGCACCTCGGCGATCTCCTTGAGGCCGTTGGGACCGAGCGGGGCGCCATACACGTAGCGCCGCAACATGGCGCGAACCGGGCGGGCCAGAGCGCGCTCGCCGAGGACGAGGCGGGCGCGCGTGAGCGTCTGCCGCTCCCAGAGGTCGCCGTACTCCGCGTAATAGCGTTCCGCCGCCGCCAGGCTCGAGGCGAAGCCGCTCCCCTTGCTGCCGGGGCGCAGCCGGAGATCGACCGGGAAGGCCACGCCGGCCGCCGTGATATCGCCCAGCGTGCTGGCCAGACGCTCGACCGCCGTGCTCCAGAAGGTATGAGCGTCCACGCGGCCCTCGCCGTCGGTCTCGCCGTCGTCGTGGCAGGAGGAGGTGAGGCCGTCCGACGGCCGAGCCGACGCTTCAGTGGCCCCATAGACGACGAAGACGTCGAGGTCGGAGCCCGTCGTGAGCTCGCGCCCGCCGAGCTTGCCGAGCGCGACGATCACCGCGGGAATGAAGCGCCCGTCGACAGTGCGCGGGACGCCGTGGCGCTCGACCTCCCCGGCCAGCGCCAGGAGCCACCCGGCCTCCAGCGTCGCCTCGGCCAGCGCCGTCATCTCATGGGAGTAGCCGTCGATTTCGGTGACACCGGTGAGGTATCGCCAGACGATCGCCAGCTCCTGGGCCTGTTTCAGGCGACGCAATCGGTCGCGCCGTTCCGCCGCCGGCAGGGCCGGAGCGAACACCGGGGCCAGCGCGGCGGCGAAGGCGCGGCGCGACTGGGGCCGTCCGGGGGCGCGCTGGTCGGCCAGCGTCGTCAGCAGCTCGGGCTGCGTGATGAGGAGCTGGGTCAGGACATCGCCGAGGGCGCAGAGTCGGGCAAGCCCGTTGAGCACGTCGGGCTCCGCGGCCAGCCGCTCGATCAGCGCGGCGCGCGGCCCCGCCGCGGCCAGGAGTCGCTCGAACTGGTTCAGCGCCTCATCGGGGTTCGGGCTCTTCCACACGGCGTCGAGCAACGCCGGGAGCAACCGCTCCAGCGCGCGGCGGAGCGCGCCGGCGTAGGGCACGAGCGGGCGGCCCTCGACGATCAGGCGCAGATTGTGGCGCGCGCGCTCGGGGTCGGCGAAGCCCGTCGCCTGGAGGGCCAGCAGGCTCGGCAGGCGGACCCGCGGCGGCGGCGTCCCGTGGGGCTCGCCGAAGAACTCCCGGAACGCGCGATGCACCACGGTCGTGGTCGCGCGGTGGCGGCGCGCGAACGCCCGGGCCGCCACCGGGGGCGCGCCGGCGATCCCCAGGCGGCGGGCCAGACGCCCCAGCGCCACGGGATCGGTCGGCAGCGTGTGGATCTGGAACTCGTGCAGGATCTGCAGCCGGTGCTCCACGGTGCGCAGATGCACGTAGGCGTCGGAGAGGGCGCCAACGAGGTCGGGCGCCAGGTAGCCGCGCTCGGCCATCCGGAAGAGCGCCTTGAGCGTGTTGCGCTCGCGCAGCCAGGGGTCGTCGCCGCCGTAGAGGAGCTGGAGCGCCTGCACCAGGAACTCGATCTCGCGGATGCCGCCCCGGCCGAGCTTGACGTTGTCGCGCGTCTGCTCGCCCCGCCGGCCATGAAGCCCCCGATCGATCTCGCGCTTCATGCCACGGATAGCGTCGACGATGCGCGGGTCGACCCCCGGGCGATAGACGACCTCGCGGGCGAGGTCCATGAAGCGGGCGCCCACCCGCTCGTCGCCCGCCGCGATGCGCGCCTTGAGCAGGGCCTGGCGCTCCCACAGCTCGGCGCGCTCGGCGTGGTAGGCGCGATAGCCGTCGAGGGAGAGGATGACGGGCCCCAGCCGCCCTTCGGGTCGCAGGCGCAGATCGACGCGGAAGGCCGAGCCTTCCTCGGTGACGGATTCCAGAAAGGCGACCAGATCGCGGCTCAGGCGCGCGAAGTACTCGCCGTCGGCCAGACGGCCGGCCGGGCCGCCGTCGGTGTCGCCGGCGCCGCCGTACACGAACATGAGGTCGATGTCGGAGGAGTAGTTCAGCTCCTCCCCGCCCAGCTTGCCCATGGCGATCACGGCCATCCCGGTCTCGCCGCCCTCGGGAACGCGCGGCGCCCCGTACTGGGTTCGCAAGTGAGCGTCGCAGAAGCGCCAGGCTTCGGCCAGGCAGACGTCGGCCAAGCGCGACAGCTCCTCGGTGGTGACCGTCAGGTCGGCATCGCCCAGCAGGTCGCGGCTGGCGATTCTCACGAGCTGGCGGTACTTGAAGCGCCGGAGCGCGTTCATGCGCGCCTCGCGCGCGGCGAAGGGCTGGAGCGTCTGGGCCAGATCGGCCTCCAGCTCGTCGGGCAGCCACTGGCGCATCGTCCGCGGCTCCAGGAGCCAGGCCAGCATGTTGGGGCGGCGGCGCAGCGCGTCGGCGAGAAACTGGCTCGACCCGAAGAGCCGCGCCAGCAGCGGACTGGCACCGGGATGGGTGGCCAGCGTCTGGAACAGGACGGTCCGATCGACCACAGCGGCGTGGCGCTCGAGGTTGTTGAGCGCCATGTCGGGGTCGGGCGCCGCCGCCAGCTCGGCCAGCAGACGCCCGAACGCCGGGGCCAGCAGCTCCGCGTCGCGCGGCGTCGGGGTGAGGCTCTCGAGGTTGGCGATCGCCGCGCGCGGGTCGGCGAAGCCCAGCCGCCTGAGCATGGCGAGATTCTCGGCGGCGGGGCCGCCGGCTCCGAGGAGCGCCGCGGCTCGGCGAGACTCGAGGCTCAGACCGCCGACTCTCCCGTCTCGCCCGTCCGGATGCGGATGGCCTCGTCGATCGGCAGCACGAAGACCTTGCCGTCGCCGATCGATCCCGTCCTGGCCGCGCCCACGATCGTCGAGACGACCTTGTCGACCAGGGGCGTCGGGACCACGACCTCGATCTTCACCTTGGGCAGGAAGTCCACGGTGTATTCCGACCCGCGGTACAGCTCGGTATGGCCCTTCTGGCGGCCGAAGCCGCGGACCTCGGTGACGGTCATCCCGATGACGCCGATCTCCGTCAGTGCCTCCTTGACGTCGTCCAGCTTGAACGGCTTGATGATGGCCTCGATCTTCTTCACGTTACACCTCCTCGAGAATCGGGAAGACCAGCGCCGAGACGTGCGAGGAAATGCGCTTGAGGTTGGTGAGGATGTCCAGATGGATCTCCGAGGTCTCCAGCGACTCGGCCAACCCCATCCGGAGCCGTCCCAGGTGCGATTCGCGCAGCTCGCGCTCGCGCTGCCGCATGACCGGCCGCTGGTCCAGCACCGCCTGGGCCAGGCTCCGGTCGTTGGCGGCGAAGGCCGCGATGGCGGACTCCAGATTCTTGGACACCATGCTGTGGAACTCGACGATCTCCCCCCAGCCCACCTCCGAGAACCGCCGCCCCTGGTAGAGCTTCTTGCGCGCCAGCTCCATCAGGTTCTTGTCGATGATGTCGCCGATGTTCTCGAGATTGCCGATGAAGGAGATGAGCCCGATCTCGCGATGCGAGAGGTCGGCGCCCATCGCCTCCCGCCCCAGGCGGGCCAGGAACAGCTTGATCTCGCGCTCGAGGAAGTCCACCTGGTCGTCGCGCTGCTCCACGTCCTCCAGCAGCTCCTGGTCGTCGTCGCGGAACACGGGGACGACGTCGCGGAGCATGCCCTGGGCAACATCGGCGATCCTGAGCGCCTCCCGCGTCGCCTGTCCCAGGGCGAGCGACGGCTGGTGGAGGGCCCGCTCGTCGAGGTACCGGGTCTTGAACGGGTTCTCGCCAAGCTGATCATCGGGGACGAGGCTCTCGATCGCCCGGGCGGCCAGCGGCGCGAACGGTAGGAAGAGAAGGCTGATGCCTACGTTGAAGAAGGTGTGGGCGTTGGCGACCTGCCGGGCCGGGTCGGCCGCCGTGCTGGCCACCAGCCCGGTGAACGGACCGATGAAGGGAAAGACCAGCGCCACTCCCAGGATCTTGAAGGCGATGTGGGCGACGGCGACCCGTTTGGCCTCCGCCGTCGTTCCCACCGAGGCCATGAGGGCGGTGGCGCAGGTGCCGATGTTCGCGCCCAGGACCATGGCCACCGCGCCCGGCAGCGTGAGCACGCCGTGATGCGCCAGCGCCATCGTCAGCCCGATCGTCGCCGCCGACGACGCGATCAGCGCGCTGGCGGCGGCGGCGACCAGCACGGCGAGCACGAGGTTGCCGCTGAGGGCATCCAGGATCTGGGCCGCGAGCGCGTTGCTCTGGAGCGGCGCCACGCCATCGAGAATCAGCTTGAGGCCGAGAAACAGGAGACCGAAGCCCAGGAGAGCCTGCCCGCCGTCCTTGACGACCCGGCGACGCGCTACGAAACTTATGAGGAAGCCGACACCGACGAGGAGCAGCGAGTAGTCGGCGATGTTGAACGCGATGAGCTGGACCGTGACCGACGTGCCGATGTCGGCGCCCAGGATGACGCCGAGGGTCTGGCGGAACGTCATGAGCCCGGCCGACACGAAGCCGATCAGCATGAGGATCGTCGCCGATGACGACTGGATCATCGCGGTGATGGTCGCGCCCGAGACGACGGCCAGCGCGCGGGTCTTCGAGAGCCCGATAAGAAGACCCCGAAGACGTCCACCCAGCACGCGCTGGAGCGCCTCGCCGCTCTGGCGGATGCCGTAGAGCAGCAGCGCGGTGCCGCCGAACAGCGTCAGGAGGACCATCATGACGCGTGGCCCGCACGGGCCGGTGACTCGGCGAGCGGGAGGAGATGGCTCGTGTCGTTGAGCACCACCAGGCGCGGGGGCTCGGCGATGGTGAGCGACGCGTTGTCCAGCCGCAGACGCCAGAGCGCGTTGAACGAGCAGCCGAGCAGGTGGCAGGCATAGACGCTGATCACGCCGCCGTGGGCGACGACGAGCACGTCCTCGCCGTCACGGTGGGTGGCGGCGATGCGGTCGATGGCCCCCAGCACGCGCCGGTGGACGTCCTCGAGGGGTTCGGCGCCGGGCGGCGGGCAGTCCAGCGGCGCCCGCAGCCAGGCGCGGTAGGGATCGCCGTCGCGCTGGCGGATCTCGTCGTGCGTGCACCCCTCCCAGTCCCCCAGCGATAGCTCCCGCAATTCCGGGAGAGACACGATGGGGACGTCCCTGCCGGCCAGCGCGATCTCGGCCGTCTCCCGGGCCCGCTCCATCGGGCTCACGTAGGCCACCATGGGCCGGTAACCGCGCAGAGCACGGCCGAGCGAGCGCGCCTGAGCGCGGCCCAGGTCGGAGAGGGCGACGTCCATGGCGCCCTGGAAGCGGCGCACCTCGTTCCACACCGACTGACCGTGGCGCGCCAGCAGCAGCCTCATCGCGAGCTTCCGATGCCCGCGCGGGCCGCCCCCAGGCGGGCCAGCGTCTCCTCCCGACCGAGGAGCGCCAGCACCTCGAAGATCGGCGGCGAGGCCGTCCTCCCGGTGACCGCGAGCCGCGAGAGCTGCGCGAGGTCCACCAGCTTGAGCCCCAGCGCCTCCGTGAGCTCGCGGTAGGCGCGCTCCAGCGACTCCGCGGTGAAGTCCGGCAGCGATCCCAGGCGCTCGATGAGCACATCCAGTCGCCGGGCCCCCTCGGCGGTGAAGAGCTTCTGGGCCGCCTTCTCCTCGTACTCCGGGGGCCGCTCGACGTAGAAGCGTCCGACCTCGACCAACTCCACCAGCGTCTTGGCGCGCTCCTTGAGGGTGTCGACCACTCGCGCCAGCCAGGCCTGGTCGCGCGGGACCGGGAGCCCGGCCCGGGCGAAGAAGGGCAGTGCCAGCTCGGCCAGCCGGGCGCCGTCCATCTGTTTCATGTGCTCCTGGGAGAGCCACTCGAGCTTGGTGCGGTCGAAGATGGCGGCGGAGGCCGCGACGTCCTTGATGTCGAACAGCTCGATCAGCTCCGCGCGCGAGAAGATCTCCTGGTCGCCGTGCGACCAGCCCAGACGGGCCAGGTAGTTGACCATGGCGTCGGCCGGGATGCCGGCGTCCCGGAAGGCCTGGACCGAGGTGGCGCCGTGACGCTTGCTGAGCCGGCTGCGATCCGGGCCCAGGATCATGGAGACGTGGGCGAACTCGGGCACCGGGTAGCCGAGCGCCTCGTAGCAGAGGAGCTGCTTGGGGGTGTTCGACAGGTGGTCGTTGCCCCGGATGACGTGGGTGATGCGCATCGTGACGTCGTCGACGACGTTGGAGAAATTGTAGGTGGGCGTGCCGTCCGTGCGAACGAGGATCCAATCGTCGAGCTGCCGGTGCTCGAAGGTGACGGGCCCGTGGATCAGATCGTTCACCGCGGTGGCGCCCTGGTCGGGCATGCGGAGCCGGAGCGCGCCGGCGCGGAGGCCACGGTCGCGGCAGCGTCCGGAGTAGCGGAAGGTCTCGCCGCGCCGCTGGGCCGCCTGCCGCTCCCGCTCGAGCGCCTCGGGGGGGCAGTCGCAGTAGTAGGCGCGTCCCGAGGCGACCAGCCGCTGGGCGTGCTCGCGGTAAAGCTCCATCCGCTCCGTCTGCCGGTAGCCGGGCGTCGGCGGGCCCTCGTCCCAGCTGAGCCCCAGCCACTCGAAGGCCTCGAGGATGGCCGCGATGTTCTCGTCCGTCGACCGCGAGCGGTCGGTGTCCTCGATGCGAAGGATGAAGACGCCGCCGTGGTGGCGGGCATAGAGCCAGTTGAAGAGCGCCGTGCGCGCGCCGCCCACGTGCAGATGCCCGGTGGGGCTGGGCGCGAAGCGGACGCGGACGGAGGAGGCAGGCCTGGTCTTCACGACAGCGTCATTCTACCGCGCGGCCCGCGCGCTCAGTACGACTCGAACAGACGCCCCCACGGCGTGGCGGCAAACGCCCGGATGCGCCGCCGGCCGACCGTCGGATACCAGAGGAGGTCGTGATAGACGTTCGACGCGAACGGCGCCCAGACGACGAGCGGCGAGTGCAGGAGTAGCCGCTTGAGGGGCCGCAGCGGCCCTCGACGGATGAGCTGGTCGCCCCAGATCACGAGGCTGCGCCGCGTCCGGAACCCCAGGCTCACCTCCGCCGCCGCGGCGTCGCCCACGATCTCGATCTGGCGCGGGTCGGCGACGCCGAGACCGCGCTCGTGGCACATCCGGAGATACGGGATGGCCAGCGGATCGAAGCCCATGATGCGGGCGGCGGTGGCGTCGATCGCCACCTGGTCCGCCGAGGCCAGGATCACGTTGCCGACGCGCGGCACCAGCGTGCGCGGCCCGGCGCCGTCCCCCATGACCGTGCCGTCCATCACCGCGAGAATCCCGGGGTGCAGCTCGCGCTGCATCAGCATGAGATCGACCATCACCTCGTGGATGAACTCGTGCGCGTAGTGCCGCACCTCCTTCAGGAGCCCGCCGAAGGCGTTCTTGATGGCGCCGGTGGTGAGCGAATGACCGTGCACCTTACAGGTCGGAGCCTGGAGCACGTTCTTGCCGATGAACATCTTGGGAATCTCGATCCCCTCGGGAAAGAGATCGTTCAGCCTCAGCAGGGGCGTCTTGAAGCGATAGACGGTCCACTCGACGTCGGGCAGTGGAATGAAGGGCAGCCCGTGGCGCTGGAGCACCGGCAGCCACTTGTTGTTGCGGGCCCCGCTCACCGGGTCCGTCACCACCGTCTTGTTCTCGACGGGGAAGATGCGCCGACGATCGTAGCCGTCGGCCAGCAGCGTGGTGAGGATGCCGTCGAGCTGCCAGGGCGGGCTGGAGCAGGCCGGGAAGTACTTGGTCCAGGAGAGATTGAGCTTGAGGATGAGGTCCCGGTCGCGCGGCAGCGTCTGCTCGTACTTCACCAGGCGCATCAGCCGTCCATAGTCCTCGACCACGCTGGGGGGACGCGTCCTGAGGACGGCGACCTGGCTCTTCATCCTGGGCGGGGCCTATTGTACCCGACGCGCTCTACCCCACCCGGGGGCCGTAGAGGAGGACGACCACGCTCAGCATCCAGAGCAGGGCGTCCACCAGGAGCGGCCGGTCGTTCAGGAACAGCTCGGAGGGGCTGCCGCCCATCTGGCACCCGTAGAGCAGATACAGGTAGCGGAAGATGCCGTAGAGCACGAACGGCAGCGTGGCCGGCAGCAGGTGCGTGTCGAACTTCGCCACGGTCTCGGGCGACATCGTGTAGAGCGCGTAGGCGGTCACCGTGGAGGCCGTCACCACCGCGATCATCTGATCGAGCAGGCCCGCGCTGTACTCGGCCAGGATGGGCCGGTGGCGGGCCGCCCCCTCGGCGAGCGTGAGGACCTCGTGCCGCCGCTTGCCCAGCGCGAAGAACAGCGCTATGAGGACTGTGCAGATCAGGAGCCAGCCCGAGATCTCCACGTCGATGGCCAGCGCGCCGGCCACGGCGCGCAGCACGAAGCCGGCCGCCACGACGATGACGTCGACGATCACCAGGTGTTTGAGCCACGCCGAATAGGCGCCCATCAGCGTGACGTAGGCCAGACTGACCAGGGCGAGCCGCGGCGAGATGGCGATGCTGGCCGCCAGGCCCGCCGCCACCAGGACGAGCGCCGCCGCCACCGCCATCCTCGCCGGCAACCGACCGGCGGCGATCGGCCGCTCGCGCTTGCGGGGGTGGAACCGGTCCGTCTCGCGGTCGGCCACGTCGTTGAGGAGGTAGACGGCGCCGGACAACGCGCAGAACACGGCGAAGGTGGCCAGCGCGACCCCCGCCAGCGGCGTGAAGAGCTTCTGGGAGAAGATGAGCCCGGCGAAGACGAAGAGGTTCTTCACCCACTGACGGGGCCGGAGGGAGGCGAGGACCGCCGCCAGCAAGAGACGCTTAGAGGCGGATGACGTGCGGGGCGCGACCGAGGCCCGCCGTCGCGTTCCGCGTATCGACGACGAGGCGGGCGTGTTCGACGATGGTCGCCCAATCATAGCCGGCGTGCGGTGTGAGGATCAGCACGACGTCGTAGGCCCCCAGGTCGCGGGGAGACCACTCGACGGAGTCGAACGTGACGCCGTTGATCGACACGCTGGGGACGTGCGGGTCGTGGTAGGCCACCCGCGCGCCCTTGTGCACGAGCGCGTCGATGATCTCCAGCGCCGGCGCGTCGCGGGTGTCGGCGACGTTCGCCTTGTAGGCGACGCCCAGGGCCAGGACCCGCGCCCCCCGGAGGGCACGCTCGCGGTCGTTCAGCGCGTCGACCACCATCTGCACGACGTAGGTGGGCATCTGGCGGTTGACCTCGTCGGCGAAGGCGATGAAGCGTGGCTCGTAGCCGGCTAGACGGACCCGCCAGCTGAGATAGTGCGGGTCCGAGGGCAAGCAATGCCCGCCCAGCCCGGGGCCGGGATAGAACGGCATGAAGCCGAAGGGCTTGGTGGCGGCCGCGCCGATCACCTCCCACACGGAGATGCCCAGCCGGCGGCACATGATCGCGAACTCGTTGGCCAGCGCGATGTTGACGGACCGGAAGGTGTTCTCCAGCAGCTTGACCATCTCGGCGGCGCCCGGGCTGGAGACCACGATCACCCGCTCGGTGATCCGCCGGTAGAGCGTCGTGGCCAGGGCGGCGCACGTCGGCGTGAGCCCGCCCACCACCTTGGGGATGGTGCGCAGCGTATGGTCGCGGTTGCCGGGGTCGATGCGCTCGGGCGAGAAGGCGAGAAAGATGTCCGTGCCCGCCTTGAGCCCCCGGGCTTCGAGGCGCGGCGCCAGCACCTCCTGGGTGGTGCCGGGATAGGTCGTGGACTCCAGCACGACGAGCTGGCCGGCCCGAGCGACGGATGCGACGGCGTCGGCGGCGGCGATGATGTTGGAGATGTCGGGCTCTTTGGACTTGCCCAGCGGCGTGGGCACGCAGATGACGATGGCATCGGCGTGGCTCAGCGCCCCGTAGTCGTCGGACGCGCTGAGGCGCCCAGCCCTCACCACGGCCCTGAGCGCCTCGGTGGGCACGTCCTCGATGAAGCTCTGGGCGGCGCCGACACCGGCGACGCGGCGGGCGTCGAGATCGATCCCGAGGACGGTGGCGCCCGACTCCGCGAAGGCGACGGCCAGCGGCAGGCCGACGTAACCGAGCCCGATCACGCCCACGGTGGGGGCGGCGGCCAGGCGCGCGCGCAGCGCTTCGGCGGCGGGACCGCTCATAGGTCGGAGGGGGCGACGTCACAGGCGCGCCCACAGGGCGCGACGGCCCCCTCCAAGATCCCTGGTCGGAGAGGAGCCTCACGGCCCCCTCCGAACCTCCCCACAGGTGGCGCCGGCGAAGCCGGCGCTCGAGGAAGCGCGCTCGACTCTTGGGCTGACACCGGAGGTCTCATATCCGCTCGCAGGCCCGGCGAACGGCCGCGGCCACCGCCTCGACCTCCTCGTCTCGCAGTTCGGCGAAGCACGGCAGCGACAGCACCTCGCGAGCCGCGCGCGAGGCTTCCGGCCACCGGCGCTCGGCGGATTCACCCAGGCTCGCCTCGGACGCGCTCCGCCTTCGGCTCCGCGGCCGCCCTGCGGCTCGCACTACTTCACTCAGGCCGACCCCGAACATCGGCTGAGCGGGGACCGGGATCGGGTAGTGCACCGCGGTGCCCACGCCGAGATCGGCCAGGGCCTTGGCCAGCGCGTCGCGCTGCGGATGCCGCACGGTATAGAGATGATACACGTGTCGCGCGCCCGGGCGCTCGCCCGGCAGGCCCAGCGGCAGGCCGGCCAGCAGCGTGCGATATCGCTCGGCGATCCGCCGGCGCGCGTCGGTCCAGGCGCCGAGGTGGCCCAGCTTCACGCGTAAGATAGCCGCCTGCAGCTCGTCGAGGCGCGCGGTGTATCCCAGCTCCAGGTGCCGATAGCGGCCCCCGTCGCCGTGATGGCGGAGGCGCCGCACGCGCTCGGCCACGTCGTCGCGGTCGGTGAGGACCATTCCGCCGTCGCCGCAGGCGCCGAGGTTCTTGGTCGGATAGAACGACAAGCAGGCGGCGTCGCCCCAGCCGCCGACGGGGCGGCCGTCGTGGGTGGCCCCGATGGCCTGGGCGGCGTCTTCGACCAGCGCCAGCCCGTGGGTGCGGGCCAGCGCCGCGATCCGATCGATGGGCGCCGGGTGGCCATAGAGGTGCACGGGAATGATCGCGCGGGTGCGGCGGGTGATGGCGCGCTCCACGGCGCCGGCCTCCAGCGCGTACGTCTCGCGATCGATGTCGACGAAGACGGGTGTGGCGCCGACCATGACGATCGTCGAGGCCGAGGCAACGAAGGAGAACGCGGGCGTGATGACCTCATCGCCGGGGCCGACGCCGACCGCCGTCAGCGCCAGCCGGAGCGCGTCGGTCCCCGAGGCCACGCCGATGGCGTGGCGCACGCCGGCCAGCGCCGCCAGCTCGCGCTCGAGCGCCTCGCCTTCCCCGCCCAGGATGAACCGCGCCGAGTCCAGGACGCGGGCGGCGGCGGTCAGGAGGTCGGCCCGGATGCCGGCGTGCTGACGGGTGAGATCGATGAACGGAATCACTTGAGGCTCCCTCCGGGGCCGGCCGAGCCGGTCGTGCCGCCGAGGCCTCCGAAGCGCGTCGCCAGCGGCGTGCCGACCCCTAAGAGATTTAGCGCGAAGCGCAGCTCGTCCTCGTTCTGGTGACGACGGATGAACTCCACCGTGAACGACCAGCACTGCCATTTGAGCTCCAGGGCGATGGCATTCTCGACGAAGGTGTTGGTGCGCAGATCCCAGTTGGTGGTGAGCCGGCCGGTGGCCCAGCGCGTCACGTCGGCGCTGAGATTGCCCTGCAGGAAGTTGACCCTATCCGGCTTGTTGAAGCGCGTGCCCACCGATGCCTTCACGGGCGCGACGTCGACGGACACGTCCATGTTACCGGTTTGAAACCCCTCGCCGGCGTACACGCTGTAGCTCGTATCGCCCCGGAAGCTGAAGACGCGATTGGGGTTGAGGATCAGGTCGCCGGTCACGTTGCCGAGCGGCCGGACCGGGTTCAGCAGCTCGTAGGAGTGCCCCAGCACGAACCGCACCAGCTCCCAGCGGGTCGGCTCGGTGCCCTCCGGCGCCACCGTCCGGGCCCGCAGGCGGTTCGTGACCGAATAGGTGAAGCGGCTCTCCTCGGGGATCGCGTCGATCGAGTTGAACTGGGGAATGCGGCTGGCGCGCAACGCGCCCGATCGCATGAAGCGCTGGAGGCCGGAACCGTCCAGCCAGGTGTAGTTCACGCGGGGCTCGATCGTGTGCAGGATCGCGCTGACCCCCGCCAGGTCGCCCAGGTCGTATATCCGGGCGGCGCGCGTCTCCAGGTCGCCGCCCAGCTCGAGGATCTGCCGCAGGCGCGGCTCGTCGTTCGTCTCCTGCACGGTCAGCCCCCCGTCGCCGGTGAGCCGCGTCCCGGTGACGGTCCTGTCGTACGCCGTGAGGCGCCCGCCGGCGAACGGGCTCACCGTGAACACGCCGGCCACGGGGGTGGGCCGCGTGAGGCGGGGGTGGAGGTCGACCCGGTTGCCCTCGGCGCCGACGTCACGGACGAAGTGCGTGGCGCTCGACTCCACCTCGCCGAGGACGCTGGGCAACCCCGGCAGCGGTTGGCGGACACTCTCCAGCCGGATGTCCGGCAGGCGCTGCAGCTCCACCGGCCGACGCTGGGTCAGGTCCTGATACCAGGACAGGCTGCCCACCACGTTGAACGTGGGCCGGCCCCACGTGAGGAACACGTTGGAGTCGACCCGCTGGGCGCTCCTTTCCTGAAGCCGGACCGCGTACTCCCGGAACACCAGGTCGTCGGTCACGCCGTTGACATCCGCTCGGAAGGAGAGCCCGTGGCCGAGGTTCCAATCGTCCTTGGCGTGCCACCAGCCGCGGTTGTCGTCGTGCCCCTGCCCCGCCACCTGCCTGCGCTCGGTCTCCTTCAGGTAGAAGCCACTGACGTCGCCGCGGTGGACCTCGGACAGAATGTAGCGGTACTCGAGGGTCGCGCCGGGGCCCCGCGCTTCGTAGAGATCGAGCGTGATGGCGGCGTCCTGACTGTCGGAGATCGCCCAGAAGAAGGGGAGCTCGACGAAGTTGCCCTTCCGTGTCGAGCTGCCGAAGCGGGGGAAGAGGAAGCCGGTCTGGCGCTCACGGCGCAGGGCGGCGGCGAAGAAGGGAAAGAAGGGAATCAGCGGAACGCGCTTCACCCAGAACGAGGCGTTCGTCCCGTAGACCTGCTCTTCGAGGTCGGCGTCGGCCGAGCCGAACCGGAACGACCAGGTGGGAGGGTCGTCCTCGCAGGTCGTGAAGACTCCCCGCCGGATCCGGTACCGGCCCTCGCCCAGCCGCTCCATCCGCTCCCCGCCGACCTGATAGTAAGGCGCCGTCCGCGCGGCGCCGTGATAGACGACACCGGTGCCCGTCTTGAAGTTGTACTCGATGCGGTCGCCCATCAACTGGTCATCGCCATCGTAGAAGATCGCCCTTCCTTCCGCGACCGTGTCGCCCGTGAGGCGATTGATCTCGACGCGATCCGCGGTCAGGCGTTGGCTGCCGCGCGAGATCTCGACGTTGCCGATGGCGACGAGAAGGTTGTCGGGCCCGACCTCTTCGAGGCGGTCGGCCAGAACCGTGACGTCACCCCCAGCCGTGGGCACCGTCGCCGACGTCGGGCGTTGCGCCACGGCGGGCCGAGCGTCGATGAACGCTGCGGCCACCAGCAGACCGCTCAGAAAGAGAAGGGCGGAATCAAGAGTCCTCACGAAAGAGGGACTCCATGCTATCAGTCCCGTTTTCGATGCGACAAGGGCTATCGCCCGCCCCGGCGAGCTGGGCGAGCACCTCGCCGACGAGAAAGAGCGAACCCGCGATACAAACGATGGGGGAGGCCGGCGGCGCGGTGGCCATCGCGAGGGCCTGGGCCGCCGACGACGCGATCTCGACCGCCGGGACGCCGGGCGGCACGACGGCGCGCAGCGCCTCCGGGTCGGCCGCCCGCGGGTTGGCGGCGCGCGTGAGGATCAGCCGCCGGGCGACGGGCGCCAGCGCCTGGAGCATGGCGGCGGCGTCCTTGTCGCGCGAGATGCCGAGGACGAGCGTGAGGGGCTCGCCGCCGAAGTGCTCGCGGAGCGAAGCCGCCAGCGCGCGGGCGCCCGCCGGGTTGTGGGCGGCGTCGAGCACGAGCCGGGGACGGCCGGGGACGAGCTGAAAGCGGCCGGGCCAGCGGGCGCGCTCGAGCCCCTCGCGGATCGCGGCGTCGCCGGCGCCCAGCTGGCGGGCGGCGGCCACGGCCAGCAGCGCGTTGGAGGGCTGGAAGGTGCCGAGCAGCCGCACCGGCAGCCGAGCCAGCGCCCAGCCGGGCCCGCTGCAGGCGATGAGCTGGCCGGCCAGGCTCCGCTGCTGCACGCTCACTTCGAGGTCACGCCCCTCCAGGAGCAGCGGAACGCCGGCGGCGGCGGCGCGCTCGATGATCACCGCCGTCGCCTCGGGGGCCTGGGCCGCGGCCAGGGCGACGCCCGAGCGGATGATGGCGGCCTTTTCGGCGGCGATGGCCTCGAGCGTCGTGCCGAGCCACGCCTCGTGATCCAGGTCGATCCGGCTCAGCACTGTCACCGCCGGCGCGCCGACGGTCGTCGCGTCCAGCCGGCCCCCGAGGCCGACCTCGAGCACGGCGATCTCCACGCCTTCGCGGGCGAAGTGATCGAGGGCCAGCGCCGTAGTGGCCTCGAACGTCGTGGCGTCGAAGCGGGCGATGAGCGTGCCCAGCGCCTCCACGCCGTCGACGACGCCGTCCGCGGCGATGGGCTCGCTGTTGACGCGGATGCGCTCGCGGAAGGAGACGAGGTGGGGGGAGGTGTACAGGCCGACCCGGCGGCCGGCGGCCTTGAGGATGGTCGCCAGCATCGCCGCGATCGAGCCCTTGCCGTTGGTGCCTCCGACCTGGGCGAGCGTGTAGTGGGCTTCGGGGTGGCCCAGCGCGGCCAGCAGCCCGTCAATGCGCTCGAGGCCCTGGCGCATGCCCGCGTGCTCGCCGCCGCGGAGGGCGAGCAGCCGGGCCACCGCCTCGGCGTAGGTCATCCGGACGGCGGCTGGTCCGCGAGGAAGGCGAGCAGGCGGCGCAGCGTTTCCTTGAGATCGCGGCGCTCGACGATGAGATCGAGCTGGCCGTGCTCGAGGAGGAACTCGGAGCGCTGGAAGCCCTCCGGGAGCGGCTGACGGATGGTCTCGGCGATGACGCGGGGTCCGGCGAAGCCGATCAGGGCTCTCGGCTCGGCGACGATCACGTCGCCGAGCATGGCGAAGCTCGCGGTGACGCCGCCGGTGGTCGGATCGGTGAGCACGGAGATGTAGGGCAGACGCTCGGCAGCCAGGCGCTCGAGCGCGGCCGCGGTCTTCGCCATCTGCATCAGGGAGAGAATGCCCTCCTGCATGCGGGCGCCACCCGAGGCCGACACGATGATCACCGGCACGTGCTTGGCGATGGCCAGCTCGATGGCGCGGGTGAGCTTCTCGCCCACCGCCGAGCCCATGCTGCCGCCCAGGAAGGCGAAGTCGAAGGCGCAGAGCACGGTCGGCAGCCCTCCGATGCGCGCGAGCCCCGTGACCACCGCCTCCGTGTTGCCGGTCTTCTCGCGCGCCGCCCGGAGCCGGTCGCGGTAGCGCTTGGTGTCCTTGAAGCCCAGCGGATCCACGGAGGCGACCCCGCGCTCGCGCTCCTCGAACGAGCCCTGATCGACGAGCTGGACGATGCGCTCGCGCGCGCTGATGCGGAAGGCGTACCGGCACTTTGGGCAGACACGACCGGCGCGCTCGACCTCGGCGCGGTAGACGATCTCCTTGCAGGAGTCGCACTTGATCCACAGGCCCTCGGCGATGACGACCTTCCGGCCCCTGGCCTCGCCCTCCC
>MNEF01000005.1 GCA_001917535.1 Candidatus Rokubacteria bacterium 13_1_40CM_69_27
GCGCTTCGGCGTCGATCCCGACGTCTGCACGGGCGACCACTCGTGCATGCGCCTCAACGGCTGTCCATCGCTGACGCTCCGCGAGAACCCCGACCCGCTGCGCGACGACCCCATCGCGCACGTGGACCAGACCTGCGTGGGCTGCGGCGTGTGCGGCGAGGTGGCGCACGCGGCCGTCCTCTGCCCCTCGTTCTACGAGGTGCGGATCGTCCGGAATCCGGGCCGGGGGCGGCGCTGGCTGGGGAGAGTCCGCCGGGCCGTCATCGGGCGCCTGGCCACCGCGTGAGCGAGCCGCGTCTCCTCTCGCTCCTGATCCCCGCGGTCGGTGGACAGGGCGGCGGCGTGCTTGCGGAGTGGATCGTGGAGGCCGCCCTCGGTGACGGGCTCGTGGCGCACTCCACCTCGATCCCGGGCGTGGCCCAGCGCACGGGCTCGACGACCTACTACGTGGAGATCTTCACGGGGGCCGCCGACGACACGCTCGCCTTCTCGCTCTACCCCGTGCCCGGCGCGCTCGACGTGCTGCTCGCGCCGGAGTTCCTGGAGGTGGGCCGGGCGATCGAGGCGGGGATTCCGTCCCCGAGCCGCACGACGATCATCGCCAGCACCCACCGCCTCTTCTCGATCCACGAGAAGACGGCGACCGGGCGCAGCATCTATCCATCCGATCAGCTGGAGGCCGCGGCCCGGGCCTTCTCGCGCGCGTTCATCGCTTTCGACGCGCTGGCCGTCGCCCGCGAGCAGGGGACGGAGGTCAACGCAGTCCTGCTGGGGGCGCTGGCGGCGAGCGGCGCCCTGCCGATCCGTCCGGAGGCCTACCGGGCCGCCATCGAGCGCAAGCGCGTCCAGGTCGAGACCAACGTCCGTGGCTTCGAGGTCGGGCTCGGGCTGGCGCGTCGGGGCCCGGAGCGGGCCCGGCCTGATCCCAAACCGCCGCTGCGCATGCCGGCCGGCTTCACGGACGCCCTCACGACCTTCCCGGAGAGCCTGCGCCCGATCGTGGGCGAGGCACTGGCGCGGCTCATCGACTATCAGGACGAGAAATACGCGGCGCGCTATCTGGAGCGCCTGGCCCCCTTCGTCGGATCAGGTCGCGATCTGGAGCTGGCGCGGATCGTCGCCCGGCACCTGGCCGTCTGGATGACCTATGAGGATGCCATCCGCGTAGCGGATCTCAAGACGCGCGCCGGGCGGCTCGCGCGCATCCGGGAAGAGACGCGCGCCGACGGCGCCGAGATCGTCGTCACCGACTACCTCAGGCCGGACCTCGACGAGCTCTACGGCATTCTGCCCTACCGGCTGGTGGCTCCCGTGGCCCGGTGGGCGGAGCGGCGGTGGCCGCACGGGCGGCCCACACTCGGCCAGCACGTGAAGACCACGACGATTCTCGGGTTTCTCAGGCTGTGGCTGCTGGCCCGCTGCCGCTGGCTGCGGCCCCTCTCCTATCGCGCGCGCCGAGAGCACGAGCGCATAGAGCGCTGGCTGGCGACGGTGCGTCGCTGCGCCGAATGGAACGACGCGCTGGCATGCCAGGTGGCGCGGGCGGCGCAGCTCGTCAAGGGATATGGCGAGGTGCGGCGGCGGATGAGCGGGCTCTTCGACCACCTGCTGGAGACCGTCCTCAAGTTGGCGGCGCTGGAGGCGGGCGGCGGCTTTGGCGTGTCGACGCGCCTGGCCGACGCCTACCTGCGGCTGGTCCTCCAGGGGCCCGAGGGCGAGGCCCGCGCGCCCGTCCTCGCGGCCGAGGTCCTGGCCCGGCTGGAGAAGAACGGGCCCGACGCCGCGCTCGCCGCCCTCAGCCAGACGAGCGTCTAAACGGCGACCTGCTCCTCGCCCTCTCCAGCAGGCGGCGCGCCCAGGCGAACTCGGTAGCCAGAATGGCCAGGCCCGCGGGAATGACGACGAAAGCGGGTCCGGGCAGCACGATCAGCGCCAGGCCGACGAGCAGTACGATCCCGCCGATCACGGCGACGCCGATGCGCCGGGCCTGCCTGGGCATGCCTCGATCAGCGCGGCGGCTCGATGGTGAGCCCGAGCCGCTGCAGCGTCTGGCAGGGATTCCGTCCGTCGTCGACGCCGGCGACGACCGCCGCCCGGACGGCCGCCTCCCTCATCCGGTACGCGCAGGCGATGCTCTGCCAGGTGCGCGCCTGCCGCCGCTGCTCGTAGCCCCAGGCGAAGGGCCAGACGATGAGACCGATGAGCGTGAGCACGCCCAGCGTCGTGAGGGTGGCTTCGACCTCCGGCCGAAAGAACCGCATCGCACTCCTCCGGGATCTCGAGCGCGCTCGCGGAAAAACTTTTCCGCGAAAACTTTTCCGCACCGACTCCGACCGCTGTCGCTTAGCGTAGTACGAGCTCGACGATTTGCAAGCGATCGCATCGGACGCGGCGGAGGTCTAGGTCGGCAGCCGGCGCGCGAAGTCGGTGAGGCGCTCGAAGTCTTCGGCGGTGAGGTTCATGAAGTAGAAGGCGTGCCCGTCGTCGGCGGCGCGCACGTGCAGCGACATCACCCGCAGCGGGCCCTTGCCGTCCGGGAGCGTGAACGAGAGGTTCGCCGCCGTGCCCGAGCTGATCGACGCGTTGGTGCGGACCCGGATCCCGAAGGGGCTCACGTCGGCGGCCCAGCCGTCCCACTCGCTGCCGTCGTATTGCACGAGGCGCACCGGAAACGTCACGCGCACCCGCGACCCGCGCCGGCGCTCGGGACCCTGGCCGGCGACGGCGATCTGCCGGTGGAGCGCGTGAGGCTCGATGAAGGCCAGCACCTGCCCCAAGCGCTCGAACGGCACCGGCTTGCCGACGAAGTCGATCGCGCCGAGGCGGAGGCACTCGCGCGCCTGACTCTCGGTGACGACGCCGGAGACGGCGACGATGGGCAGGCCGGAGTCACGAACGGGGCGGAGCTGGAGGAAGTCGAGGCCGGAGAGACCGGGCAGGTGGATGTCGAGGATGATCGCGTCGGGGCGTTCGGTCTCGAGCTTGTTCAGCGCCGCTTCGGCGCTCCGGACGAGGACGGGCTCGTGTCCCAACTCGAGCAGGAAGTCGCGAAAGACGGCGCTGACGTCCTGTTCGTCCTCGATGACGAGCACCCGCATCGCTGCTCGGAGTCTAGCACGCGGCCATCGCCGCGGCCTTATGCGCTCGGGAGGACCGGCGGCACGCGGTCGGTGTCGCGGCCGGAGCGCCAGGCCACGCCGGGCGGCCACACGCCCGAGAAGAACGCGGCCCAGAAGCTCGGCGACACCTGCCGAGGCTCGCAACCGAGCAGGGCTCGGGCATTGAAGCGGTGGGCCAACCGGTAGCCGAAGCTGTAGAAGGCCCCGATCGACCGCGGGGTCACCTCGCCGTTGAACACGACGTCCAACGCCAGGTGCATGAGCGCGCCCATGAGGTAGCCGGTGAGGGGCAGCAGATCGAGCCGCCAGGCCAGCAGCCCGAGGAGCACGAACAGCTCGTAGGAGTGGAGCACGAGGACGGTCCGCCGCACGCGCCCTTCCAGATAGTAGCGGAGGAAGGCGCCGGGGCGGAGGTCGCGCTGCCGCTCGACCAGCACGTAGTCGAGGGCATGGTCGACATCGATCAGGAAGCCGCCCACCGCGATGCCCGCCGTGAGCGGCCACGACCCGGTAAGGGTGGCCGAGGCGGCGCAGGCCGCCATGGTGGTGATCAGGTGCCCGCCGGGGCTCACGCTTCCATCGTACCAGGCGAGCACAAGCGGGCGTGCATGGAGAACTGGTCCGACCAGACATGGTATACTCGCGTCCCGGGCTGAATTTCAATGGAGGTCGCCGTGTCTGGATATCTGCCCGTTGTCATGTTTGCCGCGCTGATCCTCGCCTTCGGCGTGGTGTCGCTGGCGGTGGCGCGGCTGCTCCGGCCCTCGCGCCCCGATTCCGTCAAGCTCATGAACTACGAATGCGGGGCGGAGCCGATCGGGTCGGCCTGGGTGCAGTTCCCGGCCGGGTTCTATCTGGTCGCCCTGGTGTTCATCCTCTTCGACACGCTGGCGGTGTTCCTGTTCCCGTGGGCGCTGATCCTCAGGTCGGCGGGGATGACCGCGTTCTGGGTGGTCGCCGCCTTCGTCGGCATCGTCGGGCTGGGCTGGCTCTACGCCTACCGGGAGGGCGTGCTCGAATGGAAGTGAAGCCTCCCGTGGCCCAGGTGCCACCTCCGGTCTGGACGGAGATCAAGGATCTCCAGGAGTGGGAAAAGTACCGGCAGGAGCGACCCGAGGGCGACAAGACGTCGAACGCGCTGGCGGCCATCGCCGACGCCATCCATCACCTGCCCGGTGGCTGGATCGTCGTCACCTCGACCGAGAAGATCTTCAACTGGGCGCGCAGCTCGTCGATCTGGCCCGTCACCTTCGGCCTGGCCTGCTGCGCGATCGAGATGATGGCGACGTTCGCGTCGCGTTTCGACGTCGAGCGCTTCGGCATGGTGCCCTGGGCCTCGCCGCGCCACTCGGACCTCATGATCGTCTCCGGCACCGTCACCATCAAGATGGCCCCGATGCTCAAGCGGATCTATGACCAGATGCCCGATCCCAAGTGGGTCGTCTCGATGGGCTCCTGCGCCAACTCCGGCGGGCCGTTTCGTCACGGCTACCATGTGGTGAAAGGCGTGGACCGGGTCGTGCCCGTGGACGTGTACGTCCCCGGTTGTCCCCCCACGCCGGATTCGCTCATGTTCGGGCTGCTCAAGCTGCAGGAGAAAGTGGCCGAGTTCCAGAAGACGGGCCAACGGTCGCCCTCCTCCACTCCGGAAGATTGATCCGCGCGTGATCTCGTCCGACGCCGCGACTCGAGTCCGGGAGACGTTTGGCCTCGAGCCCACGCGCGAGGACGGCCTCCTGACCGTGGTCCTGCCCGTCGAGCGCTGGGAAGAGCTGGCGCGCTTCGCCAAGCACGAGCTGGGCTGCCTCTACTTCAACTGGCTGTCGGCGGTGGACTGGAAGGGGGAAGGCTTCGAGGTGGTCTGCCGGCTGGAGAACCTCGAGGCCGGCCTGGCCGTAATGATGAAGGCGCGCCTGGGCCCGGGCCAGTCCCACTGCCCGACGCTGACCGGACTCTACCGCGGTGCCGACTGGATGGAGCGCGAGTGCTACGACATGTTCGGCATCGTCTTCGACGGCCATCCCGATCTCCGTCGCATTCTCCTGCCCCAGGACTGGGAGGGCTATCCGCTGCGAAAGGACTACGCCGTCGATACCCCCCACGCGCCGTACCGCTAACCGAAGGAGCCACCCATGATCTACGAGCTGCGCACCTACACGCTGGTCCCCGGCAAGCAGGGCGAGTACCTCAAGCTCTCCGGCGAGGTCGGTCGGAAGACCCGGGGAGACAAGTACGGAAAGCTCGAGGGGTACTGGTCGACCGAGTTCGGGACGCTGAACCAGGTCGTGCACCTCTGGAGCTATGCGGACCTGAACGAGCGGGAACGCCTGCGCGCCGAGCTCGCCCAGAACGCCGACTGGACGAAGAGCTACATGCCCCAGATCCGCCCGCTCCAGCTCGCCCAGGAGAACAAGATCCTCTCGCCGCAGCTGCCGTTGAAGCCGCCAGCCGAGAGCGGCTACATCTACGAGCTGCGCACGTACCGGACGATCCCCGGCAAGGTCGCCGAGTGGCTCGGCCACTTCAAGGCCATCATGCCGGTCCGGGAGAAGTACTCGAAGAACGTCGGGCTGTGGCAGACCGAGATGGGACAGCTCAACGAGGCGGTCCACCTGTGGGCGTACCGCGACCTCAACGAGCGCGCCGCCGTCCGCGCCAAGGCGCTGCAAGACCCCCAGTGGCAGGCGTTTATTGGCAAGGCCACGCCGCTCCTGGTGGAGATGCGGTCGGTCGTCCTGAACCCGGTGCCGTTTTCCCCGCTGAAGTAGACCGGGATGACAGCGGATTCGAGCGCCGGCTCAGCCGGCGCAATCAGGTTCCTGGGGGAGGCCTCGGAGGGGGCCGCCGAGGCCCCCTCCGACTGAGATGGACGTCGAAGCGCGGAAGATCGTCGAAGTTGGCTACGGGGGGAACGAGCGGCTCCTGATGAACATGGGGCCCCAGCATCCGTCCGCCCACGGTGTCTTCCGCGCGATCCTTCAGCTCGAGGGCGAAACAGTGGCGGCGGTCGACGCGGTGATCGGCTACCTCCACCGCTGCCACGAGAAGCTCGGGGAGACGCTCACGTACGTGCAGTATCCCTCGATCGCCTCCAAGACCGACTACGTGGCGGCGATGACCTCCGAGCTCACCTACGTCGCGGCCGTGGAGAAGGTGGGCAAGGTCGAAGTGCCGAAGCGCGCGCAGTACCTGAGGGTGCTCGTCGCCGAGCTGCAGCGCGTCGCCTCCCACTGCCTGTGGCTGGGGACGTGGTGTCTGGACATGGGGGGGGCGCTCGGCGGCGGCGCGACGGTCTTCCTCTATGCCATGCGCGAGCGCGAGATGATCCTCGATCTGTTCGAGGCGCTGACCGGCGCCCGTCTCCTCTACGGCTTCCACCAGGTCGGCGGCGTGCGCTATGACCTGCCGGCGGGCTGGGCCGAGACGTGCCGTCAGACCATCGACTTCGTGGCCAAGCGCCTCGACGAGTACCAGGCGATGCTGGAGGGCAACGCCTTCTTCCTCGTGCGCACCCAGGGCGTCGGCGTCATCTCGCGCGAGCTGGCTCAGGAGCTGGGGGTCTCGGGGCCGCTCATCCGCGGCTCCGGAGTCAATTACGACGTGCGTCGCGCCGAGCCCTACTCCTCCTACCAGGACTTCGAGTTCAGGATCCCGGTGGAGGCGGCCGGCGATTGCTACGCCCGCTATCGGGTGCGGATGCAGGAGTTCCGCGAATCGATCAAGATCGTGCGCCAGGTGCTCGACGGCCTGCCCGAGGGGCCCATCTCCTCGCGGCCGGGCGTGAAGTCCGTCGGGCAGGTCCGCGTCCCGAAAGGGGAGGGGTATGCGCGTGTCGAGGGCGCGCGCGGCGAGGTGGGCTGCTACCTGATCAGCGACGGCAGCCCCAAGCCCTATCGCATGAAGTGGCGGGGCGCCTCCTTCTCCAACCTGGCCGCGCTCCCCCACATCCTGCCCGGCCACAAGGTGGCCGACGTGGTCGCCATCATGGGCTCGGTGGACCCGGTGTTCGGCGAGGTGGACCGGTGACGCATCTCATCGTCGCCTTCGTCCTCCTCAACGCGATCATCCTCGTCGTGGCCTACATCACGCTGCTGGAGCGGAAGTTCGCCGCCCGGATGCAGTCGCGGATCGGGCCTTACTACGTCGGCTGGCCCCACGGCTGGCTTCAACCCATCGCCGACGCGCTCAAGCTGATGCTGAAGGAGGACGTGGTGCCGACGCTGTCGGACCGCTGGGTCTACAACCTGGCGCCGCTCGTGTTCCTCCTGCCCTGCATGCTGATCTTCGCGACGATCCCCTTCGCCCCCGGGCTGGGGCTGGCCGACCTGAACATCGGCGTCCTCTTCTTCCTGGCCGTCTCTGCGCTCGAGATCGTCGGCCTCTTCATGGGCGGCTGGGGATCGAACAACAAGTACGCGTTGCTCTCGGCCATGCGGGCGGTGAACCAGATCATCTCCTACGATCTGCCCTTCATCTTCGCGGCGCTGGTTCCGGTCGTGCTGGCCGGGTCGATGCAGATGTCGGCGATCGTCGTCGCCCAGCAGGGCCTCTTCGGCTGGTTCGTCTTCTATCCCGGCATCGGCCAGCTCGCTTTCCTCGCCTACGTGATCGCCACCATCGCCGCCGAGAACCGGGTGCCCTTCGACATCCTGGAGGCCGAGTCGGAGCTGGTGGCCGGCTTCCGCGTCGAGTACAGCGGCATGAAGTTCGCGCTCATCCAGCTCGGCGAGTACGCCCACCTGGTGGGCACCTCGTTTCTGGGCGCGCTGCTGTTCCTGGGGGGCTGGCTGGGTCCGGGCCCCACCTGGCTGGGCCCGCTCTGGTTCCTGCTGAAGGCCGTCCTCGTGTTCCTGCTGGTGACGTGGGTCCGCTGGAGCTTCGTGAGGATCCGCGTGGACCAGATCCTGGCCATCTCCTGGAAGCTGCTGCTGCCGGCGACCGTCATCCTGCTCTTGGCGACCGGCTTCGTCGTCGCCGCGGGGTTCGGGCGTGGGGCGTAACGGAGCGCGGGCGGGAAGCTCCTGGAGCGAGGTGGGCCAACTGGCCCGCGCGGTCGGTCGCGCCATGGGCGTCACCCTGCGCAACCTGTTCCGCAAGCCGGTGACGGTGATGTACCCGGACACGCCGCGGCCGTATCCGGACCGCTTCCGCGGGATCCTGGCGCTCGTCTACGAAAAGGAGACGGGCGAAGAGGCCTGCATCGGCTGCCGGCTCTGCGAGTACATCTGCCCGCCCCAGGTCATCAAGGTCGAGATGCTCAAGAGCGAGAAGCGGAACTACGCGAAGACCTTCACGCTCGAGCTCTACGCCTGCGAGTTCTGCGAGCTGTGCGTGCAGGTGTGTCCGACCGACGCCATCATCATGCTGAAGACCTTCGACCTCGCCACCACCGACCGTCGCGAGCTCCTGCTGGACAAGGACCGGCTCCATGCGCTGGGGCTCCAGTTCGAGCCGTCGTGGGCCACGGGCAACCGGCTGCGTGACATGCAGGCGCCGCCCAAGGCGCCCCGGGGCGAGCCGAAGGCAGAAGGGAAGGCGGACGCCAAGGAGCCCGCCGAGTGACCGCGGAGGCGATAGGCTTCTGGCTGGTAGCGGCCGTGCTACTGGCCACGAGTCTCGCCGTCGTGCTCACGCCCAACCTGTTCCACGCGGTGCTCTTCCTGGCCGCGGCGCTCGTCTCCACCGGGGTCGTGTTTCTGCTCCTCGACGCCGCGTTCCTCTTCGCCGTTCAGCTCCTCCTCTACGCCGGCGGTGTCATCACGATCATGGTCTTCGCGATCATGCTCACCGAGCAGCTCGTCGGCGAGCGCCTCCGGCAGACGAGCCGCTGGGTCATCAACGGGGCCATCCTGGCCGCCGCCGTCTTCGTCGGCGTTCTCGGCTTCGTCGTCCGCTCGGCCCGGCCCGCCCGCCCACCCGCCGCGGACCGGACCGCCGACCTCGCCCGCGCCCTGGTGGGCCCGTTCGCCGCGCCCTTCGAGCTGCTCGCCGTGTTGCTCGTCGCCGCGCTGGTCGGCGCCATCTACTTCGCCCGGACCGAGGACTGATGGGCGCGCCCGGCCTGCACGCCTACCTCGTCCTGGCCGCGCTCGTCTTCGCCATCGGGCTCTTCGGCGTGCTCACCCGGCGCAACGCCATCGGCATCCTGCTGGGGATCGAGCTGATGCTGAACGCGGTGAACATCAATCTGGTGGCGTTCGCCCGCTTCAACGCGGATCTGGTGGGGCTGGTCTTCACGCTCTTCACGATCCCGATCACGGTGGCCGAGGTCGGCGTGGGGCTCGCCATCATCATCGCGATCTTCCGCGCCCGGAAGACGATCGAGGCCGACCACTTGAACCTCCTGCGGGGCTAGCCGGATGAGCGCGACCGATCACGCCCTGCACGTCCTGGCGCTCCCGTTCGCCGCCTTCGTGATCCTCGCCGTCCTCCCCTGGCTCCGGCGGAAGGGCCGGGCCGCCGGCTGGCTATCCATCATCGCCGTGGCGGTCGCCCTCTACCGGGCGCTCACGGTCTGGGCCGGCGGCGGGCGGGGGGAGGCGACGTGGGCGTGGATCCCCGCCGACGGCGGGCCCATCGCGACGGTCGGCGTCCTGGTGGACGAGCTGAGCGCGGCCATGCTCGTCCTGGTGACGCTGGTCTCGCTGCTGGTGCAGATCTACTCGCTGTCGTACCTCGACCGGGAGACGCCGCCGGCGCTGGGGCGCTACTACACCTACCAGTCGCTCTTCGCCTTCTCGATGCTGGGCCTCGTGCTCTCGCCGTCGTTCCTCCAGATGTTCATCTTCTGGGAGCTGGTCGGGCTCTGCTCCTATCTGCTCATCGGCTACTGGTACGACCGGCCGTCGGCGGCGCGGGCCGCCGTGAAGGCCTTCTGGATCACCAAGCTGGGCGACCTCGGCTTCGTCGTCGGCATCGTCATGCTGTGGGCGTCGACGGGAACCTTCGAGTTCGGCGCCCTCTTCCGGATGGCGGCGGAGCGCACGCTGCCGGCGGCCGGCCTCGGGCTGATCATGGTGCTGATCTATCTGGGCGCGGTGGGGAAGTCGGCGCAGTTCCCGCTCCATGTGTGGCTGCCCGACGCCATGGAGGGTCCCACGCCGGTGTCGGCCCTGATCCACGCCGCGACCATGGTGACCGCGGGCGTCTTCATGGTGACTCGAGCGATGCCCTTGTTCCGGCTGGTGCCCGACGTGCTGGCTCTCATCGGCTGGGTCGGCGCGTTCACGGCGCTGCTGGCCGCGACGATGGCGTGCGTGGAGGGCGACATCAAGCGCGTGCTCGCGTACTCCACGGTCTCCCAGCTCGGCTACATGATGGCCGCCGCCGGCGCCGGGGCCGCCGACGCGGGCTTCTTCCACCTGCTCACCCACGGCGTCTTCAAGGCGCTCCTGTTCCTGGCGGCCGGGGCCGTCATCCACGCTGTCGGCACGAACGACATCTTTCGCATGGGTGGGCTCTTCCGCGCGCTCCCTCAGGCGGGCGTGGTGTTCATCGTGGGCACGCTGGCGCTGACGGGCGTCCCGCCGTTGGCCGGCTTCTTCTCGAAGGAGGCGGTCCTGGCCGGCGTGTGGGAGGGACGGATGACCGGCCCCTTCCTTATGCTGGCGCTGACGGCCTTCCTTACGGCGTTCTATATGTTCCGCGTCATCTTCATCGCGTTCTTCGGCCGCGCCCACGCTGAAAGCCATCCCCACGACGCGCCGCCCCTGATGGCGGGGCCGCTGTGGGTGCTGGCTGGGCTGACGGTGGCGATCGGGCTGCGCTTCGTCGTGGCCGGGGCGGGGGAGCATCACGGGCCCGGGTGGTTGGCCCCGCTCTCCATCGGGCTCGCGCTGGCCGGCTTCCTGCTGGCCACGGCGATGTATCAGCGGCGGCTCCTCGAGCCGGCCCGCCTGGCCGCGGTCTTCCCCCTCAACGTGCTCGACGTCATGGCCCGGCACCGCTACGGCCTCGACGCCCTGTACGCGGGACTCTATCGCGCATTGATCCTGGGCTTCTCGCGCCTCATCGGGTGGATCGACCGCTACCTCGTGGACGGCCTCGTCAACTTCGGGAGCGCCTGGACACTGCGCGCCGGCGACCTCCTGCGACGCATCCAGAGCGGGCGGGCCCAGGACTACGTGTACGGCGTCGCCTTCGGCGTGCTGCTGCTCTTCGTCTGGGCCCAGTGGGTGCGGCGATGACCGCCATCCCGCTCCTCTCGCTGATCACCTGGTCGCCCTTCGTGGGCGCGCTCCTCATCATGTTCACGGCCCGCCACCGGCCGCTGGCGGTCCGCCTCATCGCCGCCGCGACCACCGGGATCTCGACCGTGCTCTCGCTCTGGATCTACATGGCCTACGACCGGGAAGGCGCGGGCTTCCAGTTCTACGAGAAGCTCCCCCTCGTCCCCGCGCTGGGCATCTCCTACGAGCTGGGCGCCGACGGCATCAGCCTGGTCCTCGTGCTGCTCACGTCGATCATCATCTTCAGCGGCGTTTTCGCATCGTGGACGATCGCCGTGCGCAGTCAGGAGTTCTACGCGCTGCTCCTGACGCTGGTCACCGGGGTGTTCGGCGTCTTCGTGGCCCTGGACCTCTTCGTCTTCTTCCTGTTCTACGAGCTGGCCGTGCTCCCGATGTACCTGCTCATCGGGATCTGGGGCTCCACCGGGGAGATCCGGCCGCGGGGCATCTTCGCCTGGGCCTACCGGGAGACGGGCGTGGGTACCAAGGAGTACGCGGCGATGAAGCTGACGCTCTACCTGCTCTTCGGCTCCGCGTTCATCCTGGTCGGCATCTTCGCGCTCTACGTGGTCTCGGGCGCCTCCTCGTTCTCGTTCCTCGACCTGGAGGCGGCCACCTTCGATCGCGGGCTCCAGCGGTGGGTCTTTCTCGCCTTCTACATCGGCTTCGGCATCCTGGCCGGCATCTGGCCGCTGCACACCTGGTCGCCCGACGGCCACGCCTCGGCGCCGACGGCGGTGTCGATGCTGCACGCGGGCGTGTTGATGAAGCTGGGCGCCTACGGCGTGGTGCGCCTCGGCATGGGGCTGCTGCCCGACGGCGCCCGGGACCTCGTGTGGCTGGTGGGCACCATCGCCTGCATCAACATCGTGTACGGCGCGCTGTCGGCGATGGCGCAGACCGACCTCAAGTACGTCATCGCTTACTCCTCGGTCTCGCACATGGGCATCGTGATGCTGGGAGCGGCCACGCTCACCGAGGCCGGGTTGAACGGCTCCGTCTTCCAGATGTTCGCCCACGGGATCATGACGGGCCTCTTCTTCGCGCTGGTGGGCCTCGTCTACGAGAAGGCGCACTCCCGCGACATCGGAAAGATGGGCGGCTTCGGGCGGGCGATGCCCGGCATCGCCACCGCCTTCACCGTGGGCGGTCTCTCCTCGCTCGGCCTGCCCGCAACCGCGGGCTTCGTCGCCGAGCTGCTCACCTTCCTGGGGAGCTGGCGGTCGGCGCATCCCTGGTGGCTCCTCCCCGCCGTGGCCGGCACGTTCCTCACGGCGGTGTACGTCCTGCGCGTGGCCAAGCAGATCTTCTGGGGTCCGCCCTCGCCGCACTTCCACCACTTGGAGGACGCCCGGGGCCCCGAGTGGGTGGCCCTGGTCGTCCTGGTCGCGGTGCTCGTGGTCTTCGGGATGGTGCCCGCCCTCGCCATCGCGACGATCGACACGGCCACCGTCGGGCTGCTCGCCCGGATCCTGGCGCCGTGACCGCCTTCGCGCTCGAGTTGGGCGTCGGCCTCCTGCTCCTGGTCGTCTTCTTCGCCAACCTCGCCGCGCGCGGGGAGGATCGCCGCTGGGTCGGCGGGGTTGCCGCCGCGGGCGTGCTCGTCCTGACCGGCGTGTCCCTGATCGTCTCGCCGGCGCCGCCCGCGTTCGGCGGCATGTTCGTGCAGGACGGGCTCGCCCTCTTCGCCAAGCGCCTCTTCCTGGCCGCCACCTTCATCGGGCTCCTGGGCGGGCTCGCGCTGCCGGGCGCGGTCTTCGCGCGGCGCGCCGCCGAGTATCACCTGCTGGTGCTCGGCTCGCTCCTGGGGATGCTGGTACTGGCCTCGGCGCGGGATCTCATCCTGCTTTTCGTGGCCTTCGAGCTGATGTCGATCCCGCTCTACGTGCTCTCCGGCTTCGCCAAGCGCGAGGACGTGGCTGTGGAAGCGGCGCTCAAGTTCTTCCTGGTCGGCAGCGTCTCGTCGGCGGTGATGGCCTACGGGCTGTCGTTCGTGTACGGCGCCGCCAAGACCACGAGCCTGGCCGTGGTGGCCCGGGCGCTGCCGGGGGGCGACCCGCTCCTCGTCCTGGGCCTGCTCACGGCCTTCACCGGCTTCGGGTTCAAGATCGCCGCCTTTCCGTTCCACATGTGGGTGCCGGACACCTACGAGGCGGCGCCCACGCCCTTCGTGGCGTGGCTCAGCGTGGCCCCGAAGGCCGCCGGGTTCGTCGCCCTCTTCCGCGTGTACTTCGAGGGCGTCGGCTCCGCGGTGGCGCTCTGGGTGCCGGTCGCGGCGCTGCTGGCCACCCTCACCATCGTGGCGGGCAACCTCATGGCGCTGCCCCAGCAGAACGCCAAGCGCCTGCTGGCCTACTCCGGCATCGCCCACATCGGCTACATGCTGGTCGGCTTCGCCGCGGCCTCGGCGTCAGGAACGGCCATGGTCCTCTTCTATCTGGTCGCCTACGTCTTCGGGAACATGGGGGCGTTCCTCGTCGTCGACGCCGTGGCGCGCTCGGAGGGCTCCGAAAACCTGATGGCGTTCCGCGGCCTGGCCCAGCGCTCGCCGCTCCTGGCGCTGGCGATGCTGCTCTTCCTGCTCTCGCTGGGGGGCATCCCCTTCGTGGCGGGCTTCTGGGCCAAGCTCTACGTGTTCTGGGCCGCGGCCGCGGCCGGCCTCTACTGGCTCGTACTGCTGGGCGCCATCCTCACGGTCGTCGCGCTCTTCTACTACCTCCTCGTCGCCAAGCGCATGTACATCGAGCCGCCGGCAGTCACGGGGCGGGTCCGTCTCGAGCGGACGCTCGCGCTGGCCGTGCTCCTGTGCGTGCTGGGGGTGGTGATTCTCGGCGTGTACCCCAACCCGGTAGTCATGGCCGCCCTGCGGGTGGCCGCGCCTCTCTTTTAGATCGAAGGGAGCCGCGACGGCCCCCTCCGAGGACAGGAGAGGCGCAATGGAGATCGCGACGGAGTCGCTGACGCTCACGACCGCTGACGGGCGGATACCGTGTCATCTGGCGCAGCCAGCCGCGGGCGGCCAGTACCCGGCCGTCATCGTCGTCATGGAAGCCTTCGGGCTCAACGGCCACATCAGGGCGGTGGCCGAGCGCATCGCGCGCGAAGGATACGTGACGCTCGCCCCCGACCTCTACGCTCGCTTCGGCAGCCCGGTCGTCTCGTACGACGAGATCCCGAAAGCGATCGAGTACATGAAGAAGCTGGACGACGCCAAGGTGATGGCCGAGGTCGGCGCGCGCATCGAGCATCTCGAGGGCTGGCCGGAGGTCCGCGCGGCCCGGATCGGCATCACCGGCTTCTGCATGGGCGGCGCGGTGGCATTCAAGAGTGCCGCGCATCACACCGTCGACCTCAAGGCCGTCGTGGCCTTTTACGGTGGCGCCAGCCTCGCCGGCGACAGCGCCCTGCTCGCTCGCATCAAGGCGCCG
>MNEF01000099.1 GCA_001917535.1 Candidatus Rokubacteria bacterium 13_1_40CM_69_27
GCCAACCTCGACAGCCTCCGAAGCAATCCTCGATTTACGGATTTTATGACCAAACAGAAGAAACAGTGGGAGTACTTCAAGACCAAGCTGTAGCGGTTCACCCCAGCGTGAAGGGTCAGCGGTTAGGCGACATAAAAGGCGTTCTCTGCGCCGGCCGGCGCGCCGCCGCGGCGCGGAGCCGACCGCGCGACAGCGAAAGGGGCGCTCAGCAGCGCGCCCCCCACGCGGGGTGGAGTCGGACCGCCGGCTGCTCGAAGCTGCGGACGAGCTGACGACTCGAGCCGCAGACTCACAGAGCGAGCGCCAGGTGCGGGTGACGAGGCGTCATGGTCAAGCGGTTCCTACCAGCGCCTCCTCGTATCCCGATGACGGGGCCCTGTCAAGAACCGACTCTGCTTGATTCTCCGCCCATGGTCGCCGTCGTGAAGGAGGTGGCAGGGATCCAGTTCCGGCGATGCGCCAACGGGCGCCCGCAGGTGCCGGTCCAAGTAACGAGGCAGACGAGGCCCGAGGGAGGCGCCGGCCGGAGGCGTACGCGGTTGTACGTCGAGGACCGGCGCCGACCGAGAACGAAGTATGGCGAAGTTAATTGGACCGGCACTAGTTGACGTCGGGGGAGCGCCGCCGCTCCCCCCGACACCCCCACCGATATCACGCAAGCTGAGGATTGGGATTGCGCGGGCAAAGCGGGCGCTCGGAGGGCGGTGACTCTGACACGCTCCTGGGGCCGCCCGCGGCCGGCGCGGCCCCCATCAACCCAGCGCGTGGCCGCGCGGCTCCCGCCGCCTCAGCAGATCGCGCGCGCTGAACAGGAGCACCGCCGCCGCGATCCAGGCCAGAGCGGCGTCCATGAGAAACGCGTGCGCGAGGTTGAGCGCCGCCAGGGCCCCCATCAACAGGGGGCTGGCGGCCGTGCCGATCTGGACGCCCAGGGCCAGCCAGCCGAAGGCGGCGCCACGCGCCTCGCCCGGCACGATCATGCCGCCCAGCGTGTACGCCAGCGTGAGGGCGCCGCCCAGGCAGAGCGCGACCAGCGTGCGCAGCACCAGCACCGCGATCGGGGTCTCGGCCAGCGCCATCGCGCTGCAGAGCGCGCCGCCGACGAAGAACTGGATGAAGAGAAGCCGTCCGATCGGCATGACCTCGGACAATCGCGCGGAGACGCTGGCCGACAGGGTGGCGCCGACGGCGGCCACCGAGATGATGACGCCCGATGTGGCGGCGATCGCCTCGACGCCTGGCAGGTGGGCGACTTGCAGCGGGATCAGCAGGGCCAGGCCGCGGTCGATGAACTGCGCGATCAGGAGCAGGATCATGACCGGGATGAAATGCGGGTAGCGTAAGAATTCGCGCAGCGGTGTCGCGCGGGCCGGCGCCGGCGCCTCTCCGCGCTCCAGCGGCCGGGCCTCCTGAAAGAGGACGATCAGCGCGAGCAGTGACACCGCGCACAACGTGGCGGTCACGAAGAAGGCCGACCGGATTCCGAGATGGGATGCGACGAGGCCGCCCACCGCCGGCCCCACGGCGACGCTGATCAACTGAGCGCCCTGCACGCGCGCGATCGCCACCGACACCTTGTCGCGCGGGGCGGAGACGCTGGCCACGGCGATCGCCATCGGCGAGAACCCCGCGAACAGGCCCTGCAGGAGTCGCGCGATGAGGAGCTGCTGGACCGACGTCACCAGGCCCATCACCGCGATGATGACCGTGAACCCGGCCAGCGAGCGAATGAGCATGATCTTCCATCCGAAGCGATCGGCGAGGCGCCCGAAGACGGGCGCCAGCAACCCCGACACGGCAGGCGTGACCGCGGCGAGCAGCCCGGACCAGAGCGCGATCCGGGCGGGGTCGATCACGCCGAGCTCGCGGACGTAGAGAGGGAGGAAGGGGTTGAAGAACTGGAAGCCCACGAAGGCGATGAACACGCACAGCGTCAACGCCCAGACGTTGCGCTGCCAGCTCTCCACCGCGACCTATCTTAGCAACAGCCTCCGGAGATGCCCGCCCTCCGCGGCTCGACCAGCTCGACGCGGACGTCATCGGGCGCGCGCAGGAAGGCGATGCGGGGGCCGTTGGGCACCTGGATCGGCCCCTCCAGCAGGCGGGCCCCGAGGGCCTCGAGCCGCGCGATGTCCGCTTCGATGTCCTGGGAGTCGAAGCCGAAGTGCTCGAGCCCGTGATGGGCGCTCGCGTCGCCGGGGCCGAGCGTCTCGCCCGTGCGCGCCGCCGAGATGTTCACCATCATGCCGCCGTCCTCGCTCTGGCAGCGGAGGAAGCGGTCGCCGAAGACGCGGACGTCATCGCTGACGATCTTGAAGCCGAACGCCCTGGCGTACCACTCGGCCGTCTTCCTCGGGTCCGGGGCCTTGAGATGGATGTGGTTGATGCGATAGGCCATGACTCGCTCCTTTCAGTCGAGTATCAGCACGGCCTTGCCCGGGAAGCGCCGGGCCATGAGGTCGTCCGCGACCTGGCCGATCTCCTTCCACGGCCCCTCCCGGCTGATGTGGGGCGCAAGCTGCCCCGCCGCCACGAGGTCGGCGAGCCGCCGAAGGCCCACCGACGCCGGCTCGCTCCCGAGCTCCTTGAAGAGTCAGTCCCACCGTTTGAAGATCGCTTTGAGCTCCCGGCTGGGGACGGTCTCGCGCACCCAGGCGAACCCGCCCCTGTCCTTCATCTCGCGCGCGCCCTTGAGGAACGCCGCCAGCGCGAGCCGCGACAGCGCCCCCCCGACACTGATGCGCTTGACCCCGGCCTCGGCCAGCTGCTCGGCCGTGATCGTCGGATCGGCGGCGCTCATCACGACGTTGAGCGGCTTGGTCACCGACGCCACGACGGTGCGGATCGTGGCGAGGTCTCTGAGCCCTGGCGCGTAGAGCACGTCCGCCCCGACCTTCTCGAAGGCCTGCAGCCGCCGGATGGTGTCCTCGAGATCGAGGCGGCCGTGCAGGAAGTTTTCGGCCCTCGCCGTCAGCATGAACGGGACCGGAAGGGACCGCGCCGTCTCGACCGCGGCTTGCACCCGGTCCACCGCAAGCTGGAATTCGTAGATCGGCTTGGTGGAGTCACCCGTCGCGTCCTCGATCGAACCGCCCACGACGCCCGCGTTCGCCGCCAGCCGGATCATGTCGGCGGCGGCCCGGGGCTCATGGGCGTAGCAGTTCTCCAGATCCGCATTGACGGGCAGGTCGGTCGCCCCCGCGATCGTCCGGCAGTTCTCGAGAACCTCGCTCCGGCTCACCGCGTTGGTCCCATCGGGACGTCCGAGGCTGTTGGCGAAACCGAGGCTCGTCGTGGCCAGGGCCTCGAAGCCGAGCGAAGCCAGGAGCCTGGCAGTGCCCGCGTCCCACGGATTGGGAATGATGAAGGCGCCCGGACGCTCGTGGAGTGCCCGAAAGGCTGCCGCCTTTTCCGCTTGTGTGCGCATGGGAAACCTCAGGGGGAACGGCCTGTGCCGGTCCTTGTGCGATACACCGTGATCTCGCGTTCCAGATCGGCCAGTTCCTCGCACGGCAGCAGACAAATCCTGCGTAGCGCGGCCAGGTGCTCTTCCGCGCTGGCCAGATCGCCCACCATCAGGTAGGCGGCGCCGGCATACTCGTGCGCGCCGCGGTGGCGCGGATTCAGCTCGAGCGCCCGCTGGTAGTGCTTGAACGCAGGATCGAACTGCCCGAGATTCCGGTAAGCGAACCCCAGATAGTTCTGGAGGTCGGCGTTGTCCGGGTCGCGCCGCGCTGCCTGACTGAAGCGCTTGACCGCCTCGGGCCAGTCCTTGCGCTCCAGCGCCTGCTGGCCGGCCGTATAGTCCGGGTCGCGCGCGGCGGCTTCCGGATCGGTGTCCACCGGATCGGAGAGGGAAGGCAAAGGCATGCCGACGGCGATGGCGGCGGCCAGCGCCAGCCCGGCCGCCGACCGCCGCCAGCGCGGTCCGCTTCGTCTGTCAGCAGGCATGGGTCAGGCTCGCGGCTCAGCGCTGGCCGAGGAACGCTTTCGCGCGCGCGAGTTCCGGACGCGCGGTATCAGCGTTCTTGGAAAGCGCCACGAGCTTCTCGAAGTAACCTGCGGCCTTCTGGCGGTCGCCGGCTGCTTCGGCGGCGCGCCCGGCTCCGTAGAGGCCTCGGTAGCGGTTGGGGGTTTCCTTGAGCGAGGCTTCGTACTCGCGCAGCGCGGGCGCTGCCTGCCCCATCAGGAGCAGCAGTTCGCCCAGCAACTCGCGCATGGGATAGAGCCGGTTCTCCATCGCCACATGCTTGACGCTGCCGTCTTCGCCGTCGGCGGCGGCGCGCATGAGCTTGGCTGCCTGTTCGCGCGCACCCTCCGCATACGTCACCCAGGCCGAGACGGCGAGCATCTGCTCTTCCGTGCGGTCGGCCCAGTAGGACTGGTTCGATTTCTCCAGCGCGCTGCGCAGCTCCTGCATCGCCTGGAGCTCGCGTCTCGCGCCGGCAAGATCGCCGCTGCGAGCCATGCCGAGACCGCGGGCAAAGCGGGTGAGGGAGTCAGCCTGGACGCGCCCGGTCGAGGTGACGGGCAGCGCGGCCGCGCCCGCCCAGTCGGCGCGCTCGACCGCGTAGCGGGCCGGGATGGCCGCGACGGCCGTGTAGTTGCCGAGGATGGCGTACTCCTGCCTGGGAAGCGCGGCGATGACATCGACCAGCGCCTTGGCCCTGGCGTCCTGCGCGAGCTGGAGGTGGGCGTAGACCATGAAGTCCGTCGCATGGTGATAGTCGCGCTGGATGTCGAGCGCCGACCGGTTCGAGCCGATCGACTCTTCCCACCATCCCACCATGGAGTAGATGTGGGAAGGCATGTGCCGGGCGTGGGGCGCGGCCGGCGCGATGCGGGCGTACAGCCCGGCGACCTTGATGCCCTTGTCGGCCAGCGGCGGGTAGTCGTAGGCGTGCACCAGGTAGTGCGCCACCCCGGGATGCTGGGGGTTCTGCTTGAACAGTCGCTCCAGGATTTCCGCCGAGCGGAGCTGGTTGGAGTAGGTCTTGTCGTTCTTCGCCGCGGAGGCCTGCAGGGTCAACGCGTAGTAGGCCCAGGCCTCGAAGTCGTCCGGGTAGCGCTGCGTCATCTGCTCCATCGCCCGGGTGTAGGCCGCCAGGCGGGCGGGCAACGGCACCTTGTCGTGGTCGCGGTAGTAGGCGCCGATCGCCTCGATCCAGTCGCGCTCGCGCTGGGTCTTGGCCCCGACCGTCCGCGCTTTCTCCAGGACGTCCCCGGCCGCGGCGCTGTCCTTGACCGCGGGCGGCGCCGCCAGCGAGTTGCCGAGATAGTTCACGGCGAGTCCCCAGTAGGCCATGGCACATGTCGGGTCCTGCTGAATGATCGCGTCGAACGCCTTGCGCGCCTCGGTGAACCAGTACGAATGCAGCATCGCCACGCCGCGCTCGAACTGCGTCTGCACTCTGGCATCGCAGGACGTCGGGAACGTGACCTTCCCGAGCTTGTCTTGCTGGGCCAGACCCGGCCGCGGCAGCGCGACGGCGCATAGAAGAGCCAGAAGCACCAGCCTGGTTCTCATTCGTCCCTCCCTGGCGGTCGTTTTCCCGCTGACCTTCGTCTTCTCTCGAATAAGCGACATCACGCCGGGGCCAGCCCGGCCACAGACATACCGCCGCCGTCACGGCCTGTCAACGACCGACGACCGGCGCCAGGTAAGATCAGCTCGCTGCGCGACATCCTGTTTCATCGCGGCAGCTTCCAGTCGAGCCAGGAGATCGTCCGGCGCAAAATCGGAAACCTGTCGATGGGCCGGATTCGTGGGCTTGTTGTTTCTCCAGATGTGGACCTGCGCGTCGACGATGAGCATGGCGTGCCCCCTAGACCTGGAGGACCTCGGCGCCCGGGCCGGCCTCGAGCTCGCACGCGTTGACCGTCATGGCCAGCATGCTGTAGTACCCGATAGCCCCGGTCAGCTGAATCAGTCCGTCATCGCCGAACCGCTTCTGTAGCACCTTCACGGTCGCGTCGTCGATCCGATGTCTTCGGATGAGCTGCTGCGTGAACTCCACGATCTGGGCATCCTCCGGTGGGATGTCGCGCGCGTGCTTCTCGCGGATCGCCGTGATGGTCGTTTCCGACACGCCCTGCCGCCGAGCGGCGCCCGTCTGGGCACCCCACACGTAGACCGCGTCGAACTCCCGGGCGACGGTCATCGCGGCGAGCACCCGCGCCCGCATGTCGAGCGAGCCCTCGAAGCGGACGAAGGCGCCCAGATGCGCGAGGCGGCCGGCCAGCTCCGGACAGTGGAGGAACATCGTGAACGGTCCCTGAAGCGCGCCCCGGCTCTCGACGATGGCGTCGACGATGGCGTGGTCCTTGGCGGCCACCTGGTTCTTGTTCGTGATGGGCGTAAGCCTTGCCATGATCACCCTCCTCCTCAGAGGCCCTTCAGGGCCGGCATCACCTCGTGGGTCAGGATACGAAGCGTTCGCCGCATGCGCTCCATGGGGAGCGGGCCGCCGGGATTCAGCTCGGCCACGATTCCGTCGAGACCGAGCTCTTCCCGGAGCCGGCGGAGGCGATCGGTCAAGCTCGCCGCGGTGCCAGACGCCGTCGAGTCCCCACGCCTCGGCCAGCTCGGCCAGCTCGAGCGTTTCCTGGAACGCGGCGGCATCGCTGGTCCCCTGACGCCGTTCCTCGAGGAAGATTCCGAAGTGCATGGCTGGCTCCGCTGCGGGTCACACCTTCTCGAAGTCGATGCGCTCGTACACGGGCAAATTTTGAAGTTGGCGGCGCAGGCAGTCCAGCCCCATCTCGACCGCGCCCAGGCGTACCCACTCGCGGCCGCCGACGATGCGACTGCGCCGGGAGGCGATCTCCGGCTCGGTCGCGACGGCTAGACAGATGGTCCCCCCGAACTCGATCCGGTCCGGACCATCGTCGAGATCGATCAGCACCGCCAGCGCATGCGTGGCGCCGGTCTGTCGTCGCGCGGCCCGCGCCACGGCTTCGGCCGTTTCGCGAGTGAGCTCGCCCGTCGATGAGGCGCCGTCGAGACCGACGGCCGACCACACCTCGGCGAGGTCGCGGGCCACGAGGCCACGGCGAAAGACCTTCTCCGCCCCCGGCAGGTGGGCGAGGCGCGCGGCAATCTGTCCGCTCGTGAACGTCTCCACGATCGACAGCGAGGCCTGACGACTCGCCAGCTCTCCCAGGACGACGCCCTCCAGCGTCTGATCGTCTTCGGCCAGGATGAAGTTACCGAGGCGCTTGCGCACTTCCCGCTCGACCGGTCCGAGCTTCCTCCGGATGTCCTCCATGTCGCTGCCGCGCACGGTCAGCTTGGTTTCGAGCTGCGGATAGTGGGCCCGGAAGCCGAGCTTGACGGTCCCATCGGCCACGAGCTCGGCCACGCCCGTGAGCAGGGCATCGACGTGCGATTCGCCCAGGCCGTATGAATGGAATCTCTTGAGATGGATGGCCGTCTGCAAGCCGCTGCGGGCGAGGAGTCGCGGAATGATCTGCTCCTCGAGCATGCGGCGGAGCTCGCGCGGCACCCCGGGGGTGAAGAAGAAGCGGGCCTTGCCGATGTCGAGCGCAAAGCCGCAGGCGGTGCCGATCGGATTGTCGATCAGCTCGGCGTTGGCGGGCAGCAGGGCTTGCTTGCGGTTGTTGGGCGGCATCACGCGGCTGCGCCGGCGAAAGAACTCTTCCATCCGAGCCCGCCACTCTTCGTTGAGGACGAGATCGACGCCGGCGGCCTGGGCCGCGACTTCCTGGGACAGGTCGTCGACCGTGGGCCCCAGGCCTCCGTTGACGATCACCGCGTCGGCGCGCTCCCCCGCCAGTTGGAACGCCCGCAGGAGGCTTTCCCGGTCGTCACCGACCGTCGTTTCCCACCCGACCGAGAGCCCGACGTCCTCGAGCTTCTGGCTGATGTCGCTGAAGTTGGTATTGACGATCTTCCCGGTCAGGACCTCGTCACCCGTACAGATGATCTCGATGCGCATGCGGCGCTGCCTTCCTGTGATCTGTCGCGCGCTACCGGAGAAGCGTCAACAGCGCGTCCACGGCCGCGCGGGGCTTCTCGCGGGGCATGAAGTGGCCGACCCCGGCCACGACCCGCCGTGGGGTCCCCGCCGGAAAAAGGGACAGGTGACTCTCGGAGTGGCGGGGCGGATCTTGTCCTGGATCATCGGGACAGGATCATACACGGTGTACCCTGTCGGCGCCGGGTGATGGGGCCGACGCCCGACCAAGGAGGCCAGGATGTTCTCGCCGCTCGACGCTGCCCGGAAGCTGGTTCCCCTGATCCGATCCTGCGCCGATCAGATCGAGGCGGAGCGGGAGCTCCCGCGGCCGCTCTTCGAGGCGCTGGCCGACGCCGGGTTGTTCCATCTGGCGTTTCCACGCTCTCTGGGCGGTTCAGAGCTCGATTTGCCGACGTACGTTCAGGTGATCGAGGAGATCGGGAAGGCCGACGCCAGCACCGGCTGGATCGTCAATCAGTGCGCGATCTTTGCGACCTACGCGGCCCGGATGCCGCCTGACGTCGCTCGCTCCATCTGGATGGACACGCCCCGCAGCGTCGTCGCCAACACGCCCGCCCCCACCGCCCAGGCCGTCGTGGTTTCGGGTGGTTACCGCGTCACGGGTCGCCAGGGCTTTAGCACTGGCTGCCGGCATGCCGCCTGGCTGGCCGCGCACGCTCAGATCGTCGCCAACGGCCAGCCCCGACTCAAGGACGGTCAATCGGAGACGCGCTACCTGTTCGTGCCGGTGGCCGAGGCCGAGCTCCTCGACACCTGGCACGTCCGGGGCATGCGCGGCACCGGGACTCACCACTTCGCCGTGAGCGATGTCTTCGTGCCCGAGGAGCGCACCGTTCTGCCGGCCACGGCACCGCTGGTGGAAACCGGACCGCTCTATCGGATCCCCCGGACCCTGCTGTTCGCCTCGGGCGATGCATCGGTGGCCCTGGCGGTGGCCCGCAGCTGCCTGGCCACGTTCTTCGAGCTGGCCGGCGCCAAGACGCCGCGGGCCACCCCGGCGCTGCTACGCGATCAGCCTCTGATTCAGGTCGACGTCGGCCGCGCCGAGGCCCACCTCCGATCCGGTCGGGCCTTCCTGACCGAGGCGGTCCGCGAGATCTGGACCGCCATGACGTCGACCGGCGCGATCAGCCTGGACCAGCGTGCGGCCCTGCGCCTCGCCACGACGCACGCGATTCGGCTGGCGGGCCAGATCGTCGACACTGTCTACAACGCCGCCGGTACGACGGCGGTCTACGAGAGGAATCTCCTCCAGCGCCACTTCCAGGACATTCATGTGATCACTCAGCACCTGCAGGCTCGCCTCTCCAACTACGAGCTGGTCGGGCGACACTGGCTGGGGCTCCCGGTCGACGAGACGAGACTCTAGCGGGGCCCGTCACGTCCGCCCCCTCCGATGTTCTCGCGGCGGCGGACCTCGTCGATGACCGTGGCGTAGCTCGAGCGGAGCACAGCCGCGTCTGACGAGTCATTGATGTTCCTCGGGGGTCAGGGTACCAGGACGAACGGCACCCCAGCGCTCTTCGCCACCGCCCGCAGCTGCTCCATGAGATCGTCGGGGATCGGCACGCCGTCCCTGAGCCGCTCACTGTGCGTGGCCATTTCCGGGTCGCCAGCCACCAGCACGGGCTGGGCGGGATCGGCGCGCCTGGCGTTGTGGAGCACGTCGATCACCTGATCCAGGTCGTCCTCGAACTCACCGTCGGCCCGGAACGCGCGCGGATCGATGGCCAGGAAGAAGTGGCCGATGTTGTGGGGATCGGATGGCTTCTGCGTCCGGTTGCGGATCGGCGAGAACGAGGCGCCGGCCAGCGTCCCGCCGAGGATATGCACCATGACCGCCAGACCGTAGCCCTTGTGGCCGCCCCGCTCCCGCGTGCCGCCGAGGGGCGTGATGCCGCCCTCCGGCCGCTCGAAGACGTAGCGGAACGCCTCCTCCGCATCGGTCACCGACTGACCGTTGCCGTCGACGACCCAGCCGGGCGGGAGCGGGCGATGGTTCAGCTTGTGGACCTTGACCTTGCCGGCCGCGACCGTGGTCGTCGCCATGTCGAGCTGAAACGGCGGATTGCGCTTGGTCGGCGCCGCGAACGCCAGCGGATTGGTGCCCATGACGGGCTCGGCGGCGAACGTCGGCACCATCGACACGCCGCGGGTGGCCGAGGTCACCATGCCGATCACCCCGCGCTCCGCCGCGATCCTCGAGTAGCAGCCCGCCGCGCCGAAGTGATGCGAGTTGACCACCGACACCACGGCCACGGCGCTCTCGCGGCACTTGTCGACGGCGAGGTTCATCGCGTAGACGGAGACCGGATGGCCGAGCGACGCGTCGGCGTCGATCAGCGCCATGGCCGGCCCCTCCCGCACGGTCTTGAAGAGCGGCCGCATGTTCAGCCGGCCGGCGCGGAACTCGCGGTCGTAGGTCGGCAGCATCGAGATGCCGTGGGAGTCGACGCCGCGCAGGTCGGTCTCCAGCATCATCGCGGCCGTGGTTTCGGCGTGCGCGTCCGACATGCCCCAGGCGCGGAGGACGGACAGGAGCTGCTGACGGATCTGCGGGGCCGGGACTCGCATCATGAGTCGCCGGCGGAGATGGGCGGCATGCGCGGGCCGGCGACGGGGTGGGCCACGGCATCCTCCAGCGTGAGGGCCTGGCGCCACTCGCTCGGCGGACGCACGTAGCCGCTGGTCCCGACCTGGTCGAGGCCCCAGTAAATTTCCAGGTTATTGCCGTCGGGGTCGCGGAACTCGACGGCGAGCTGGCAGCCCGCGCGTCGCCGCCCCTCGAAGACGATGGGGACTCCCTGCTTGCGCAGCCAGGCCCTGGCGCGGAACACCTCGTCGGGCGTCCCGACCTCGAAGGCGAAGTGATTGAGGCTGCTGCGCGTGAGCTGGGGGGCGCCGCCGACCAGCGCCACCCCGTGGTGGTCGGTGTTGCAGCGGAGAAAGACCATGCCGCCCGGGACCATGCTCTCGGGGTAGCGATCGCTGATCTGGAGTCCAAGCACCTCGGTGAAGAAGCGGACGGCCGCGTCGAGGTCGCTGACGTTGAGCACGACGTGACCGATCTTGCGCAGCTGGAACGGCAGTGGAGTGTCCGACATGTCGCCTCCTTGTGAGCTCGCCGCTCGCAACAGCCTCCGGCTCCGCTGGACTTGGCAGCCCTACTTGTGAGCGCGGCCGAACTCGAGGATCCGGTCGCGCACACGGTCCAGCGTCTGTTCGGGCGGCATGACGCCCCAGAACTCCGGCTGCGGCAGGAGCTCGCGCAGATAGTATGCCCCCGAAGCGGCGTGCGAGGGATCGTCGCCCGGAATGATGAGGGCCGGCACCTTCATCGCCATGGTCAGATCACGCCGCCCAATACAGGAAGACGATGCTGGACGGGCTGCCGGTCTTCACGACGTGGCCGGTCGGCAGGAGCTTTCCGGTGGCCTGATCGACCCGGAAGCACACGATGGTGTCGCTGTCCTGGTTGGCGACGTAGAGAAACGTACCGGACGGATCGAGGGCGAAGAAGCGTGGCGTCTTCCCCTGCGTCGGCTCCCACCCGACCGGCGCCAGGGCACCGCTCGCCTCGTCGACGGCGAAGATCACGATGCTGTCGTGCCCGCGGTTCGACCCGTACACGAAGCGTCCCGACGGGGCGACGGCGATTTCAGACGTGGTGTTGTTTCCGGTGAAGCTTGGCGGCAGCGTCGGGATCACCTGGAGGGGCTTCAGCTGTCCTTGCATCGGGTCGAAGCGGTACGTCGTGATGGTGGAGTCGAGCTCGTTGATGACGTAGGCATAGGGTTGCCCGGGATGGAAGTCGACGTGCCGTGGGCCCGCTCCCGGTCGGGTCGTCACGGCCGGAGGATCGTTCGCCACCAGCGTGCCGCTGGCCGTGTCGAGCGTGTAAACGAAGACCTTGTCGAGTCCCTTGTCGGGCACCACGATGAAGCGACCGGTGCGATCGAACGGGACGTCGTGGGGGTGCGAGCTGGCTTGCTCGACCCGGTGCGGTCCGGGATTGCCGGTCAGCGTGACGAGATGGCTGAGCGGCGCCAGCGACCCCTCCCGGTTGATCGGCAGGACGGCGACCGTCCCCGAGGCGTAATTCCCCACCACCAGGAAGTGGCTGGTGGGGTCCACGGCGACGCGAACCCCGTTCTTGCCGCCGGTGGATTGCTGATTCAAGAGCTTCAGCTGGCCGGTCGGCTTGTCGATCGCGAAGGCCGTGGCGTGCTCGCCGTCACCGTGGCCCGAGTAGAGGAAGCGCTGCTGGCGATCGAGCGTCAGCCAGGACGGGTTGACGAGGTCCCCCACCAGCTGCACGTGCGTCCACTGGCCCGAGGCCGGGTCCACCCGGTACACGTTGATGCCTTCGCCACGGGCGTGGCGCTGCCTCGTCGTGTAGCACCCGACATACGCGAACATCGCGGTGGCCTCCCGTGTCGAAGTGGCGCCCGGCCCGGTCATCGTCGCGCATCCCCCGGCGGCGATTGCCGCCAGGGCGCCGACGGCGCCGCCCAAGAAGTCTCGGCGGCCGATGTTCCCACACTCGGTCTGACGGTTGGCGAGCATGACGACCCCCGGCGAGCTCGGTCTGGTGGGATGATACTCGACTCCCGCAGTTTGCGACTCGCCCAGGAGCGCCGCTGCGGAAGAGCTGACGCTCCGGTCACCGCGCGGGTGTCATGTGCCGCGGCAGCCACAGGGCGAGGTCGGGGACCAGGAACAGCAGCACCACCAGCACGACCATCAGGACCACGTAGGGCGTGGTGCCGACCGTCACATCGCGCGCCGTCGTCCCCCGCATCAAATTTTGGATCACGAAGAGGTTGAGCCCGACGGGCGGCGTGATCAAGCCGATCTCCAACCACACCACCATGATGATGCCGAACCAGATGGGATCGAAGCCGAGCCCGGTGGCCAGGGGAAAGAGGATGGGCAGGATGATGATCATCACGGACAGTTCCTCGAGGGCGTAGGCGATGATGAGCAGGAAGACGAAGATCGCCGTGAAGAACGCCCAGCGCGGCAGCCCGAGGCCGACCACCAGGCCGAAGAGGGCCTGGGGGGCGCCGATGAGCGCGATGACGTGGGAGAACATCGACGCGAAGATGATGATGAGCATCACCATCGAGGTGGTGCGGATGGTGCCGTGGAAGGCATCCCGGAGCGCGCGCCAGGTGAGCGTGCGGAAGCCGGCAGCGAGGAGCAGGCTCACCAGCGAGCCGAGGGCGGCCGCCTCCGTCGGTGTCACGATGCCCGCGTACATGGAGCCGAGCACCACCATGATGAGGAACGCGACCGGCGCCACCTCGTAGAGCGAGCGCAGCTTGTCGAGGACGCCACCCTGGTCCTCCAAGACACGCGGCGCCGCCTCCGGCCACAGCGTGGCATAGACGATCACGAAGCCGGCGAAGAGCAGGGCGAGGACAACGCCCGGCACCATGCCCGCCAGGTAGAGGTGACCGATGGAGGTCTCGGTCATGACGCCGTAGATGATCATGGGGATCGAGGGTGGGATGAGGATGCCGAGCGTGCCGCCGGCGGCGAGGGAGCCGAAGATGAGCGGCCGGTAGTAGCCCCGTCGCTCCATCTCGGGGATGGCGATCATCCCGATGGTGGCGGCGGTGGCCACGCTGGACCCGGAGATGGCGGCGAAGATCGCGCACGAGAAGATGCTGGCCACCGCGAGGCCGGCGGGCAGGAACGACACCCAGCGCGCCACCGCCGTGTAGAGACCCTTGCCGATCCCGGAGTGCAGGAGGATGCCGCTCATGAACACGAAGAGCGGCACCGCGATGAACGAGAAGCTGGAGGCGTTCGACCACGCGATGGAGCCGACCACCCCCAGCCCCACCGTGAAGCCCTTGAGCCAGAGCAGGCCGAGCACGCCGACGATCCCCAGCGAGATCGAGATCTCGACGCCGAGGGCGAAGAGCACGAACATCAGCCCGATGAGGAGGCTGCCGAGAACGGGCTCGCTCATTCAACGGTTTCCGGGGCCACCTCGTCGCGGGCGGATGTGGAACCGAGCGCGGCCCGCACTTGCCGCACCAACGTGACCAGCATGGCGAGGGCCATGAGGGCGAGGCCGGCCGGGATGAAGAGCATGGGGAGCCAGAGCGGGTAGAGCATGACGGCCGAGACCCGGCCGTAGTGCCAGGCGGTGATCCCGGACCGGGTGGTCACCCAGACGACGACGGCGAGAAAGACGATGCCGAGGGTGAGGGTGACCACCCGCAGCCACGCCCGCAGGGGCCGCCGCACGTGGCCGGTGATCAGATCGACCCGGACGTGGCCGCCCGTGCGGAAGGTGTAAGCGGCGCCGGCGAAGACGACGAGCACTTCCAGGAAGCTCGCCACCTCGTCCACGAAAAGCTGGGGCTGCTGGAAGAAGGACCGCATGGCCACGTCGTACGAGATGAGGAGCACGATGGCCAGCGTGGCGAAGCCCGCGAGGAGCGCCGCCATCCCCGCCGCGCGACCGATCACCGGCCGAGGGCCTTGAGGGCCAGCTCCAGCCCGCGCTTGCCGTCAGCGCCCGTCCGGGAGAGCCAGATGTCCCAGGCGCCCTTGGCGATCTTGCGCGCCTTCTCGATTTCCTCCTTGGGCGGATCGATGATCGTCATGCCCAGCTCGGGCAGGCGCTTGCGCGTCCGCTCGTCCGCGGCCATGGCGTCGGCCCACTCTTTCTCCTCGAGGTTCGTCTCCTTCATGGCGTCGAGCACGACCTGCTGCAGGTCCCGGGGGAGCGCGTCCCACGCCTTCTGGTTGGCCACCAGCCACTCCTGGGCGGCGCCGGCGAGGTACCAGTAGTCGAGGTATTTCGCGACCTCGAAGAACTTCATGGGCTCGGCGTTGGTGGCCGAGGTCATGGCGCCGTCCACCGTCTTCTTCTCGAGGGCGGAGTACACCTCGCTGAAGGCGATGTTGACCGGCGCCGCTCCGAGCAGGCGCGCGATGTTGGCGGAGTCGGCGCCGTACACGCGGATCTTCTTCCCCTTCCAGTCGGCGGCGGTGCGGATCGGCACCGTCGAGAAGATCTGCTGCGATGGCCAGGCGTGGATGGAGAGGAGCTTGAGGCCCTTCTTCGCCAGCATCTCCGTGTAGAAGGGGCGGAGCCGGAGCGCCGCCTTCTTGTGTTCCTCCACGCTCCCCGTCATGAAGGGCAGCTCCAGCGGGCCCATCTCCAGCAGGACGTCGGTCAGATACGACGCCAGCACGGTGCCGATCTCGGTGCGCCCGTCGAGGACGGCGGGGATCAGCTCTGGGCCCGGGTAGAGCGAGGAGGCGGGATGGACGCGGATCTCCAGGCGCCCCCCCGACTGCTCCTTCACCTTGGCCCCGAACGCGTTGTAGTTCACGGTGTGAAAGTAGGTCGGCGCCGCCACCGTCGGCAGGTTCCATACGATGGGCTTCGCCTGCGCGCTCACGGGCGCGGGCGCGGCCGCGGCTCCTCCGATCACCAGAGCGAGCGTGACGAGTGCGAGCGTCTTCATCGCCGTCTCCTTCGATTGAGTTGTGGCCCCGGCCTCAGCAGCAGCCTCCGGCGATTGTTGCGGCTGGCCGCGCACGATCGGGCCACCAGCCCCACGGGCGCGGCCCGAAGTCGGGCGTGAAGACCCTGCCCCGCTTCACCGTGAGGTGCGGCGCGAACGCCCGATCGACCCGCAGGCCCGAGCCGAGGATGTCGTAGACGACCCACTCACCCTCCTGGATCTCGAGCACCGAGATGTCGGCCTGGCGACCCACCACCAGGCTCCCCAGCCGGTGGTCGGCGCCGATGGCCTTGGCCGGGTTCGCGGTGCACATCGTCACCACCTGCGGCAGCGTGAAGCCGAGGCCGAGGAAGCGCGTCATCATCTCGGTCATGCTGTGCACGGTGGTGAGGCGCCCGGGCAGGGTGAGGTCGGTGCTGATGCAATGGGGGAGCAGCCCCTGGTCGATGATGCGGCGGCCGACCTCGAAGCTGAAGTTCATCCGCCCGTGCGCGGTGTCGAACCACACGCCGCGGTCGGCGGCCTCGCGAGCCTCCGGCACCAGCTTCCCGTTGGCGTCGAGGACGCCGCCGGGGTTGGGCGTGAAGTAGTGGGTGAGGATGTCGCCGGGCTCGAGCAGCGACAGCAGCGGGTGGATCACCTTCGGATCGTAGCGCTTCTCGGTGTCGCCGATGTGGACCATGAGCTTGAGCCCGCACTCGCGGGCCGCGCGCTTGGCCAGTTTCGGCATCTCCATGCCCATGATCTCGAGCGCCGGCGAGACCATGCGCGCCTTGATTCCGACAATGAGCCCGCGGTGCTGGCTGGCCACCCGCACCGTGTCGGCGAGGTTCACGCTGCTCTCCGCGATGATGTCCGGGATCGTCGCCAGCCCCGTCTGGCAGATGTGGAGGAACGGCACGATCTCGGTGTGGCAGTGCGGGATGATGTGGCGGGGAAAGGCCCCGAAGGTGGCCGCCCCCGCGCTTCCGGCGTCGACGATGGTGGTGACGCCGGCGTAGACGCCGCCGAGGTCGGGATTGACGCCGGTCCGGTTGACGCCCTCGAAGACATGGGCGTGGACGTCGATCAGCCCCGGGGTGACGATCTTCCCGCCCACCTCGATCAGCCGCGCCGCCTCGGAGGGCGCGATCCCCGGCGCGATGCGCGCGATCACTCCGTTCTCGACCGCGACGTCGAGGACGCCGTCGAGCCCGCTCGACGGGTCCACGACCGTTCCGCCCTTCAGCACGACATCGTACATGCCTGGCCTCCGGAGATCTGACCGCGTTCACCGCAGGCGGGAAGCGTCTCGGCCTGCGCAGCCGACCTGCCCCCGGCGCCAAGGCCGGACCCGAGCTGCTGACGGATCTGCTGGGCCGGAACTCGCATCGTGGGGCCTCCGAGATATCCCCGATCTATACCGTCACGCCGACGAGGGCGTCAATGGGGCGTGCGTTCAGGTCATCGTGTGTCCCATCGCTCAGCGCCCGAGGTACAGGCGGCGGATGCGTTCGTCGTTCCGGATCGCCTCGCCGGAGCCTTCGAACCGGTTCAGCCCCAGCTCGAGCACGTAGGCGTAGTCGGAGATCTCGAGGGCCTTGGCCGCGTTCTGCTCGACCATGAGAATCGTCTGCCCGAGCCGCCGCAGGTCTTCGATGATCCGGAAGATCTCCCGAAAGACGCGCGGCGCCAGCCCGAGGGTCGGCTCGTCGAGCAGCATCAGCCGCGGCCGGAGCAGCAAGGCTCGTCCCATCTCCAGCATTTGCTGCTGTCCGCCCGACAGATCGGCGGCCCGCTTCCGGCGTGCTTCGCGGAGCATCGGGAAGGTGTCGTAGACGCGCTCGACCTCGCGATCGAGCTCCGCCGAGCGCGGCCGGATGTACGCCCCCAGCCGCAGATTCTCCTCGACCGTCATCAACGGGAAGACGTTCCGCCCCTGGGGGACGTAGGCGAGGCCGCGGCCGAGCAGCGCGGCCGGGGGCTCGTTGGTGACGTCCTCGCCGGCGAAGCGGACGTGTCCCTGACGCACGGGCAGGAGCCCGAAGAGCGTTTTGAAGACCGTGGACTTGCCCGCCCCGTTGGGGCCAATGATCGAGACCACCTGCCCGGTCTCGACCCGCAGCGACACGCCCTTCAGGATCTCCATCTTCCCGTATCCGGCGTGGATGTCGTGGACCTCGAGCAGGGCCACCGGTCATCTCCCGAAGTACGCGTCGAGCACGAGAGGATTGTCGGCGACCTCGGCCGGCGTGCCCTCCGCGATGCGCTCGCCCTGGCTCAGGACGACGATGCGCCGGCAGAGCGACATGACCACTTCCATGTTGTGCTCGATGATGACGAACGTGTACCCCTGGGCGTTCAACGCCAGGATGTGGCCCACGAGATTGTTGATCATCGTGGGGTTCACGCCGGCCAACGGCTCGTCGAGGAGGATCACCTCGGGCTCGGGCATCAGCGCCATGCCGAAGTCGAGGAGCTTCTGCTGCCCGTAGGACAGGTTCGAGGCGCGGTCCTCCTTGACGGACGCGATGCCGAGGTACTCCAGCAGTCCTGTCGCCCGATCGGTCTCCTCGGCCTCCTCGCGACGGAGGAGCCGCCCGAGGAGCGTGCCCTTCCGCTCCTGGGCGGCCATCAACATGTTCTCGAGCACGGTCATCTCCGGGAAGATCTGGATGAGCTGGAACGTCCGGGCGATGCCCCGGCGGTAGACCGCATCGGCGCTGAGCCCCGTGATGTCCTCACCCTTGAACCGTACCTGCCCGCCCGAGGGCCGCAGCACACCGGTGACGCAGTTGAAGAGCGTCGTCTTGCCAGATCCGTTCGGTCCGATGATCCCCAGCAGCTCACCGGGCTCCACGCCGAGGCTCACCGTGCTCAGGGCCGAGAAGTGGAAGAAGTGCTTCGTCAGGTCCCGGATTTCGAGGAGCGGCACGCTCAGTTCCCGAGCGCCCGATCCCACAGAGCGACGAGCCCTTTGGGCATGAACAGCATCATGAGGATGACGGCCAGCGCGTAGATGATGAGGTACAGGCCCTCCGAGGCTCTCAGGATTTCGGGCAGGACCGTCACCAGGACCGCCCCGATGAAGGGGCCCTCGAAACGTCCCAGTCCGCCCATCACGACCATCATCAGGAACTGGATCGATCGGTCGAGCGTGTAGGCGCCGGGGTCGATGTAGCTGAGCAGGGGCGCGAAGAGTGCCCCGCCGATTCCCGCGTACGCAGCGCCGATGGCGAAGGCCATCAGCTTGTAGTTCCGCAAGCTCACCCCGACGACCTCCGCGCGCATCTCGTTCTCCCGGATCGCCCGGAAGGCCCGTCCCCATCGGGAGGTCAGGATCCAATACGCCGACGTCACCACCACGGCGGCCCAGCCCAGCATGTAGAGGTAGTAGGCGCGGTCGGACTTGAAGCTGATCGGGCCCCAGGCCGGTCGGGCGATCTCCGAGATCCCGAAGGAGCCACCGGTCAGCGACTCCCAGTTCCGGAGCACCAGGAAGACGATGATGTTGAACCCGAGCGTCACCATGGCCAGGTAGTGGTGCTTGACCTTCAACGCCGGGAAGCCCACGACGAGACCCCAGAAAAAACCCAGCGCCGCCCCGACCGCGAGGCCCACCTCGAAAGGCAGCCCGCGCTGGCCGAGGATCGCCACCGCGTACGACCCCAGCGCCATGAAGGCGGCGTGCCCCAGCGAGATCTGGCCGGCGTAGCCCAGCGTGAGGTTGAGGCCGATGGCCAGGATCAGGTACACGAGCGTGAGGCTGGCGACGTAGAGCTTGTACTGCTCGAAGGCCAGCGGCAGCAGCGCGCCGAGCACGAGGGCGCCGAGCGGCAGGAGGCGCCTCACGACGACCACTCCTCCTTCACGCCCCAGATGCCCTCGGGCTTGAGCAGGAGCACGGCGATCAGGATCACGAGCGCGAAGGCGTCACGAAACTGGCTCGAGAGGTAGGCGGCCGCCAACGTTTCCACCACGCCCACCAGCAGCCCGCCGAGCAGCGCGCCCCGGATCTGGTTGAAGCCTCCGATGATGGCCGCGTAGAAGGCCTTGAGCCCCAGGCCGATCCCGATGTCGTACTTGACGAGATAGACGGGCGCGATGAGGATCGCGGCCACGGCGGCCAGCGCGGCGTTGAGCACGAAGGTGAGGGTCACCAGCCGGGACACGTCGATGCCGAGCACCGTCGCCAGCGTCCGGTTCTGGGCGACCGCCTGCATGGCCCACCCGAGCTTCGTGCGCGTGATGAAGAGCTGGAGGGCTCCGATCACGATGCCCACCAAGAGCACGTTCATCAGCTCCTCCCAGGACAGGACGATCGTGCCCAGCCGGATCGGCACCCGGGAGAACACGGGTGGGAACGGCAGCGCCAGCGGGGTCCAGAAGTACTGGAGGGAATACCGGATGAGCAGGCTCAGTCCGATGGTGGCGATGACGAGGGGGAGCACGCCCGCCTCCAGAAGTCGTGCGACGAGGACCTCCTTGACGAGGAAGCCGAGCAGCAGCGTGGACACCAGGACGGTCGCCAGCAGGGCGGCCGCGAAGGGCCATCGAAATACCGTCAGGAACAGCACCATCGCGAATGCCGGAAGCACGACGAACTCGCCCTGGGCGAAGTTGATCGTGTTCGACGTCTGCCACAGCAGCACGAAGCCGATGGCGGTCATCGCGTAGATCGAGCCGATCGAGATGCCGGCCACCAGGAGCTGGATGAAGTCCGTCAACTGGAACTGGGGGCCCCGACATGGCCCCCAGACCCCCAACCTTCGGCGGTCGCCGGGGAACCCGGCGCCGCCTCGACCCCCAACGCTCGGAGCGCCCCGGGGGACCCCTGGCGCTCCTCGATTTCCGCCATGTTCCCTACCGGCAGGCCCGCTTGGTGTACGGTCCCGCCAGCATGGGCAGGACCTTCACCACCTCCGACTTGCGGTTCTTCACCTCGACGATGAAGCTGCTCCGGTCCGCGTCCCCCTTGTCGTCCATGTACATGTCCATGAGCAGGCCGGGCTCCTCGGCCGCCGTGAACAGGTTGTTGTGGAGGCAGTCGCGGACCTTGGCCTGGTCGAGGGCGCCCACCCGCTCGACTGCGGCCTTCACCAGGTGGGTGCCGATGTAGGCCTTGAAGGCGTTGTGGTCCGGCACCCTGCCGAACCTCTCCTGGAACTTTCGGCCCACGGCCACCATGCTCGGGACCGGCGAGAGCGCCGTCATCGGCACGTGGCACTTCGCGCCGTTCAGTGCCTCGCCGCCTGCCTCGATGGTGGTCTGGGCGCAGAGGTTGTCGCCGACGGTCTCGACGTTGAGCCCGAGCTTCCGGATCTGGATCATCATCCGCGCGTTTTCTTCCTCGTGGTTGTAGATCATGAGGTGGGTCGCCCCGGAGGCCCGCACCCGGGTCAGCTCCGGCGTGAAGTCCGCCTGCTGCACCTCGGTGGAGATATCGGCCACCACGGACTTGCCGCGATCCTTGAGGAACTTCAGGAACATCTCGCGCCCGCCCCGGCCGAAGGCGTTGTTCACATAGATCAGCGCGATCTTGTCCGCCTTGAGGTCCTCCACCAGCCAGCGGACCAGCTTGGCGAACCCGACCTGCTGGCTGAAGGACGTCAGGAAGATGTTGGGGTTTCCCTTCTGGACGACGAGCACCGACTCGGAGCCGCTGATCTGCGGGATGCCGGCCTGCCGGGCGACGTCCATGTTGGCCACGGTGCTCGAGCTGTACACCGTCCCCATGATGGCGAGCGGGTGCTCGTTGATGGTTCGGCGCATCACCGCGACAGACGTGGGCGGATCCGATTGGGTGTCCATGACGACCGTTTCGAAGCGTCGCCCCCGGACGCCGCCGGTCCGGTTGATGTCCTCCACCGCCAGGATGACGCCGTCGCGCCACATGGTTCCCGAGGGTGCCCCGCCACCGGTGATCTCGGCCACGACGGCCAGCTTCACCACGTCCTGGGCCGGTGCCGGAGCCGCGATGCCCACCACGGCGAGGACGACTGCTCCCAGCGCTATCAGGATTCGTTGCCGTCGCATCAGGTCCCTCCCTCGAATTCCAAAATATTGAGGCCGGCGTTGGTATCGGTCAGATAGAGGAGCCCGTTCCGGTCGACATAACAGTCGGCGGATTGGATCACCTGCGGCCGGCCCGGGCGCGGGTCGACCATGCGCGCGGGATTGGACGGCACGTAGAATCCGACTTCGCGCGGCTGAAACGGGTTGTCGATGTCGAAGACGCGCACGCCCGCGTTGTAATAGGTCGCGAAGATCAGGCGCGAGCTCTGGAACGAGCCCGGACGGTTCTCGTGCAGGTTGTGCGGGCCGAAACTGCCGCCCTTGGCGCAATAGTCCGCCTCGGCGGGTGTGGGACAGGTGGCGATGCTGATGGGATTGCTGGGCTCGCGAATGTCGAACACCCAGACATAGCGCAGGCCCTGGCTGCAATTGGGGCTGGTGGGCTCGTCGGCGACGACGAGAAGGTTGCGATCCGGCAGCGGCAACGGCGAATGGGTGCCGCCGCCGAAGGGCGGATCCCAGTTCCGGTGCACGAGCAGCTTGGGCCTGGTCGGATCGGCGACGTCGAGCACGGTGAGGCCCCCGTCGCGCCAGGCGCCGTAGGCGAGCTTGCCGGCCACGAGGGCATGGTGGAGCGCATAGCGCCGCCCGCTGCGCCAGGTCGGCGTCTCCGCCCCGCCGCGCCACATGCCGGGAATCCACCAGCGGCCGGCGATGTCGGGTTTCCTCGGGTCGGCCATGTCGATGATGGCGAGGATATGATCGGTGAAGTCGGCGAAGTGGATGGACGCGTAGGCGTAACGGCCACCCGTGTACCAGATCCGGTGCGGTCCGATGCCTTCGACCGGCATGAAGCCGATCTCCGTCGGCTTCTCCGGTCTCCCGATGTCAAAGACGCGGACACCGGCGGTGAAACTCCCCGCGCGCCCCTTCAGCGTGTCGGCCGGCGACGCGGCGAAATAGTTCTGCTGGTTCTGGAACTCCTGCATGGTCCAGACGCTCGGCATGTTGGTTGCCAGCAACAGGTCATCATGAGTCTGGAGGTGAATGGCGCGCGTGTTGGGGGGACAGGCAATGAAGTCGACCACCTTCGGGTGCTTCGCATCGCGGACGTCCATGATCGTGATGCCATTGCTGAAGGTGTGGCCGATGTAGGCATAGCCGCGATGCACCATGATCTGGACGCCGTCGCTGCGGCCGGCCTGGTCCGAATGGCTCACGAACGTGATGCGGTGGGATGCGACTGGACCCATTGTTCCCCCGTTCCGGCCCCTCAGCCGACGGCCGGCATGACCTCCCTGGCGAAGCGCTCCATCGAGCGCAGCACGCGCGCCTGCGCGAGATCGCCGAACCAGAAGCTGCAGTTGAAGTGCGTGATGCCCACGAGCTCGCGGAGGCGTCTGATCTGGCGGATGCACGTGTCCGCCGTCCCGATGACCAGGAAACGGTCCAGGAGGTCGTCGACGTCGGGCTCGGTCGGCGCCGGCACCGGAATGGCGCGGCCTCGCTCCACACGCTCGTAGTGGTGGCGCAGGCTGAGCGTCACCCGCATGTTCCAGCGCGCCTCCTCGGCGGCGGCTCGGGCGTCGGCCTGGCTGTCCGCCACGTAGACCGCCCGTTGCACGCCGACGTCCAGCGGGGCCGGCGGTTTGACCTCGGCGACGACGCGGTCGAAGAGCTGGCGGAACTCGGCCAGCCGCTCGATCGAGATGCCGAAGCCACCGGTGAGCACGTTGAACCCGCGGCGCACGGCCGCCTCCATCGACGCCGGGCTCTGGGCCGTGATCCAGATGGGTGGATACGGGTTCTGGACGGGCTGGGGGAACACCGACGTCTCCGGGATCTTGAAGAACTTCCCGTCGTAGCTGAAGGGCCGGCCGCCGAGCGCTTTTAGAATCACGTCGACCGATTCATCCCATCGCTGGCGGCCGCTCTCCAGCTCGAGGCCGAACCGCTCGAACTCGTAGTGCTGGTAGCCGCGCCCGAGCCCGACGTCGAGGCGCCCGCCGGATACAAGGTCGAGCGTCGCGATCTCCTCGGCGATCACCAGAGGATGGTGGAGCGGCACGACGATGACGGCCGTGCCCACCCGCAGCCGGGTCGTCTTCGCCGCGATGTACGTCGCCAGCTGGGCCGGGCGGGAGAGATAGCCGTAGGTCGAGAAGTGATGCTCGGCGAGCCAGACGTTGCGGAACCCGAGCGCCTCGGCGGCCTGGGCGATCTCGACCCCGCGCGCATAGATTTCCTGCGAGGAACGGGCGGAAGGCGATTGCATCAGCAGGAACGTCCCGAAGTCCATGGTCATCCTCCGGACGTCACCGCGACCCGATCCGATACCAGGGGTGTGGCTGCCCCGGCACCTTGACGCGCAACGTGTAGATCGACGTGCGGGCGGTGAAGAACAGGGTCCGTAGATCAGGGCCGCCGAAGGCGAGGTTGGCCGGGACCTCTGGGGTGCGAATGATCCCGAGCCGAGCGCCATCGGGCGCGAAGACCCAGGTGCCTCCGGGGCCGGTGCAGTAGACCCGACCCTCCATGTCCACCTTCATGCCGTCGGGGACGCCGTCGGTCTCGTCGGAAGACATGTCGGCGAAGATACGGCGCCGCACCATGTTGCCGTGGGCATCGAGCTCGACGGCGTGGATGTACTGCGTCCAGCGCGTGTTGGCCACGTAGAGCACGCCCTCGTCCGGCGAGAAGGCCAACCCGTTCGGATACTCGCAGTCCGCCACCAGTGTGGTTTTCCCGTCCGGGGTGATGCGATAGACGCCGGCGTAGGGCAGCTCTCGCTCCCCGAGGGGTACACGCAAGCCGGGATCGGTGAAGTAGATGCTCCCGTCAGACTTGCACACCACGTCGTTGGGCCGGTTCAGGCGCTTGCCCTCGAAGCGATCCATCAGGATCTCGGAGCGGCCATCGGCCAGCCAGCGCGTGACGCGACGGTTGCCTCCCTCGCAGATGACCAGCCGGCCTTGCAGATCGAACGTCGTGCCATTGCCCTCGCCGGTCTTCGCTCGCACCAGCTCGGGCTCCTTGCCCGGCGTCAGGCGGTGCAGAGTACTCCGGCGAATGTCGACGAAATAGTAGAAGCCGTCGGGATGCCACAGGGGCCCTTCGGTGAAGACGAACCCCGTGGCCAGGCGTTCCGCATCCCGCGTTGCCAGAACCGCGGACAGGTCATCAGCCATGATGTGACACTCCTCGCGGGGACGGCCCGCGGCCAGATGATCGACGGCCACCGTTCCGTGCGCAAGCCCGTCTATAATGCGGGCCTGGAGCGACCAGGGAGCTTCGAGGGGAGGACATCATGACTCGTCAAGGGATCCGAGGGTTCGTGCTCATCGCGCTGTTGGCGGCGATGCTGGTGCCAGGCGACACGCTCGCTCAGGCCAAGCCGAAGGTGGCGTTCGTTTATACCGGACCGATCGGCGACGCCGGCTGGACGTTCCAGCACGACATCGCGCGCCGGCACCTCGAGCAGGCGCTTGGCGCGGAGACCACGTACATCGAGAGCATGCCGGAGACCGCCGACGCCGTTCGGGTCATGGAGCAGCTCATCCAGAAGGGCTACAAGATCCTGTTCATGACCTCGTTCGGCTACCAGAAGCTCTCCCTCGAGGTGGCCAAGAAGCACCCCGACGTGTTCATCGTCGGCACCGGCCCGGGCATTGGCCTGGCGCCGAACGTCAAGACCATGTACGGGCGCATCTGGGAGCCGCGCTACCTCACGGGGCTCATCGCCGGCAAGATGACGAAGTCGAACACCGTGGGGTTCGTCGCCGCCCACCCGACGCCCGGCGTCCTCCCCGGCATCAACGCCTTTGCCCTCGGCGTGTGGGCGGCGAACCCGCAGGCCAAGGTCAAGGTCGTGTGGACGCGGACCTGGTACGACCCGCCCAAGGAGAAAGCCGCGGCCAAGGCGCTGATCGACGCGGGCGCCGACGTCATCGCCCAGCATCAGGACTCGCCGGCGCCGGTGCAGGCGGCGGCCGAGGCCGGCAAGTATGCTATCGGCAACAACTCCAACATGGCGCCGTTCGGGCCCAAGGCGTTCCTGACGGGTCCCGTCTACGACTGGCGGCCGCTCGACGAGGCCAACGTCAAGGCGATCCTGGCCGGGCAGTTCAAGTCCGAAGACTACTACGGCGGCCTCTCGGACGGGCTCCTGTCGCTGGCGCCGCTTCACGAAGCGATTCCCGACTCGGTCAAGAAGATGGTCGAGCAGGCGCGGCAGGACATCATCAGCGGCAAGCTCCAGGTCTTCAAAGGGCCGATCAAGGACCAGGAGGGCACTCTTCGCGTCCCCGCCGGCGAGGTGATGAGTCTGAAGGACATCACCAGCACCCGCTGGCTCGTTCACGGGATCGACGGACCGTCGCCGACCGCGCAGTGAGCGGTTGATGGCGGACGCTCGACCCCCAGCGCTCGTCGAGCTCCGCGGGATCGTCAAGGTCTTTCCCGGCGCGCTGGCCAACGCCGGAATCGACCTCGCCATCTACCCGGGCGAGGTGCTGGCCCTGCTCGGGGAGAACGGGGCGGGCAAGACCACGCTCATGAACATCCTGAGCGGGCTCTACCGTCCCGACGAAGGCGAGATTCGCGTCGTCGGCGAGCGGGTCGTCCTCCGCTCGCCGCGCGACGCCATCGAGCGCGGCATCGGCATGGTCCACCAGCACTTCCGGCTGGTGGAGCGCTTCACCGTCGCCGAGAACGTCCTCCTCGGCAGCCACACGCCGCGCTTCCGGCTGAGTCCCGGGCAGGTGCTCGAACACGTCCGCGCGCTCGGGGCCCGGCACGAGATCGCGCTCGATCCGCGCGCCTACGTTGGCGACCTCTCGGTCGGCGAACGTCAGCGCGTCGAGATCCTCAAGGTGCTCTACCGCGGCTCGCGGGTGCTGATCTTCGACGAGCCGACCGCGGTGCTGGCGCCGCCAGAGGTCGACTCGCTCTTCGCCGGCATCCGGCGCATCGTCGGCGAGGGGCGGGCGGTGGTGTTCATCAGCCACAAACTCGACGAGGTTCTGCGCATCGCCACCCGTATCGTGGTGCTCCGGCACGGCCGCGTGGCGGGCGCCATGCCGCGCGCTGAGGCCACGCCCGGCAAGCTCGCGACGCTGATGGTCGGGCGCGAGATCCCGTCACGTCCGCGCGTGGCGGCCGCGCGGGGCTCGTTGCGCCTGCGGGTCGAGGACGTGGCCGCGCGGGGCGAGCGTGGCTATCTCGCCGTGGACGGCGCCTCGCTCACCGTCCACTCGGGCGAGATCGTCGGCGTCGCCGGCGTGGCCGGCAACGGGCAGGCTGAGCTGGCCGAGACCATCGCAGGCATCCGGGCGCCGCTGCGTGGTCGGGTGTGGCTCGACGAGCACGACGTGACGACGCGGCCGGCGCGCGAAATCCGCGAGCGCGGCCTCGCCTTCATTCCCGAGGATCGCCACCGGCAGGGCCTGGTCCCGGCCTTCAACGTCGTCGAGAACGCCATCCTGACCTGCTACGCGCGAGCGCCCATCTCGAGGGGTGGCCTCCTCCGCCGACGGCCGGCGCGCACCCACGCGCGGCGCCTGGTTGAGGCGTTCCAGATCCAGGCTTCGCTGGAGACGCCCGTTCGCGCGCTCTCCGGCGGCAACCAGCAGCGCCTCCTCGTCGCGCGCGAGGCGGCGCAGGAGCCGAAGGTGCTGGTCGCGCTGCACCCGACGGCGGGGCTCGACGTCGCCTCGACCGAGGCGGTGCACCGCATCCTGCTCGAACTGCGCGCGCGCGGCGTCGCCGTGTTATTGGTCTCCGAGCACCTCGACGAGGTGCTGGCCCTGTCCGATCGGGTCCTGGTCATGTATCGCGGCCGCATCGTCCACGAGCGGCCGGCGAGTCACGCCGACGTCGATGAGATTGGCCTCTACATGACCGGCGTGGGCGAGCCGCCGTAGTGGCCGACGCGACGCTGGCGATCGAGCGCCCGGCGCCGCGGCCGAGGATCCCCGAGTGGGTTGAAGCTATCCTCGTCCGCCTGGCGGGTATCGTGGCGGCGCTGCTCGTCTGCGCGGTGCTGCTTCTTCTGCAGGGCTACCATCCCTTGCTGGCATACGCCGACATGGCGGTCGGCGCGTTCGGCAGTCGCTTTGCCATCGAGCAGACGCTGCTCAAGGCCATCCCGCTCATGCTCACGACGCTCGGCGTGACGCTCACGTTCACCGCCGGGTTGTGGAACATCGGCGCCGAAGGCCAGCTGACGATCGGCGCCCTGGCTGCGGCGTGGCTGGCCCTGAATCACCCGAGTCTGCCCGCGCTGGTTCTGCTCCCCGGCATGGTGCTGCTGGGCTTGCTCGGGGGCGCGCTCTGGGCGCTGGTGCCCGCCGTCCCCAGGGCCTACGTCGGCATGAACGAGGTGATCTCGACGCTGCTCCTGAACTACGTGGCGCTGCTCGTCGTCGACTACCTGGTCTTCGGATCGTGGGCCGATCCGACCGCCTTCAACTTCCCGTACTCGCCGGCGTTCTCCGACACGGCTCGGCTGCCGATGCTCTTCGGCGACGTTCATCTCGGGCTGGTCTTCGCTCTCGCCGCGACCGTCGTGGTGGCCGCGGCCCTCGGCCACACCCCGTGGGGTTACGAGATCCGGACGAGCGGCGCCAGCCCCGGCGCCGCCCGGTACGCGGGGATGCCGGTGACGCGCAACATCCTCGTCGCTATGGCGGCCAGCGGCGCGCTGTCGGGGCTGGCCGGCATGGCCGAGGTCAGCGGCATGATCTTCCGCGTCCAGCAGGGGCTCTCACCGGGCTACGGTTACAGCGCCATCATCATCGCCTGGCTCGCCAAGCTGAACCCCTGGGCGGCGGTGCCGGTCGCGATTCTCTTCGCCGGGCTCTTGAACGGCGGCTTCGCGCTGCAGACCTCGAAGGTGCCGGCGGCGATCACCTACATGATCCAGGCGGCGATCCTCTTCCTGGTCGTCGCCGGCGAGTCGCTCCTCGCGCGAGTGCGGCGCGCGCGGGCGGCGGCGGCTCAGAAGGCGGCGCTGGGAGGCGCCCGGTGAGCGAAGACCAGCTCGTTCGGCTGCTGGCGGCGACCATCGCCATGGGCACGCCATTGGTCTTCGCCGCCTTCGGCGAGATCCTGGCCGAGTCGAGCGGAGTCCTGAACCTCGGAGTCGAGGGGATGATGCTGGTCGGCGCGGTAGCGGCCTTCATCGCGGTCGTCGTCACCGGTAGCCCGTGGCTGGGCGTGGTGGCCGGGATGCTGGGCGCCGGCGCGCTGGCCGCAGGGCATGCGTTGCTCACCGTCACGCTCAGGGCCGATCAGGTCACCGCCGGGCTCGCGCTGGCGCTGTTCGGCGGCGGGCTGTCGAGCTTCCTCGGCAAATCGTATATCGGCGTGCCGAACCCGGCGCCGTTCGCTGCGATCTCGGTGCCCGGCCTCTCGCAGCTTCCAATTCTCGGCCGATCCGTCTTCACGCAGGACGCGCTCGTCTACGTCAGCTACGTGATGATCCCGCTCGGCTGGTGGTGGCTCTACCGGACGCGCCCGGGCCTGCACCTGCGCGCATGCGGCGAGAGCCCGGGCACGGCCGACGCCATGGGCATCGGCGTCGTCGCGATCCGATACGCGTCGGTCATCGTGGGCGGCATGTTCGCCGGGCTCGGCGGCGCCTACCTCTCGCTGGCGTACGTGCCGGCCTGGACCGAGAACCTGACCGCCGGGCTCGGCTGGATCGCGCTGGCGCTGGTCATCTTCGCCACGTGGAATCCGCTCCGGCTGGTCTTCGGCGCGTATCTCTTCGGTAGCGTGGAGGCCATGGGCTTCCGGGCACAGGTGCTCGGCATCCAGGCCAACACCATCGTGCTGCGGATGATGCCGTACGTGGCGACGCTCACCGTCATGCTGCTGCTCGCGTTCTGGCGGCGTCGGCTCGCGATGCCGAGTGCCCTCGGCCTGCCGTACTCGCGCGAGCAGTAGACGCTCAGGCCCCAAACCGCGGCGGCGGGAACGCGCTGAAGCCGAGATCCTGCGCGACCGCGCGCCGGTGCATCTCCTCGAGGTACGGACGCACCCGCTCGGCCTGCTCTCGCATGCTCTGGTTGTCGGCCATGAACTTCCGCGCCAGCTCGATGGCTTCCTCGCGGAGCGCGCGGAGGTCGATGGTCGTGAGCCGCCCCTCGTCGACCACGACGCGGCCATTGACGAGGACCGTGCGCACCGACGACCCGTTCTCGCAGTAGACGAGCTGCCGGACGGGATCGTTCAGCGGTACCCAGCCGAGGGGGCCGAGGTCGAGGAGCACGAGGTCGGCGCGGCGACCGGCCTCGACGGCCCCCAGCTCGTTCTCGAGCCCTATCGAGCGCGCGCCGCCCGCCGTCGCCATCCTGAGCGCCGTCCGCGCCAGGCTGCCCGCCTTCGGAATCGGCCCATCCAGGTTCTGGAGCAGCGCGGCGAATTTCACGCTGTCGAAGAGGCTCGAGGTGTCGTTGGCTGACGGGTTGTCGGTCCCCAGCGCAACATTCACGCCGGCCTCGAGCAGCCGCGGCACCGGCGCCACACCGCTCACGAGCTTCAAGTTGCAGATCGGGTTGTGGGCGACCGTCGCCCCGGCCTCCGCGAGCATCGCGATGTCCTCGCGCGAGAGCCAGACGCCGTGGATCACGGTGAGCCGCGAGGACAGGAAGCCGAGGTCCCGGAGATGGGCGACCATGCTCTTGCCGTAGAGCTCCCGCGCCGTGACTGCCTGCACCTTGGTTTCGAGGATGTGGCTGTGGATCGGGCGACGCTCCCTCTCGGAGGCCGAGGCGAAAGCGCGCAGGAGCTCGTCGGTGCAGCGCTGGGGCCCCGCCGGCGCCAGCATGACGTGCACGCGCCCTTCGCGGCGGTCCCAGTCCTTCACCAGGCGGCTGTGGAAGCCGAGGATCTCGTTCACCGACGGCGGCGTTCGGTCGAGCCCGTCGCGCTCCGCCTGCGGCATGATCGTGTCGAGGTACGGCATCGTCCGGGTGAACGGCCGGTTCCAGATCATCGGCGCCGCGCCGACGCGGAGCCCGACGTCGACGTAGCCCTGGATTTCCGCACCGAGCGACTCCACCGTCATCGAGCGTGCGTGCATGTTGTCGACACAGGCCGTCGTCCCGCTCAGGACCATCTCGGCGGCGCAGAGCTGCGACCGGGCGGTGGCGCCGCGGTCGGAGAGGGGCGCCTGAAACAGCGGGCTCACGCACAGGATCCACATCTCGAGCGGCAGTCCCTCCCACATACCCCGGTGGAACCGGTCGTAGGAGTGGAAGTGAGCGTTGACCAGGCCAGGCATCACGAGCCGACCGGAGGCGTCGATGACCCGATCGAAGGGCCCCTCGCGCTCCGTGAGCCGCCCGCCGACGCGCGCGATCCGCTCGTCCTCGACGAGCACGTCCTCGCCGACGAGGACGTGGTCCTCGCGGTCCAGCGTGAGCACCGTTCCCCCGCGGATCAGTGTTTTCATAGGGCCCTCATTTTAGGCACGGTGGCGCACTGGTCAAGTCATCCTCGCCGTGTCCGGAGCTGGACGCGGCGCGCTCTTCCTGGAGACAGAAGATCGCGTCGAGTCTCTCCGGCCCGGCCGTTCGCTCGATCCCGAGCTCGTGTCGCTTGGTGGAGAGTTGCTGGCGCCGGATCCCGAGCAGCTTCGGGGCGCCCCGGCGGCGTTGAGGGTCCGACGGGACGGTCGAGGCCTATCCGCAAGTTTCGGACTCCCACCGGATCTCCGAATGCTGCATCATATCCGCGCGCCACCCATGACAGGCGACCAGGCTTCGGTGCAGTGCTGCGTCGTCGGAGGCGGGCCGGCCGGCATGATGCTCGGACTGCTGCTGGCCCGCGCCGGGGTCACGGTCCGCGTGCTCGAGAAGCACGCAGACTTCCTGCGCGACTTCCGCGGCGACACGATCCACCCGTCGACGCTCGAGGTCATGCACGAGCTCGGGCTCCTGGATGACCTCCTGAGGCTGCCGCACCAGGAGGTCCGCGAGCTGGCGGCGCAGATCGGCGACGTCACGGTGCGGGTCGCCGACTTCACCCACCTGCCGACGCGGTGCCGGTTCCTCGCCTTCATGCCGCAGTGGGACTTCCTCGACTTCCTGGCCGGGGCAGCGGCGCGGTATCCCGGATTCCGCCTGCAGATGCGGACCGAGGCCACCGGGCTCCTCGAAGAGGCGGGGCGCGTGGTCGGGGTGCCGGCGATGACGGAGGCCGGGCCCCTCGCGCTTCGTGCCGACCTCGTCGTCGCCGCCGACGGCCGACAGTCCCTGGTCCGCGCGCAGGCCGGGCTGCCCGTGGAGGAGCTGGGCGCCCCGATGGACGTGCTGTGGTTCCGGCTCTCGCGCGGATCTCAGGAGAGCGGGCAGACCATGGGCCGGTTCGACACGGGCCAGATCTTCGTCATGATCGACCGCGGGGAGTATTGGCAGTGCGGTTACGTGATCCCCAAGGGCCGGTTCGACGAGATTCGCCAGGGCGGCCTCCCGGCCTTCCGGGAACGCGTGGCGCGGCTCGCGCCACTGGTGAGAGGGCATGTCGGCGAGCTCCGCACCTGGGACGACGTGAAGCTGCTGACCGTGCGGGTAGATCGACTGTCCCGATGGTATCGGCCGGGTCTCCTGTGCATCGGCGACGCCGCGCACGCGATGTCTCCGATCGGCGGTGTCGGCATCAACCTCGCGATCCAGGACGCCGTCGCCGCCGCCAACATCCTGGCCGAGCCATTGCGAACGCGATCGGTGGCGATCGAGCACTTGCGCCAGGTGCAGCGACGTCGGGAGTGGCCCACCCGGGTGACCCAACGGTTCCAGGTGGCCATCCAGAATCGGGTCATCGCCTCCGTGCTCGGCGCCTCCAGGCCGCTCACGCCGCCGCTGGCCGTGCGGCTGCTCGGGCTCGTTCCGCTGCTGCGGCGGATCCCGGCCCGGCTGGTCGGCATCGGCATCCGGCCGGAGCACGTGAGGGCGCCCATTACGCCCGTGACCGAGTGAGGCCGCGATTACGGAGCCGCTGGATAAGGAGCCTGCCATGACCGCGCCACTCGTGACCTATGCCGTCGACGGCCGGGTCGGCATCGTCTCGCTCAACCGGCCCGAAAAGCTCAACGCCATCAACGCCGAGCTGAAGCGCGCGCTCGTCGAGCACTTCACCGAGGCCGACCGCGCCCCGGCCACCAGCGTGGTGGTGCTCCGCGGCGAGGGGCGGAGCTTCTGCGCCGGCTACGACATCGCTCCCAACCCGGCCCGGGCCGCACGGCGCGGGAACGCGCTGGCGTGGCACGAGTCACTCAGCGACGACGTCGCGCTCGAGCTGACGCCAGATCGCCTCCGTCCAGGGCCACTGTCTCGGCGGCGGCTGCGAGTTGGCGATGATGTGCGACCTCACGATCGCTGCCGACGATGCCGTGTTCGGCGAGCCCGAGATCCGCTTCTCCAAGGTCGGCCCCGCCCTCGTCATGCCGTTCGTCATCGGTCTCAAGCGCGCCCGCGAGCTGCTCTACCTCGGCGACAGCATCGACGCGCAGACGGCGCTCTCGTACGGGATAGTGAACCGCGTGTTTCCGCGGGCCGGGCTCCAGGCGGCGCCGCTGAAGTTCGCGCGCCGGCCGGCGCTCATCTCACCCGAGGCGCTGGCCGGCACCAAGCTCGCCATCAACCGCGGCGCCGACGCCGCCGGCTTCCGCAACGCCCTCCGCGCCGGCCTCGACGTGCTGGCGCCGGTCTATGCGGCCAGGACCGACGTCGGGACGAAGTTCGACGAGATCAGGGAGAAGGAAGGCCTCGGCGCCGCGCTGCGCTGGCGGGCCGCGCAGTTCGCCGATATCGGTTGACAGGACTGGTGTCCGCTGCTATGACGTCGCTGCGCCGATCGGGAGCGTTGGCATCGAGGGGCACGAGGCAGGTCTAACGTTCGCGGTCGCGGGAGGTCTCACCATGGCGGGTCCCCAACGAACCCTGTCGCGTCTCGGGAAGCGGCGCTTGCTTCTTCCCGAGGATGTCCAGCGGTATATCGACGAAGCGCAGGCGAGTGAGGTGCTTCGGTAACCGGACGAACTACGCCCACCAGGCAGAGGTGTGGCACGAGGGAACGCCCGATCCTGTGAAGGATCGGGCGTTCTGGCGAAGGCCACGAGGGTAGCATGTCCTTCCTGAGCTCCCGCACTCGCTCGGCGCGCCAGGGCTTCGGCCAGCCGGTTCTGCGCCGGGAGGACCGACGCCTGCTCACCGGCAACGGTCGCTACAGCGACGACTTCAATCTCCCGGGCCAAGCCTACGCGTGCTTCGTGCGCTCGCCCCATGCCCAGGCGCGTATCCGGCGCATCGACGTCAGCGGCGCTCTGAAAGTTCCGGGCGTGATCGCGGTGCTCACCGGTGAAGACGCTGCCGCCGATCGGCTTCGGCCGATCCCTCACCATCCGGTGCCGACGAATCCGTACGAGGTCCCGCTCAAGAGCCGCGACGGCTCGGAGTTCTTCATCGCCCCGCATCTGCCGTTGCCGCCCGACCGGGCGCGCTTCGTGGGCGAGGCGGTGGCGATGGTGATCGCCGAGACGCCGGCGGCGGCCCGAGACGGCGCCGAGCGCGTGGCCGTCGACTATGCACCGCTGCCCGCGATCACCGTCACCGCTGACGCGGCCGCCGCGGGCGCGCCGATCCTCTGGGATGAGACTACATCGAACCTCTGCGTCGATTCCGAGGCTGGCGATGCCGCCGCCGCTGCCGCCGCCTTCCGTCGCGCCGCGCACGTGGTGCGGCTCGAGACGCGGATCAACCGGGTCACGGGCGTGCCGATGGAGCCGCGCGCGGCACTCGGCGTCTGGGACGAGGCGAGCAGCCGCTACACCCTCTACGCAGGTTCGGGCGGCTCGGTGCGCATCAAGAGCGATCTCGCGGGCACGCTGGGCGTTCCCGAGAGCGCGGTGCGCGTGGTGGCGCGGGAGGTCGGCGGCAACTACGGAACGCGCAACGCCTTCTATCCCGAGTTCGCGCTGGTGGCCTGGGCAGCGAAGCGCCTGCGCCGTCCCGTCAAATGGACCGGTGAACGGCGGGAAGCGTTCCTCACCGACTACCACGCCCGCGATCTCGTCTCGCACGTCGAGCTCGCGCTCGATGCCGAAGGCACCTTCCTCGCGCTCCGCGGCGTCAACACGAGCAATGTCGGCGCGCACGCCGTGTCGTTCGTCCCGCTCGCCAAGGGCGTGGCGGTATTGCCCAGCGTGTACCACATTCCCGCCGCGGCGCTGCGCGGACGGGCCGTGCTCAGCAACACGTCGCCCACGTATCCGTATCGCAGCGCCGGCCGCCCCGAGGTGATGTTCGTCATCGAGCGGCTGATCGACCTCGCCGCGCGCCGCCACGGATTCGATCGCGTGGAGCTGCGGCGGCGCAATCTGGTGCCGGGCAGCGCCATGCCGTATCGCAATCCCCTCGGCCTGCTCTACGACAGCGGCGACTATGCGGCGGCGCAGGATGGTGCCGGGCAGCGCCATGCCGTATCGCAATCCCCTCGGCCTGCTCTACGACAGCGGCGACTATGCGGCGGCGCAGGAGCGAGCGGTTGCTCTTTCGGACTGGTCCGGGTTCGAGGCGCGCCGCGCCGAGGCGCGCCGCCGCGGACGCTATCGCGGGATCGGCATCGCGAACTACCTCGAGCTCAACACCGGCGCGCCGCGGGAGCGCGCCGAGATCACGGTGCGTCCCGAGGGCCGGATCGACGTCGTGCTGGGCACGCTGTCGGCCGGCCAGGGCCACGAGACGAGCTTCGCGCAGCTCCTCGTCGAGTGGTTCAACGTCGAGCTGGACCAGGTGAGATTGATCACGGGTGACACGGATGTGGCCACGGCGGGCGGCGGCTCGCATTCCGGCCGCTCGATGCGTCTCGGCGCGGTGGTGATGGCCAAGGCCTCGGATGAGATCGTCGACAAGGGCAAGCGCATCGCGGCGTGGATGCTGGAGGCGGCGGACGCGGACGTCGACTTCGCGAGGCGGCGCTTCACGGTGAAGGGCACGGATCGGTCGGTCGATCTGTTCGAGGTGGCGGCCGCCGCGCTCCGGACGGACGCGCCCGAGGCGTTAGGAGGACCGCTCGCCGGCGTGAGCGACGAGACCGTGAGTGTGCCGTCGTACCCGTATGGCTGCGCCGTGGGCGAGGTCGAGGTCGATCCGGAGACCGGCGTGGTCGAGATCGTGCGCTACACCTCGGTCGACGACGTCGGCCGCGCCGTCAATCCGCTGATCCTGGAGGGCCAGGCTCACGGCGGCATCGCGGCGGGCGTGGGGCAAGCGCTGTGGGAGCACTGCGTCTACGACGCGACGACCGGCCAGATGCAGTCGGCGACGTTCATGGACTACGCCATCCCACGCGCCGATATGCTGCCGTCGTTCACCACCGAGATCAGCGAAGTGCCCTCGACGTCCAACCCGCTCGGCCTCCGGGGCGGGGGCGAGGGCGGCACCACGCCGGCGCTCGGCGCCGTGGTCAACGCGATCGTGGATGCGCTGGCCGAGCTGGGCGTGGAGCACATCGAGATGCCGGCGACGCCGGAGCGCGTCTGGCGGGCCATCCGCGGAGCCCGGCCGGGCCGATAACATCACCTTGACCAGCGCGCCGTCCCGAGGTATCCGTTAGCCACCACCGATCCTCCCGCACACGAGGGACCTATGGTAAGCCGGCGAGTCGGCAGGTCGTACCAAGCGCGCTACGGACTGGGAGCCAACAAGGCGACCATGAACGACCTGACGGACGCGATCGACGTCCACGCCCATGCGCGCGGCAACGACGAAGAGGAGCCGCTGCATGCTGCGCAGCAGGCCAGCCGGGCGGGCATGAGGGCCATCCTGTTCAAGAGCATCTCGGCCGGCCGTCCGTGGGAGGTGGCTCGCCGGGTCCAGGAGGACGTGGACCGCTGGGCCGAGCAAGACGGCCTGCGCCCGGTGAAGTGCCTGTCGGCCTACGTGATCGGGATTCCGCTGCGGCCCATCGACTTCGCCCACATCAGGGAGGCCGTCGAAGGCGGCGTCATGGGGGTGTGGATGCCGCCGGTCACGTCAGCCTGGAGCATTTCCCGGCTGGGCGGCCGCGGCAAGTGGTTCGATGAAAGGCGGCGGTACGACGAGCCGGTGCCGCCGGTCGCCTGGGAGGAAGCGCTCAAGACCGGACTGTACGTCCTGGACGATCACGGCCGATTGCTGCCGGAGGTTCGTGACACCGTGAGGCTGGTCGCCGACCACGGCGTCACGCTGTCGTTCGGACACCTCTCGCCGCAGGAGATGGACGCGCTGGCCGACGAGATCGGCGCCATCGGCTACACGCGAGCGTTCATCGACCATCCCTTCAGCGAGGTGTTCGAGTTCGACGTGCCGAAGATGAAGCGTTGGGCCGCCGCCGGCGTTCGTTTCGCGCTGACGTGGGACGAGCTCTCGCCGCTCTTGGGGGTGGACCCGCAAGACATGGTGGGGGCGATTCGCGCCGTCGGGCCGGAGCATTTCATGCTGTCCAGCGACGCGGGCATCCCTCTCCTGCCGGAGACGGTCGAGGCCTACCGTCTGCTGGTGGCGACGCTGCGGGCCTATGGGATGACCGAGGCCGAGATGCGGCAACTCATGACGGGGAGCGCTAAAGAGATCCTGAATCTGTCGTCCTGAGCGTCCGGCCTTCGGGAGCATGGTGACCGTCGCCCATGAGCCGGATCCCCACCACCGTCGTCGGCAGCTATCCACAGCCGGACTGGCTCGTGGACAAGACGCAGTTCCAGCTCACCGCGGTCCCGCGCGTCCGCATGCGCCAGGTGTGGCGGGTGGCCGAGCCGTGGCTGCGGGAGGCGCAGGATGACGCCGTGCGGGTCGCGGTTTCCGACATGGAGCGCGCCGGCATCGACGTGATCACCGATGGGGAGCAGCGCCGGGAAAGCTACTTCAACGAGTTCGCCAACGCCCTGGAAGGCCTCGATCTCGACCGCCCGGGCACCGCGATCAACCGCCGGGGCGTGCCGACGCCCGTGCCGCGCGTGGTCGGCCCCATCGCGCGTGCCCGCCCGGTAAACCTGCGGGACGCGCAGTTCCTCCGCGCGGCGACCGACCGGCCGATCAAGGTGACGGTGCCGGGGCCCTTCACGATGGCCCAGCTCGCCCAGGACGACTACTACCGGGACGAGGAGCGCCTGGCCCAGGCCTACGCGGTCGCCGTCAACGCCGAGCTACGCGAGCTCGAGGCCGTGGTCGATGTGCTGCAGCTCGACGAGCCCTACATGCAGGCCCAGCCCGAGCGCGCCCGCGCCTACGCGGTGCCGGCCATCGACCGCGCGCTGGCCGGAATCCGGAAGCCCACCATCGTCCACCTCTGCTTCGGTTATGCCTTCGCGGTGAAGGACAAGCCGAGCGGCTACTCGTTCCTGCCCGAGCTCGAGCGCTGCGTGGCCTCCCACGTCTCCATCGAGGCCGCCCAGCCGAAGCTGGACCTCTCGGCGCTGGCCGCGCTGCCCTCGAAGACCATCGTGCTCGGCGTTCTCGACCTCAACGACCCGACCGCGGAGTCGCCGGGCACGGTGGCGGCGCGCCTGGAGGCCGCGCTGCGCCACGTGACGGCCGCGCGGCTGGTGGCGGCGCCGGACTGCGGGATGAAGTACCTGCCGCGCGATCTTGCATTCGCCAAGCTCCGCGCGCTCGCCGAGGGCGCCCGGGGTGGGTGAGGGCGCCGGGCGCTGGCGGCGAGCGAGGTCCGGTTCGAGCCTCAGTTCCCGCCCACGATCCTCCGGGCCTCGCCGGTGAGCCTCACGATGTGGAGTCCCGTGTTGGCGCGGTCGGCAAGGTAGACGTAGCCGCGCTCGTCCGCCTCGACATTGTTGGTCTGGATGGCGACCTTGCAGGCCCGCGCTCCGTCCGTCGTCACGCAGCGCTCGGCGGTCCTCTCCGTCGTTGCCGGAATGTAGAAGGCGGCCTCGCGCGGCGCATAGGGGTTGCGGATGTCCATGGCCCGGACACCGCCGTTGAAGTAGGCGATGAACACGAGCTTGCGGTAGAAGATCGGCGCGAACGACTCGCTGCTCGAGTGCGGGCCGAAGCGGCCGCCCCGGCGGCAGAAGTTGCCCTTCGACTCCGGCGCCTCGAAGGTGGCCACCGAGAACGGCTTGGCCTCGGTGCTGATGTCGATGACGAAGGTCGCGTGCCGGTACTCGCGGCACTCGTTGCCGGTGGCCTCGGAGACGACAACGACGAAGTCGCGCACGCGTCCCTCGGTGTTGGGCGCCCAGTCGGGGATCGTCACGCCCAGCACGGGAAATGCGGTGTGGCCGCCCCAGTTCGGCGACATATAGAGTCGGCTGATCTCGGGAAAGTTGAGATTCGCCGCCGTCGGCTCCTTGGGGCCGGTGAGAAGCTTCTGGCGGTCCACGATCTGGAGGGCGCCCTCGGCGCTGGTGCCGTAGGCGAAGTAGACACGGTGGCCGAGGGCGATGGGACCGTGCACGCCGTGGGCGATCGGGATCGGCCCGGTCGAGCCCGGCTCCTGGCCGGCCAGCCCGAAGTCGCGGATGAAGACCGGCTTGGCGGGATCGCTGAGGTCATAGATCTTGGTCATCCGCCAGGTGCGCCAGCCCGAGGGGCCGAGTGCGAGTGGCTTTTGCCCGGCCAGATCGCCCGAGATCAGGTAGGCGATTCCCGTTTCGCACTCCCACCAGTTCTTGTGGGTCGAGGTGAGCCCGGAGAGGACCGTGCTCAGCTTTTGCGGCTTCTCCGGGTCCGTCACGTCCCACACCTCGTGGCCCGAGTTCGGGAGCGAGTTGCCGAACGTCCGCAGCAGATACGTCCGGCCGGCCCCTCCCTTCGGCAGCTTCGAGCCCTCGCACGCGCGCACCATCTGGGCGCCGCCCGCTTCGGGGCCACCGGGCATCCCGGGAATGTGGGTGAGGTACCGGGGCCGGGCCGGATCGGTGACGTCCACGATCGACACGCCACTGTCCTCGTCGACCCCCGTCAGCGGATTGCGCGCACGCCCGCCGTGGTGGCCGACGTACGCGATCCAGCGTCCGCGCTGCTGATGGATCGTGGGCTGGTAGGCCGAGCGGCCCTGGAGGTCGTCGTGGCCGACCAGTTCCATGTCGTGTCCCTCGGCGCCGTGACCACGCGCGGGCGCCTGGGAGGCGGCGGGCCCGGCCGCGAGCGAGAGCAGGACGAAGCCGAGCAGGATCAGCGAAAGCCGTTGCAGCGAAGGTGCCATGGACGTCTCCTTTTCGTGTGTCGCGAATCGGTCAGAAGCTCTCGGCAGCCTCCGGGCGCCACCGCGTCAGACGCGCCTCCACGGCCTTCACCGAGAAGGTCAGCGCCAGGGACAGCGTCATGAGGACCAGGATCCCGGCGAACATCACGTCCGCCCGGTAGCTGGAGGCGGCCGCGGCGATCATGTAGCCGAGGCCGCGGCTGGCCCCGACGAACTCGCCGACCACGACGCCGAGGATGGCCCGTCCGATGGCCAGTCGCAGCCCGGCCACCACGTAGGGCAGCGCGCCGGGCAGCACGACGATCCGGGCCACCTGCCACTCACTCCCCCCGAACGAGCGCACGACGTTCACGAGGACGCGATCGGCGTTCCGCACGCCTTCGTAGGTGTTGACCAGCAGCGGGAACACCGCGCCGAGGAACACGATCATCACCTTGGACCACACCCCGATGCCGAACCAGAGGATCAGCAGCGGCAGCCAGACGATCCGGGGCGTGGCGTTGAGCGAGGTCACGAAGGGGTCGAAGAGGTCGTCCAGCCATCGCACGCGCCCGAGCAGGACGCCGAGGGGGAGGCCCACCGCGACCGACAGGCCGAGCCCCACCAGGAACTCGACCGCGCTCACCGTGAAGTGGTGACACCATGGCCCGCTCGGGCGCGGGCCCGGCGACTCGCCGGCCGTTGACACGCACCTCGCCCGCG
>MNEF01000006.1 GCA_001917535.1 Candidatus Rokubacteria bacterium 13_1_40CM_69_27
GGCCTTCTCTGGCGCTTCTTCTCGATAGCCGGGGTCCGGTGATCCTGCCCTCTCACCCTCCTCTCGTCGGCTACCTGGAGCCTCTTCAAACGTCGGTGGCATGGCGCGTGCTCTCAAAATTCCGCTCCCAGCTCGCGGGCGCGAGCGGAGCCGGGGAGGATTGTTCCGCTATCGAAGGTTAACGGTGCGGAAGCCGTCACGAAGAGGAGGCTCCGAGATGTCGGAGATCAGGTCACCCCCCCCTGGAAGTTCACCGCGATCAGTATGGCACTCGTCATCGCCGCGGCGCTTATCACCGGGCTCGTCGTCGTGAACTGGTCGGGTCGGGCGTCCGATCGGAACGCGGAGACTTCAGCAGCGAGTCCACAAACCCTCGCAGAGCCTCAGGGCTCCACGCCGGCCACTCCTGCCGCGGTGACGCCGGTACCCCAGCCGACGCCCACCAAGCCGGCAGGGGGCCCGGCCACTCCTCAGCGCGCCTCCGGGACTCCGCCGGAGTCTGTCGTGAATGCCTGCAACGAGTACGCGGCGCGGCAGGCCGGTCCTCAGCGGGAGCAGCGCGACAAGGTCGTGGACGTCGCCAAGGACGCCGCCATCGGCGGCATCCTCGGCGCGGGCGGTGGAACCCTCTATGGCATCAACGAGAATCGCAAGCAGAACGAGCAGTACCGCACCGCGTACGCGAGCTGCATGCGCACGCGGGGCTACACGAGCCAGTGAGACGCTCGCGTGAGGACTACGCCGTCGGGCTGAACCAACAGTCGCCGTTACCCCTGACGTGAGCCTCTGCGCGCACCTTCCCCTCTGAGGACGCGAGCGGCTATCGGCAGCGAAACAGCACTCTCGCGCGGTCGAGAAGGCGACGAAGCAGCGACCGCATGGGGATCTCGCGAAACCGCCGCGACAAAGACGCCTCGCGCTGGGCCCCGAGCGAGCCAACGAAGTCCAAGATGTCCCGGTTGACTCGCTCGGGGGCCTCCAGCAGCAGCATGTGTCCCGTTCCCTCGACGATGTCGAGCCGGGATCGTCGGATCAACCCATGCAGCCGCTCAGAGAGCGCGGGAGGAGTGACCTTGTCTCGACTCCCGCACATGATGAGGACGGGAACATCGAGTCCTCTCGCCTGCTCCGTCAAGTCCATGGCTTTCGCAGCCCGCAGGTCCTGCAGGATAGTTTCCGGTCGGCAGGCGGCGAGCTCTTGCATCCCCAGCCGGACCGCCAGATCCGATGCCCCCGGCGCGAACAGCATCTTCTTGGCCGCCATGAAGAAAAGGATCTTCCGGAGCGGCCCCGGGAGATATGAAAGGAGGTTTTCTGTCCAGCTATTGGTCCGGGAAACCTTCGCGCAGCTGGAGAGGAGGACAAGGCCTCGGACCGCGCGTTCCCGCCGAACGGCGAGCGCCAGGCCGACTGCGCCACCCAATGAGTGCCCGGCGACAACGACGGGACCCGTGCCGAGGACGGCCAGGAACCCGGCGACGACATCGGCGTACGCCTCGACGCTCGAGTCCGCGATCGAATCGGACTCGCCATGTCCAGGCAGGTCCAGAGCCAGGACCTGCAGCGCTTTCGCCAAGCCAAGGAGCTGCTCCGTCCAGTAGCGCGCGCTCACTCCCGATCCATGAATCAGAAGGATCAATTCCTCTGCCGTCGGATCCGCCACCGTCAGATAGGAGACCTGGCGCCCGTCCACTCGGACGGAACGCCGGACGATCTGCGTGCTGGTTTCCTCGGTCCTGATCACTTTTCGTTCGGGGGGCAGTCACGCCGCGAGACGCTTTCGGGGCGGCGGGACGCTCGAGTCACCACCGCAATCCGTGTGCCAGACCGCGAGAGACGGTGTTACGAGGAGTTAGGCCAAAGCCGCGATCCGTCGCGTGTCAAGGAGGCGACGCTGTCGCCAAAATTGCTGCGCCTAGGCGATGCGAAAAACTCTATGATTCGCGACCCGCTCTCCTTATGCTCTGAGGGGAGGCTGGCGAGTTACCGGTGGCTTTCCAAGTCATCGACGACATTCCGAAGGCCGTCCTGGCGGCCCTGGCCGGCCTGCTCGCGGTGCTCGCCCTCTGGACCCTCCTCGATCACCGTTCGCGGGCTGCGGCCGGCGTGCGGAGGGCTTTCTCAGGCCGCGCGCGCCATCTCGTCCCAGCGCTGGTGCCGGCGGCGATGTTCACTGCTGTGGCCGAAGATGTCCTCCGGGGCGAGGACCAGGAAATGATCCTCCGACTGGACCGGAAGGTCCACGAGGCAGTGGCCATCATCGCCTCCGATCCGACAGTCCACACCATCGCATCGGCGCTGAGTCGTGCAACGGGCGAAGGTCTGGTCGTGGCCGTGGGCGCCGTGACGGTGGCGCTCCTGATGGCCAAGCGTTATCACGACGTCCTGGTCTTCCTCATCGGGACTACGGGAGCCTGGTTCCTCAGTGGGATCCTCAAGCTTGTGTTCAGCATCCCGCGCCCGCGAGCGCATGCTCCGTGGTCGCTGAGCAGCTACGGATTCCCAAGCGGGCATGCCTTTGTCGCACTCGTGGCGTGCGGCCTGCTGGCGTGGCTGCTCGGGTGCCGAGTGACCCGGCTCACGCGGCTCTCGCTCTACGGAGGGGCGCTGCTCGTCGCCGCGCTCGCGGGCTCTGCTCGGGTGATCCTGAACGCCCATTGGCTGAGCGATGTCGTGGGCGGGCTGGCGCTGGGGGCCGTCTGGGTGAATCTGGTGGTGTTCGTTGCCGAGTCCACCCACCCGGTGCATTCAGCAACTCGTCTCATTCGATCACCTGATCCGCCCACCGCCGCGGAGACGGCGGGACCGCCGGGCCGAGCAACTTCGTAAGGGGTGGCGGTCGGTGCGCCCGCTCTGGTGGGGCGGCCGCGTGACGAGAGGCCCCGGGTCGCGGCCGCGCGGCGCGCCGACCCGCGGCGTCCTAGGCAGGCAGCCGCAAGAGTGCCCAGCCGGTCGTGCGGAGGTCCTCTGCAGTAGGCCGCTGACGACGGTCGGCGCGCCGGCGCTCGATAGGAATTCGCATGCGAAGCGAGCGGCGATCGCCGCGGCGCCGGTCGAAGATCACCTCGGTGTTCTCGGCCCGGAAGAACACCCGCGTGAGTTCCTCGTACCGCGCCGGATCACTCCGTGAGACGACGATCAGAAACCGAATGGGCGACCGGTCGGTCGACGCGCCGCGCGAGGAGGCGCGGTCGCCCGACGGACCGACCCCGGCGGCCGCCGACACGGCGCTCGAGCGGCGCGCACCGGTGGCCCGATCGCCCTTCACGTCGCGACGGTAGACGCCGGTGTGCGGGTTGAGCCGGTGGGCGAGAATCATGAGAATCAGCAGGACGAACGCCGCGAGCGTTGTCCAGGCCAGGACGTCGACCAGGAGACGGGCGGTGAGCAGCCGAGACAGATCAGTCGCGTTCATTATCGATGTCAGTCGCGTTCATTGAGTCGTGGGGAGGTGTCCGATACGGGTGACCGGAGTCTAAGCACCCGGCCGCAGGACGTCAAGGGGCCGCGTCACCTCAAAATTATGGTTACCAGAGACAGGGGGTCCGCCGCGGAAGTACGGTGACGACCGAAAGGGGGGAACCGTGACTCGGACGAGCATCCGCGAGGACTGGGCGCCCAGCGGTGCCGCTACCAGGTGTTGCCGCGCGCCGAGCAACCCCGGGGACGTTCTCCCCTGCTCAGCCTACTCGGATTGGCACCGAGTGGTCGGCTCTGACGCGCGAGCCCGGCTCGGAACGTATCGTCTTGGTCCCATCGCGGTTGAGCCGGCGCAGGATCCGGCTCACGTACTGGCGCGTCTGGGGATAGGGCGGAATCCCGCCGTATTGGATTACCGCTTGCTCGCCCGCGTTGTAGGCGGCGAGAACGAGCGGCAGGTCGTTGTCGAACCGGTCCATCAGGGCGCGAAGATGTCGCACGCCAGCCTCGATGTTCTCCCGCGGATCGAAGGGATCGCCCACCCCGAGGAGTGCCGCGGTCGCGGGCATGAGCTGCATCAGTCCGCGCGCTCCCCGGCGGGACACGGCCCGCGGGTCGAAGCTGGATTCGGTCTCGATGATCGCGGCAATCAGATCCTCCGAGACGCCATAACGAATGGCGACGTCCTTGATATGGCAGTCGATCCCCATGGCGCGCATCCTCTCGAGCCGCGCGGGAAGATCGACCGGAGCGCACGCGACCGGAGGCATCTCATCTCCGGCGCCAGGCAGGGACGCCATGTACCCGGAAATCACTGCCAGGAGAAGCATCCCGAGTCCGAGCAGGCGCTCCCGGGGAAGGCGATTCCGGCGGCCTCTACGTGGCGTGCTCATCCCGCCCGCAGAGGCGCACCGGGATCGGCTCCTGCCGTGGTTCCTCGCCGGCGCCGCTTGCGGATCGCGAGCCGCCCCGCCCCGTACAGCAGGAGGACCGCCCCACCGAACGGCATGACGACGAGGACGGCGGTGATCAGCCAGCGTCTTCCATCCTTCCAGGACATCTGCCGACCTCCTATCGAGCCTCGGGCTAGAACGTGACGTCGAATCTCACCGTGGGCCAGCCCAGACCGAGCTCAGTGGGCAGCACATCGATGCACTTCCCATTGGGCGCGCCATCGGTGGTGTCTACGTAGGCGATGTCCGGGCCTCCCAGGTTCGGATTCGGGCTCGGCGTCAATGGGCAGAAGAGCTCCCGGAGCGTGCGGGTGACGGGCACGCCGCTGACGGGGTCGACGCCCACCGCCACCGCAAAGCTCCCCAGCATCGGCAAGCGGAACACCCCGGTGAACGGGATCTTCCTCCCGCTCTGCTCGACGACGAAGGAGCCCTCCACGGTCCCGTAGGGGAGGTTGTGGAGGAGGGCCGGCGCGAAGTCCATCTGGCCGCTGAAGCGGCCCTTCATCACCACCAGCTCGGGACCATCTACCGGGTTGTCGCCCTGAACGACCACGCTGAAGTTTCCGTCAAACGTGCCCAGCCCGGTCGTTTCGCTCACGCGGTCGGACCCAACGGCGTTGATCCAGCACTTTCCCTTCGCCGCTGTCGCCGTGGCTGATGGACACAGCGGGGTGCCGACCTTCGCAAAACCCACCAGCGCCGAGGTCGCCACGCGATGGACGACCTTCCCGCGTGTGAGCTTCATGTTCTCCGTGAGCTCATACAGGGTCGCGTCTTGAGCGGCGGCCCGGCCTGCGCTCATCACCAGCACGAATGACAGGACGAGAAGTACGCGGATAGAGATCCTGGTCTTCATGACCCTGCCCCTCCCTCGTGCCTCTCCCCCGAGGAGCAGGGTTCGATCCCGCCCCTCCTTCTTCGGCAGCCCGGCCGTCAGGGCCTCGAGCCCTGACCCGCGGCTTTGCGTCCCAGCCTCGCGGCTGGTTTGCCCTTGTCGGAAAGAGGTCTACCGGGGAAGAGAGCAACGAGCGGACCAGACCTGTAAGCCCGCGATTTTGTGGCATTTGCCAGAGGATGATCCAGGGGAGATGATCAGAAACTTACCGGCACTGGCCTGTTCCTCCCCGGGCTTCCTTGACCAGGCCACGGCCGCACGACCCACGCCTGTGCTCTCGTCGCGTGCTATCAGAAAATGGTGATGGCATGTAGGGTGGGAGTCTGATGGTGAAGGATGTGACGGGAGGGAGAATGAGCCGCCTTCTGTTCGTCGTGTCTCGAGCGGAACCGAAACGCTACGAATACCTCAGGACCGCGTTCGCCGGGGAAGAGGCGATGGAGATCGTCTTCGATCGCCGCGTCGGCCAGCGCCGCCGGAGCCCAATGCCCTACGAGGGGGACCGCCGCCGTGGCGACCGGCGGGCCCGGGACCTCAGCCACGAGCTCGACCGGCTCGGGTATGCGCTCGTCAGGCGCTATATGCCGTGACGGCGCCCCAACGACGGAGGACGCGCCTCAGTGCCTACTGGGGCATCATGAACTGGGGCGGGGCGCTCGGCACCGAGGAGGGCATCTGAGAGGGAAGAGAAGGCACCGGGGGCAGGCCCGGGGCGCCGGCCAGGGGCCCGGTCGCCACGGCCCCGGACCGGGGCTTGCCCGGATCCCGTAGATGGACATCCACCGGGCCGTCTGGTCGAGCGATCACGACATGCTCGGCATCGATCCTCTGTAATGTTCCGCCGATCAGCGCATCCCCGACCCGATACCCGGCCAGCCGCTTCGTGACCGGATCCTCGAAATAGGCAATTCTCGCGGTCTGCGTGAGAACGATTCCGTAGAGGTATGGGCGTGGGAACTGGGTGACCCCGGCGGCCGGACCCTGCGGCGTCTCCGTCCGGCTGGGGCTGAAGAGGTTGTGGCGGGCGATGCCCTCGTACCCACTCGTCGACTCCCGTCGAGCCACGACGGTGGTCGCGGAGATCCGCGACATCGCCACTGGGGTCCGGAGACGGACGGGCGCCTCGATGGGCGTCATGAGCTGCCGCGCGATGAGGACCGCGAAGGCAAGGGCGACCGCCAGGAGGAGCGCGTTCAACACGAGCAGTCGCCTGGACATCGAGACGCCCCGCCAAGAGGGGAGGCCGGGCCAGGGCATGAGAACTCCGGTCGCGAGGGCAGCACGGAGACGCGAGATCTGGCGGGTCGGCCAGTTCAACTCACCGAGTCCACGGAGAACGCTGAGCATAGTGATGGCGCCCAAGGACCTGGCGGGGAGCACAAGCGATGCCAGTTCTAAAAGAGGCTATGAGTCCAGGACTTAGAGGCAAGTCGTCGCCGGTGGCGCTGCTCAGGCGTGACAGCGAGGCTCAAGCCGTGACGAGGGGTGTCAGTGCGCGAACAGCGGCTCAGGCGCTAGGCAGCCAGCGCGCCTTGTCCGCAAGGCCTTGAAGGGCGCGAGCAACGGGCTCCAGGAGTCGTTTCAGCTCTTCCAAGCTCCCTCCGAGGACGGCCCGCTGCGCGTGCAGCACTTCGTTCTCTGCACGGAGCACGCCGATTGCATGGCCCAGCGCGGCGAGATCGGCCCGGAGCTTTTGACATTCCTGGCCGGCCGCGTCGGCTCTCGTTCGCATCCGCTCATGCTCCTCGAGCAGTCTCGGAATGACATCGCCCAGCAGGACCTGGCCCTCGTGTCTCCAGCGATCAAGCCGCCGCTGAGGCTCCACTCCTCCGACGTCCGAATCCGTGTCTGGCGACTCTCCGGCCCCGGGAGCGGCGGAGCGTTCACGTGTCGGCCCACCTCCCGCTGTTTGCGAATGTACAGGAACCACGAGGCAGGGGCGGGCGTGCAGATCCTCCCAGAACTTCAGAGGACGGCGACGATCACTCCGGCGCCGGTCCGGCTCGTGCGGCCGAGTGCGCTGCCGGCGCTCTCCCTGCCGCCGATCGGCGACGATCAGTATCGTCTCGTCATCGGTGAAGCGTTCTCGGGCGGCTCGCAGGACGTCGGGCCGATCACGTGCCACGATGAACAAATATGCGGGTGACTCCGACGAATCGTCTCTTGGGCTCACGGCTTGGTTCTGAGGTCCTCAGGCGTTCGAATGATCTCACGGCCCCGCACGGCGGGCAATGCGCCGATGCCCGAGCCCGTCACCCCCGACCTCCGATGTCCGTGCGCGCCCGGCACGAATGGACACGCTGACACAGAAGGCTGCCATCCTCGGGAGGAACTCCTTTGGGGCGAGCGACCTCGTGGCGAGCAGGATTGGAAGCAATTGGACGAGATTCCAAAAGCCGCGCGGATATTCGCTCACGTAGCTGGTCGGTGCTGCCCCGTGGTCCGATTGTTGCTGTCGTCCAAGAAGCGGGGCTCGCCCGCCCAGTAGCGGTCGAGCGGCGAGGAAACGCGGATGCGGAACCGGAGGCGTGATATCGACCGCGAGAAGCCGTTCTGGAGGGACGGCAAAGTTTGGCTGATAACCATCGCTCTCGTCATCATGCCGCTGGGCGCCATCCTCGTCGCTCTGGTCACCGCTGGCCGGCTCGCTGCACGCACGCGGCCGGCCACCGCGGCGGATCGGGCACATGTCGCCGCCGAGCCTCGCGGCACCGGTGATGTGATCGCGCGCCCGGGTCTATGTGTCTGTCCCTTCCGGTGGTCAGGCTGAACAACAGATCCGGAGGAGTCCAGATGCAGGCGACCGAACCCCGGCCCGGAAAGCACACACTGCAGCAAGCCGCCTCGGTGGTGTTCGCGATGATCTCGGTCCTGCCGCTGTTGGTCTTCGCTTACAGCCTCTACGCGCTGAACGCCATCAACCAGCTCGAGTACGATATCGGGCTCGGCCTGGCCCTGGGCGTGGCCCTGCTGGGTTTCTATATCTTCAGGGTGCTCATGACGCGCGTGTCCGAGCTGGTTCGAACCGTCAGTCAGGTTGCATCGCACGTTCCCGTCACCGGGCTCGACAAGGAGATGCAGGTGCCGGGGATTGGCGTGATCCAGGAGTTCAACCAGATGGCTGACTTGGTCCATCAGCTCTGGAAGGCCGAGGCGGAACTCCACATGGGCCAGCACGTGCTCGTGTCGGTGAAGAATGCGACCAACCCCATCGCCGGGACTCTGGTTCGGGCGACGGACGACGGCGTCGTTCTCGAGACCGATGGCCAGCAGACCGCCGTCAGTTACCGCCGAATTTTGGCGGTCGAAGTCGGTCGGCTGCCCTCGATCGGCGCGGGCTCCGCGGTCCCTCCCGGCAAAACGGCAAGTGCCCCCGCCGCCGCCCAGCCGCTCCGTTGAGAGCCCGGGTGATGTCGTTCACGCGACGTACGGGCGTGTCACGGTGACAGGAAGATTCCTGCCAGTTTTGCCACTCCCGGGTCTCCTCTCGGGCCCTATCCTCGCGCAGTTAGTGCCTTCCGCGGCTGGCACGCGCTATGCCTCAACGGTGTGGAAGCGATGAAGATTCTCGGACTGGCGCTCGTCACTGCGCTCCTGTTCGTCGCCGACCGGATCGGGCGCAACCTCCAACACGATCGGGCCGCCTCCCGCCCCCGGACCTCGACCGGTCCCCGTCCTGAACACTCCCGGTGGATCGGCGACACCGCCGACGCCGCTAAAGTCGGCACGCCGCGCTGACCACGTCGTTGGTGGCCATCCAGACCCGCCGCTCCCGATCCCGCGTGCACGCGGACCCCCGGCGCCGCCCCGACGGACGAACGCTGTCCGGGCCCCGATGGGGTGCACCCGTCGCCGGGCCGCCGGACGGTGGCCCACGCCGGGAGGCCGAAGGTCGATGATCGGCCGCGTACGAAGGCTCATGCCGCGCGTGCATGTGCCCCTGCGACGTCTGGCGATGTGCCTCGACTGCGATGAATGTTTTGAGATCGGCGTGTCGTCGTGCCCAGCTTGTGGGAGCAAGACCTGGACCTCGCTCTCGCGGTTTTTCGAGTTGGCGCCGTCGGACCCGCTCCGCGGACTCGTTCGCGGGGCCAGCGACAAGGAGGCGACGCCGAGCCGACAGGAGGGTGAGCGCGCGATCGCCCGAAACCTGTTCATCGTCGCCCACAACCGCACGAAGCTCTACGAGTACGCCAAGCGCGCCTTCTCCGGCAACAGCACGGTCCGGGTCATCCTCGATCGTCGGGGTGCGGAGCGGCGCCAGCGCCAGGGATCCCAGACTCCCGACCGGCGCCGCGGCGACCGGCGGGGGCGCTTCGACGTCAACAACCAGCTCCGGGCGCTGGGCTGGGCGATCGTCCTGCAGGACCTCATGAACTACCGGCGCCAGACCTCCCGCGAATCGCGCTAGGTGGTTTCGGGCCCGCCTAGCCCCGCGTGACAGAAACCCGGCGCGTCACGATCGCCCAACCGAGCGCTCGCAGCGAGGCCTCGACGTCGTGCTCGCGCCGATCTCGTTCGACCCCCGGAGCCACCGCCGGCGAGGCTCGCTCGCCCCGGCGCCGGTCGAGGACGATCTCGACGTGTTCGTTTTCCTCGAAGATCTGCCGGAGAGGGGTGCACAGGAAGGACTCGCGCCGGCAGACGATGATGAGGAGGTAGTCGCGACCCTCACCGATCACATCCAGGCTGCGCGCCTCGCTCACGCCGGAATAGCGACCTTCTTCAAGAGATCGATGTCGTCGAGCGCCTTCCCGGTCCCCAGCGCCACACAGGAGAGCGGATCATCGGCCACCGTCACGGGCAGATGCGTTTCCTGCTGCAACAGCCGATCCAACCCCCGCAGGAGGGCGCCCCCACCCGTGAGCACCACGCCCTTCTCGATGATGTCGGCAGCGAGCTCCGGCGGCGTCCGCTCCAGGCAGGTGCGGACCGTCTCCACGATCGTCATCACCGGCTCCCGCAGCGCCTCCCGGATTTCGTCATCGGTGATGACGATCGTTTTCGGGATCCCGTCGATGAGGTCACGCCCCTTGACGTCCATGGTGCGTCGTTCGCCACCGACCGGATACGCCGAGCCGAGGGCGATCTTGATCTCCTCCGCGCGGCGCTCGCCTACCAGGAGGTTGTAGTGCTTCTTGATGAACTGGACGATCCCTTCGTCCATCTCGTCGCCGGCGATCCGGACCGAGTTGCAGTACACCGTGCCCGACATCGAGATGACGGCCACCTCGGTCGTTCCCCCGCCGACGTCGACGATCAGGTTGCCGCCGGGCTCGTGAATCGGCAGGCCGGCCCCGATCGCCGCCGCCGTCGGCTCCTCGATGAGGTACACCTCCCGAGCCCCGGCCTGGAGCGCCGAATCCCGGACCGCCCGCTTCTCCACCTGGGTGATCCCCGACGGGACGCCGATGACGACCCGGGGCCGGCCGAGCGCCCGGGCCCCCCGGCGCGTCTTCGAGATGAAGTACTTCAGCATCTTCTCGGTGACGTCGAAGTCCGCGATGACCCCATCCTTCAAGGGCCGGATGGCCAGGATGCTCCCCGGCGTCCGGCCGAGCATGGCCTTGGCCTCGCGCCCCACCGCGATCACGGCGTGGTCCGTTTGACGCATCGCGACGATCGAGGGCTCGTTGAGGACGATGCCCTCGCCCCGCACGAACACCAGGGTGTTGGCCGTCCCGAGGTCGATCGCTAGGTCGGTCGAGAACATCCCGAGTACCTGGCTAACGAGCATCACAGCGCCTCCCCGCGGGTTAGCTTTACCGCCGGTCAGCAACATCCGCGCCACCCCCGCCGATCATCGAAGCGCCCGATTCAAAAGAGCACCTCCTTTCCATCATTTACGCATGAGTGATCGACAGATGACAGCGTGACGTTCGTCGGACACCAGCGCCTGACAGGCGCGCCCTGCGACGACGTCTGGCGGCCCCCGGCGAAGCCGACCCGACCCGGATCGAGCGGGCGATGCCCCCCGGGCCGGGTGGCCCCGAGCCTCGGGCCCGAGAGCCGGACCGCTGGCCCCGCCAGGATCGGGGGAGGCCCGCGAGCCTCGACCCGGCGTGGCAACTGTCCGCCGCCGGTTCAGGAGCCTCCCCGCGCCCGCTCCAAGAGGGCGGGAAGAACCGCCGGAGCGCCGATCCGACGAAGGAGCGTCTGCATGTCGTCGTCGCCCGCCTCACTAATCGACCACCGCGACCATCTGGATCTCGATCAGTTGCTCGGGCTCGCCGAGCTCCACGACGGCGAGGTTCGTCGAGGTCGGCTTGTGGTTGTAGGGCGCGAAGTACGAGTTGATGACCGCGCTGGCCTTGCCGATGTCGCCGATCCGGGGCCGGGCGCGGAAGACGAAGACGTGCACCACGTCTTTGAACGTCGCCCCCGCCGCTTCGAGGGTTTGCTTGATCCCCTCCATGGCCATACGGGTCTGGGTCTCGAGGTCGTTCACGAAGTACTTGCCAATCTCCTCGCGCCGGTGCGGGTGGTGGTGATACACGGGCAAGGCGGTCGTCCCCGAGAGCCAGAGGATCTTTCCGCTTTTGATCTTGAGGGCGGGGACGAACGGCATGAACACCGTCCGGTCGTAGTTCGGGTGGTGGATCACCTCCATGTGCTGGTTCTGAGCCGCCGCCGGGGCCGGCCAGAGCGCGGGGGCGGCGAAACCGAGGGCCATCAGGCCGACGACGCAGGTGTGGCGGAGGCTTCTCTCGCTCATCGGGTCTCTCCTCTCTCGTCTGTCCCAGCGATCCCGGCCTTTCACACGAGCAGTCCCGCGATGATGCCGGTGAGAAAGACACCGTCGAACGTGCCGGCGCCACCGATGGCGATGACCGGGGCGCCCAGCTCCGCGATCTTTCCGAGGTTCAGGAGGTCGGCCCCGACCAGCGCCCCCATCGACCCCGAGACATACGCCACCGGCGGGGCTCGCCGGAACGCCAGCACCAGGCTCACCGCGGCGGCGGCCAGGGGCGGGACGAACATCGGCACCACGATGCCCACACCCGGCACGACCTGCGCCAGGCTGTGGACGACGGCGGCCACGATCGCCATGCCGACGAGCATTCGGAGGCGCAGGTTGAAGCGCAGGAACAGATAGACCGACAACAGGAGGGGCAGGAGCGCTCCTCCGACGTTGATGGCGACGACCGTCGTGCCGCTCTCGAGCTGCGGCGGCACCAGGTAGGTTCGGCCGTACATCGTGATCTCCTGGGGAGGGGTCAGACGCTGAAGCGGGACCGCATAGAGCGGGATGTTCACGTAGCTGCCGAGGAGCGACAGCAGCAGCACCAGCAGCATGTACCGGGGTCGCACGCCGATCTTGCGGTAGGCGTAGGCGAGGATACGCACCTCGACCATGAACACCAGCAGGGCGAGCAGGCCCAGAAATATGAGGAAGAGAAACGGCAGCGCCAGCGGCAAGATCATGCGGCCTCCCGGCGAATCCCGGTCTCGTGCGGGCCAGTCCGAAGGTGGGGGCGAGATTAGTCCCGAGGGCACACGGCGGTCAATGAGATAATCTGCCGCCATGAAGCGATCGTTCGTCCTCCCGTCGCTCGTCGTCCTGACGCTGGCCGCGGGCTGCGCGCTCAAGGCCGGCCATCTCTTTCCCTCGCCGGTGCCGGCGTCGATCGTGATCGGGACGACCGACCGGGCATTCCTGGAGCGCACGTTCGGACCGCCCTACCAGGTCGGCATCGACAGCGGGGACCCGACGTGGCGTTGGTTTTACCTCGAGCGGCGGGCCGGGGGAGAACTGACCAAAGACCTCACCGTTCGCTTCAATCCCAACGGCACCGTGAAGTCCTACTCGTTCACGTCGAACTTCCCCGAGGACATGAGAAGGCTCAGGTAGCGGCGCCGCTGCATGAGGCGTCCCCGATTCAGCATCCGCCGCGCCACCCGGCGGGACGTGCCGACCATCGTCGCGCTGATCCGCGGTCTCGCCGAGTACGAGCGTCTGGCCCACCAGATGGAGGCCACCGCCGACCGTATCCGCCGTCATGGCTTCGGAGCCCGGCGCTACTTCGAGGCGCTCATCTGCCGGCGCGGAGGCCGCGCCGTCGGCTTCGCGCTCTACTTCTTCACCTACTCGACCTTCATGGGGCGCCCCACCCTCTACATCGAAGATCTGTTCGTGCTGCCCGAAGAGCGCGGGCGGGGCGCGGGAAAGACGCTGCTGGCCGCCCTGGCACGGCTCGCGGTGCGCCGCGGCTGCGGTCGGATGGAATGGGCGGTGCTCGACTGGAACACCCCGGCCATCCGCTTCTACAAGCGGCTGGGGGCGGGGCTTCGCCGTGAGTGGATCCTCGCCCGCCTGGCCGGCGCGCCGCTGCAGCGGCTGGGGCGGTGACGCCGAGCCTGATCCTCCTCCCCGTCGGTCGTCAAGGACGGCGCCGCAGCAGCACGACGCCGATCAGCATCAGGAGGAGGGCCAGGACGCCGGCGAACAGACGTGAACGGCCGCCGGCGAGAAATCCGCTCAGGAACGGGCCGAGAAAAACGCCGGCATCCACCCCGACGCGGTAGAGCGCGGTGCGCCAGCCGACGTGGTCGGCCGGCGTCTCGCGCCTCACCAGGCTGAGCGGCAGCGTCCAGGCGGCCATCCCAACCCCGAAGAGCGCGCATCCCGCCACCAGAGCGGCGAAGTCGCCGAACGCGACCAGCCCCTCACCGGCGCCGAAGACGAGGAGCATCAGGCCCAGGACGCGCGCCGCGCCCCGGCGGTCGGCCAGCATCCCGGCCGGCAGCAGACAGATGATGTCGCAGAGCTGTACGATCATCAGCAGCCGCGCGATGCCGGTCCGCGCCAGACCGAACTCGCGATCCGCCCGCAGCGGGACGATGAACTGCTCGAGCGTCGAGTACGACGTGGCGATCACGCCGCCGGCGGCGAACGCCAGCACGACCAGCGCCGTGACGGGCGCCGACGCCGAGCGGGCGGGACGCGCGAAGAGCGGGCGGGTGGCCCCCGGCGGCTCGACGGGGAGCGCCGCCAGCACAAACGGCACCATGAGGACCCCCAGGGCCTGCGGTGCGCAGATGAGCAGCAGCGCCACGTTCCACGGCAGGTCCGCCGGCAAGAGCCCGAGCAGGACGGTCCCCCCGAGGATCCCGAGCATCGCCGACAGCTCGAAGGCGCTGAGCGCGGAGGCCAGGACGCCGCCCGATTGGTAGCGGAGAATCGCCGTGAGCCCGGCGACGACGCTGAGGGCGTGGCCGACGCCCATGAGGGCGCGGCCCAGCACCAGCACCGCGAACGGCCCGCCGCCGGCGAGGCAGAGCACGCCCGCCGCCAGGAGCAGGGGCGACAGCACGAGCGCCCGCCGGAGGTGATGGGTGATGAACAGGCCGACCGGGATATCCGCGACCATCCGCGCGAAGCCGAACGCCCCGGCGAGGGTGCCGAGCTGCCAGTCGGCCAGGCCGGCGCTACGCCCGAGGTCGGGGAGCAGCGCCGGGAACGCTCCCTGCCAGAAGATGCTGGTGAACATCGTGGCGCACAGCAGGGCGATCAGCGGCGCTCGCACGAAGAGCGATTGTAGCCTTCCTGGCGCTCAGGGCGCCCGGTCGGTGCCGGGCCGCTCGCGCTCGAATTCACCGGTCGAGCGCCGGCGGCGGGACGACGCCGGGCCACGCAGGCGGCCGACCAGCCACGCCCGGAACGCGCGCGGCGCCCAGCTGCCGGCGGCGCGGACAAGCAACTCGGGATCGCGGGTGATCTGGAACCCGCGCAGGTGGATCCGGGTAGCCGCCAGCGGGCGCCCCGCTTTGTCGTAGTTGGGACACGACCGCGTCCGCCAGCGGCACGCACACGCTGAGCCTCACGGTGACCGACAGCGCCGGCGCCACCGCCACCCGCACCGTCACCGTCGCCAACGGCGGAGGGGCCGGCACACTGACGATCGCGCTCACGTCGCCGCGTCCGGGCGAAGCCGTCAGCGGAATCGACTGGTCGAACATCTGGGTGGACTCGCCCGGGACGCCGCCGTTCACCTACACGCTTTCCGTCGGCGCCACCACGCTCTGGACCGAATCGTCCTCGAGCACGCACGTCGCGCTGCCGTGGGATACCACGCGGGTGGCCAACGGACCCCAGACGCTGAAGGCCACCGTGCGGGATGCGGCCGGCCGCACCGGCTCGGCCACCGTCGACGTCGTGGTGCAGAACCCCTGACCTCGCGCGCTCCCCTGGGGGGGACCCCGGTCCGGAGACTCAGCGCGGTGAGTACATGATGATGCCCACGCCGGTGAGACAGACGAGGCCCCCGAGGAGATCGTAACGGTCGGGCGCCACCCGGTCGATTCCCCAGCCCCACAGGATCGCCAGCACCACGAACACGCCGCCGTAGGCGGCGTAGGCCCGTCCGAAACTGGCCGGCTGGTAGGTCGGCACGAGGCCGTAGAGCGCGAGAATCAGAGCACCCAGCCCGCCGAGGGTCCACGACGCGTCTTCCCGCCACCAGCGCCAGACGAGATAGCCACCGCCGATCTCGCAGAGTCCGGCCAGGACGAACAGTGCCAGCGACGTCGCGACGAGGACCGGGCGCATCAGGCCAGACCGTAAAGCGCCGCGGGGTTGTCCCAGAGGATCTTCCGCCGGGCCGAGTCGGGAACCGGCAGGGCGAGCATCGTCTCCAGCGTCTCCGGCCACTTGTGGTCCGGATGCGGGTAGTCGCTCGCGAAGAGCAGGCGATCCTCGCCGATGAAGTCGAGGACGTGGGGGATGTAGGGCTCGTCGGGCTCGCACGAGATCCAGCACTGGCGGCGGAAGTAGTCGCTGGGCTTCATGGAGAGCTGCGGCTCGCCAGCGACGCCCTCCGTCTGCTGCCCGTGCTCGTCCATCCGCCAGAGCCAGTACGGCAGCCAGCCGCAGCCCGATTCCAGGAACGCGACGCGCAGCTGGGGGTGACGCTCGAGGACGCCGCCGCCGATGAGCGCCAGCATCGCCAGCATCTGCTCCATCGGATGCGAGGCGGCGTGGCAGGCGAAGAAGTTCCGAAAGCGATCGGCGCCCGCCTCGGGCAGGTACGCCCCCACCCCCTCGTGGATTCCGACCGCCAGGCCCCGCCGCTCGCAGGCGGCCCAGAACGGCTCGTAGGCCGGATCGTCGAGGTTCCGTCCGCGGATCGGATTCGGGCGGACGAAGACCGCCTTGAAGCCGCGCGCGGCGAGGCGCTCGACCTCCTGGGCGGCCAGCGTCGGGTCGTGGAGGGCGACAAGCATGCCGACGGGGCGCAGGCGGTCCGGGGCCGCCGCGCAGAAATCCAGCATCCAGTCGTTGTAGGCGCGGCAGATGGCGATCGCCAGCTCGGGCGCCAGGTCGTCGATGGACGCCATGTAGAGTCCCTGGGTCGGATAGAGGAACGCGATCTCGATGCCGCCCGCGTCCATCGCCTTGATCTGGGACTCGGCGTTGTACTCCGCCTCGAGGTACTCGCCCAAGTGCTCGCGCACCCGGGCCGCGAAGGCGCCGCGCATGGCGAGGCTGATGCACTCGGGCCGCGGCGAGACCCGGCCCCCGCTCTCGAAGCCCGAGCGTCCGCTGGGGCCGCGCACCACGCGCGGCGCCCGATCACGATACTCGGGGCCGATGTAGCGCTCCCACATCCCGGGCGGCTCCATCACGTGCCCGTCGGCGTCGATGATCCGGAACTTGGGGGACGGCATGGCGCGCGCCTCCTGAGGCTGACCTGCGCTCCTAGGTAAGCCATCACCGGGGTCCTGTCAACGTGCTAGCATCCCCGGCGGGAAAGGACCAGCGTCGCCCCCAAGGAGCGTGTGATGGCTCGACTGCCCGACCCACTGGACTCGCTGAGCCCCGAGGCCAAGAGGATCTACGACAAGATCGCCCGCAAGCGCGGCGCCATCCGCGGTCCGTACGCGCCGCTGATGCACCATCCGGCCCTGGCCGAGCGCGTGGCCGACCTGGGTGAGTACCTGCGATTCGACGCCACGCTTCCGGGGGACGTGCGGGAGCTGGCGATCCTCGTCACCGCGCGCGCGGTGAGCCAGCCCTACGAGTGGGTGGCCCATGCGCCCGTCGCACTCAAGGCGGGGCTTCCGCGCGAGGTGATCGAGCTCGTCCGTACGCGCCGGGACCTCTCGACGCTCCCCCCGCGCTACGCCAACGCCGTCAGAGTCGTCAAGCACGTCCTGGCCCACGAGTCAGTGCCGCAGCGTCTCCACGACGAGGTCCAGAAGGACCTGGGGCTCACCGGCCTCCTCGAGCTGGTCGTCCTGGCCGGCTACTACCAGTTGATCGCCGGGATCCTCTTCTCCTTCGACACCCCGCTGCCGGAGGGGCAGCGCGCGCCGTTCTGATCGGGTCTATAATCCGTCTCTCCCCGAGAGGATCACCATGAGCCGAAGAAAGGCAGCAGTCGTCCTCCTCGCCAGCGGGCGGGTTCTGCTGGTCGGGGCGGCGCTGCTCGTCGCCGCTCCCGTGGGCGCCGCGCCCGAGGGCCAGTTGACGTGGGCCGTCCACGTCTCGCTGGCGCCCACCTGGTTCGATCCGGCGGAGACGCCCGGCGTCATCACGCCCTTCATGTTCCTCTACGCGCTCCACGATGCGCTGGTGAAGCCCATGCCCGGCAACGCGATGGCCCCAAGCCTGGCCGAGTCCTGGAGCGTGTCCAGGGAAGGGCTGATCTATGAGTTCGGCCTCCGCAAGGGCGTGAAGTTCCACAACGGCGATCCCGTCACCGCCGACGACGTGAAGTTCTCCTTCGAGCGCTACAAGGGCGCCGGAGCCTCCACGCTCAGGGCGCGCGTGGCCGCCGTGGAAGTCGTGGATGCGCAGCGGGTGCGCTTCCGGCTCAAGCAGCCGTGGCCGGACTTCATGACCTTCTACGGGACGCCGGCCACCGGTGCCGCCTGGGTCGTGCCCCGCAAGTACCTGGAGCGCGTGGGCGACGACGGTTTCAAGAAGGAGCCGGTCGGCGCCGGTCCCTATCGCTTCGTGTCCTTCACCCCCGGCGTCGAGCTCATCCTGGAATCGTACGACCAGTACTGGCGCAAGACCCCGTCGGTGAAGAGGCTGGTCTTCAAGGCCGTGCCCGACGAGACCACGCGCCTGGCCATGCTCAAGCGCGGCGAGACAGACATCGCCTACCAGCTCCGCGGCCCGCTGGCCGAGGAGATCAAAAGGACGCCCGGCCTCAGCCTCAAGCCCACGCTGCCCACCTTCACCGAGTGGCTGGTGTTCACCGAGCAATGGGACCCGAAGTCGCCGTGGCACGATCGCCGCGTTCGGCTGGCCGCCAACCTCGCCATCGACCGCAAGACGATCAACGAGGCGGAGTACCTGGGCGTTGCCAAGGTCAGCGCGAGCATCATCCCCCGCGACTTCGAGTTCTCCTGGCCCGCGCCTGCCTACCCCTACGATCCGGCCCGGGCCAAGCAGCTCCTGGCCGACGCCGGCTACCCCCGGGGCTTCGACGCCGGCGAGGTGTCCTCGGACGCCGTCTACGCGCCGGAGGCGGTCGCCAACTACTTGCAGGCGGTGGGGATCCGCGTGAAGCTCCGGCCCCTGGAGCGGGCGGCCTTCTACAAGGCCGACGTGGAGAAGAAGCTCCGCAACCTCGTGCGGACCGGCAGCGCCGCCGCCGGCAACGCCGCCACCCGCATCGAGGCCTTCGTGCTCACCGGGGGCCTCCGCGCCTACGGCGGCTACCCCGACATTGACGGGCTCTACCGCGAGCAGGCGGGCGAGCTCGATCCGAAGAAGCGCGAGGCGATCCTGCACAGGATCCAGCAGCTCATGCACGAACGGGCGATGTTCGCCCCGATCCTGGAGCCCGCGTTTCTCAATGGCGTCGGGCCCCGGGTGGCAGAGTCGGGCCTGGGGCTCATCGCGGGCCACCCCTACTCGTCGCCGTACGAGGACCTGAAACTCAAAGCGAAGTGAGGCGCATCATGAGTCGAGCCAAGGTTCCGCTCGGCCTCTTCGTCGCCATGTCACTGAGCGTCCTCGGCGTCGCCGTCCCGGCCGGCGCCACCGGCTCCGAGGGCCAGATCACCTGGGCCGTGCATACGACGCTGGCACCGACCTGGTTCGACCCGGCGGAGACGCCGGGGATGATCACGCCGTTCATGGTGTTCTATGCGCTCCACGACGCCGTCGTGAAGCCGATGCCCGGCAAGAGCCTGGCTCCCAGTCTGGCCGAGTCCTGGAGCGCCTCCCCTGACGGTCTCGTCTACGAGTTCGTCCTGCGCAAAGGCGCCACGTTCCACAACGGCGATCCGGTCACCGGCGAGGACGTCAGGTTCTCCTTCGAGCGTTACCGGGGCACCTCCGCCAAAGCGTTCAAAGAGCGGGTCGCCGCGGTGGAGGTGCCCGACCCCGGGCGCGTCCGGTTCCGGCTCAAGCGCCCCTGGCCCGACTTCCTGACGTTCTACAGCAGCGCCACCGGCGCCGGCTGGATCGTCCCCAAGGCGTACGTCGAGAAGGTGGGCGACGAGGGCTTCAAGAAGGCGCCGGTCGGCGCCGGGCCCTATCGCTTCGTGTCGTTCACCCCGGGTGTGGAGCTCGTCCTGGAAGCGTTCGATCATTACTGGCGCAAGACGCCGAGCGTGAAGCGTCTCGTGCTCAAGGTGATCCCCGACGAGTCCACGCGCCTGGCCGCCCTCAAGCGCGGCGAGGCCGACATCGCCTATTCCATCCGGGGCGCCCTGGCCGAGGAGCTTCGGCGGACGCCAGGGCTCACGCTGAAGCCCGCGGTGATCCAGGCCACCTTCTGGCTCTACTTCGCCGATCAGTGGGATCCCAAGTCGCCGTGGCACGACAAGCGCGTGCGCCTGGCCGCCAACTACGCCATCGACCGGAAGGCCATCAACGAGGCCGAGACGCTGGGGTTCTCGAAGATTCCCTGGAGCATCATCCCCAGCACCTTCGACTTCTACTGGCCGCCGCTGGCGTACCCCTTCGATCCGGCCCGCGCCAAGCGGCTCCTGGCCGAGGCCGGGTACCCCAGCGGTTTCGACGCGGGCGAGTACTTCTGCGACGTCGCCTACGCCAACCTGGCCGAGGCTGCGGCGAACTACCTCCAGGGCGTGGGGATCCGACTCAAGCTGCGCCCGCTCGAGCGGGCGGCGTTCTTCAAGGGGTTCGCCGAGAAGAAGTACCGGAACATCATTCAGAGCTCCAGCGGCGCCTTCGGCAACGCCGCCACCCGACTCGAGGCGTTCGTCGTCTCGGGGGGCAGCTACGTCTACGGCAGTTATCCGGACCTCGATGGCCTCTTCCAGGAGCAGGCCTCGGAGCTCGACCGGAAGAAGCGGGAGGCGATTCTCCACCGCCTGCAGGAGCTCATCCACGACAAGGTGATGTTCGCGCCGATCTGGGAGCTCGCCTTCCTCAACGGGGTCGGGCCGCGGGTGGAAGAATCGGGGCTCGCCCTCATTGCCGGCCACGCCTACTCGGCGCCCTACGAAGATCTCCGGCTCAAGAAGCCATGAAGCGCTACCTCCTCCGCCGCCTGAGTTACTCGCTGCTCTCGCTCGTCCTGCTCTCCCTGACCATTTTCCTCTTCGTGCGCCTCACGGGCGATCCCAGCGTGCTGCTCGTCGAGCCCGGCGCCAGCCAGGCGGACCTCGACGCCATCCGGCAACAGTTCGGCCTCGATCGCCCGCTGTGGGTCCAGTACGGGAGCTTCATGTCGAGCCTCGTCCGCGGCGACTTCGGCCAGTCCTTCTACTACCGCACGCCGGTCCTGGAGCTCTACCTGTCGCGCTTGCCGAACTCGCTGCTGCTGGCCGTGGCCGCCATGGGCTTCTCGCTCCTGATCGGCATCCCCAGCGGCATCCTGGCCGCCGTCCGCGTCAACCGCTGGTGGGACAGCGCCGGCAAGATCTTCGCCCTGCTGGGGCTCTCGATGCCGTCATTCTGGGTTGGGCTCATCATGATCCTCTTCTTCTCCGTCTACCTCGGCTGGTTGCCGTCCTCCGGGTCGGGGACGCCGCTGCACGTGGTGATGCCGGCCGTCGCGCTGGGCTGGTACTTCGCGGCGGCCCACATGCGGCTGACGCGCTCCTCGATGCTGGAGGTCCTGGGCTCCGAGTACGTGAAGCTGGCGCGGCTCAAGGGCCTGCCGGAGGCGCTCGTCATCGGCAAGCACGCCTTCAAGAACGCGCTGATCCCGGTCCTCACGCTGGCCGGCATCAACCTCGTCATCATGGTGAACGTCGCCGTGGTCGTGGAGACGGTCTTCGCCTGGCCGGGCGTCGGCCGCCTGCTCTACGAGGGCATCGCGTTCCGCGACTTTCCGGTCGTCCAGGCCACCGTGCTGCTGGGCGGCGCCATGATCGTCGTCGTCAACCTGGTCGTCGACGTGCTCTATGCCGTCATCGATCCGAGGATCCGCTACCAGTGAGGAGCAAACCATGAGCCGCGTGATGAACGGTAGCCGGGCGGCCGGCCTCACCCTCGCGTGGCGCTTCGCCGCCTTCCGCTCCGAAGGCTTCCCGTTCATCCCGACGACGATCCTCCTGGTGCTGGTGTTCGTGGCGGTCTTCGCCGACGTCATCGCGCCCTGGGACCCCGAGATCGGCACGCTGGGCGACCGCTTCCGGCCGCCGGCGTGGCAGCTTCGGCGCGCGCGTCTCCATGATCGTGGGTTTCACCGCCGTACTGTTCGCCGGCATCCTCGGCACCGGACTGGGCATCATCTCCGGCTACCTCGGCGGTTGGGTCGATCAGGTCATCATGCGCGTGACCGACACCTGGCTGGCCCTGCCCGCCCTCACCTTCGCCATCTTCCTGGCCGCCGTGGTGGGGCCGAGCGAGATGAACATCGTGATCATCCTGGGCGCGGTCTACTGGACGCGCTACGCCCGCGTCATCCGCGGCGAGGTGCTGTCGCTCAAGGAGCGCGACTTCGTGCGCCTGGCCATCGTGGCCGGCTGCTCCAAGCGGATGATCATGCGCCGCCACATCCTGCCCAACGTGCTCAACTCTGCCGTTGTGCTGGGCACGCTCATGCTGGGCGTGGTCATCGTCACCGAGGCCGCGCTGTCGTTCCTGGGCGTCGGGGTGCCGCCGCCCAAGCCGGCCTGGGGGCTCATGCTCGCCGACGGCAAGAAGGGGCTGATGGCCGGCTACTGGTGGCTGACCGTCCTGCCCGGCTCCTGCATCATGCTGATGGTGCTCGCGGCCAACCTGCTCGGCGACTGGCTCCGCGTGAAGCTCGACCCCCAGCTGCGGCAACTGTGAGACATCCCGTGTCAACCCAAGAGCCGAGCGCGCCGCCTCGAGCGCCGGCTTCGCCGGCGCAACCTGTGCTGGGGGAGGCCTCGGAGGGGGCCGCCGAGGCCCCCTCCGACCTATGAGCGCGCCGACACCCCTGCTCGAGCTCCGGCACCTCACCACGCACTACGTCTCGGCGCGCGGCAGCCGCGTCGTGGCGGCGGTCGAAGACGTGTCCCTGCGCTTGCACGCCGGCGAGACGCTCGGGGTCGTGGGTGAGTCCGGCTCCGGCAAGACGACGCTGGCGCTCACCATCCTGCGCTTGCTGCCGCCGGCGGCCCGGATCGTGCGCGGCGAGATCCTGTTCGAGGGCGAAGACCTGATGCGCAAGCCGGATCGCGAGATGCGCCGGATCCGCGGCAAGCGCATCGCCATGATCTTGCAGGATCCGATGGCCTCGTTGAACCCGCTCTTCACCATCGGCGATCAGGTCGCCGAGCCCATCCGCGTCCACGAGGGGGCCAGTCGCGGCTCGGCCTGGACCCGGGCGCGCGATCTGCTGAAGGCGGTGAAGATCTCCGCCCCCGAGACGCGCGTGCGGGAATACCCGCACCAGATGTCGGGCGGAATGCGACAGCGCATCGTCGGCGCCATCGCCATCTCCTGCGAGCCCAGGCTGCTCATCGCCGACGAGCCGACGACCAGCCTCGACGTGACCATCCAGGCGCAGTACCTCCGGTTGCTGCGCGATCTGCAGCGCGAGCACGGCCTGGCCCTCATCTTCATCACGCACAATCTCGGCATCGTCGCCAAGATGTGCGACCACGTCGCCGTCATGTACGCCGGTCGCATCGTGGAGTTGGGGCCGACTCGGCGGATCTTCGACGCCGCCGCCCATCCCTACACGCAGGCGCTCCTCGAGTCGATCCCGCGGCTGGGCGATGGCCAGCGGCGCCTGGCCGCCATCGACGGCCAGCCGCCGGACCTGGCCGCGCTGCCGGGGGGCTGCCCGTTCCATCCGCGCTGCACGCAGGTCATGGACCGCTGCCGGGCCGACGATCCGCCTGCGTTCGACGTCGCCGACGACCACGCCGCGCGCTGCTGGCTGGCCGCCCGGGACGCGCGATGATCTGGAACACCTTCGCCCTGACGATCCCGCAGTCACTGCTGCTGCGGGCGGATCAGGTGATGCAGTGACCCCACACCATCGGGAGAACTCACCATGAACCGTCTGATGAACGCCGTGGTTGGGTTCGTGCTCATGTTGGCGCTGCTGGCCGTCACCGCCGCCTCGGCCCAGCTCGCTGATAAGAAGGGCCTCACCCTGGCCGCGGCCAAGAAGATGGCCGCCGCCGCTGAGGCCGAGGCGGTCAAGAACAACTGGCGGGTCGTCATCGCCATCGTGGACGATGGCGGTCATCTGATCTACCTGCAGCGGACGGATGAGACCCAGATCGGCAGCATCGACATCGCCATCGGCAAGGCCCACACCTCCGTCGCCCTGAAGCGCCCGACCAAAGCGGTCGAGGACATCATCGCCGGCGGGCGAAACGCGTTCCTGGGCGTGCGCGGCGTCACCCCGCTCCAGGGCGGGCTGCCCATCATGGCGGACGGCAAGCTGGTCGGCGCCATCGGCGTCAGCGGCGTGACGTCCCAGCAGGACGAGCAGATCGCCAAGGCCGGTCTCGACGCGCTGGCGAAATAGTCGAGTCGGCCATCGGCCTCGTGGAGAACCCTCAGCTGGCGACCTGCCGCGCCTACAACGACTGGCGCGCCGGGTACTGCGCGACCGTGGCGACGATCGTCGGCGAGGACCGGCCCCTGTACGCCTCCGACTACGCGCATTTCGACTGCCTGTGCCCGGAGTCGGTGAAGGCCGTCGCCGAGCGCGACGACCTCTCGCCCACCCTTCAGCGCAAGGTGCTGGGCGCCAACGCGGCGCGCCTCTTCAACCTCAAGCTCTGAGGATGTCGGGGACGATGGCCCTGCTCGAGGCCGAAGACCTCGTCAAGCACTTCCCGGTCCAGAGCGGCCTCTTCTCCCGCGACCGAGGCCGCGTCAGCGCCGTCGACGGCGTCTCGTTCGCGATCGAGCGGAGCCAGACGCTGGGCCTCGTGGGCGAGTCGGGGTGCGGCAAGTCGACGACGGCCAAGCTCGTGCTCAAGCTCGAGGAGCCGACCGCCGGCGTGATCCGCTGGGAGGGACGGAACCTGGCCGAGCTCGACGGGGCGGGGCTGCGCGAGTATCGCCGCTCGGTGCAGGCGGTCTTCCAGGACCCCTACGCGTCGCTGAACCCCCGCATGCGCGTGGGTGCCATCATCGCCGAGCCGCTCGTGACCAACGAGCGCCTCGAGGCCTCCGAGGTCGCCCGGCGCACGGGGCGCCTCCTCGACCTGGTGGGCCTGCCGGCGCGCGCGCGCGACCTCTTCCCCCACGAGTTCTCGGGCGGCCAGCGGCAGCGCATCGCCATCGCCCGCGCGCTGGCGCTGGAGCCGAGGCTGGTGGTGCTCGACGAGCCGGTCTCGGCCCTCGACGTCTCGATCCGCGCCCAGATCCTAAATCTGCTGCGCGATCTCCAGGCCCAGCTCGGCCTCGCCTACCTCTTCATCGCCCACGACCTGGCGGCCGTCGCCCACATGAGCCACACCGTCGCCGTCATGTATCTGGGCAAGATCGTGGAGATCGGCGACGCGCGCGCGGTCGCCGCGCGCCCCAAGCATCCCTACACGCAGGCGCTGTTCTCGGCGGCGCTGCCCTCGCACCCGGACGAGCAGCGCGAGGAGATCATCCTGGCCGGGGAGGTGCCGAGCCCGCTCCATCCGCCCGCGGGCTGCCGCTTCCACCCGCGCTGCCCGCACGCGATGGCCCGGTGCGCGCTCGACGAGCCGCGCCTGGGACCCGTGAACGGCCGTCTGACCGCCTGCCACCTGTACGACGCCGTCACGCCGGAGGCGGCCGAACGCGGGTAGGAAAACTTCTTCTCACCGGGCGCGCGCGCAGCTTGCCAGCCCCCGCCCCACCCTGTACTGTTCTCTCAAATTTCGGTCCAGCCATGCGACTGCGCTCTCATCTCATCACGCTGGTCGTCGGCGCGATGGCGCCGGTGCTCACTTTCTCCGTCGTCATGCTCGTCCTCTTCGGGCGTCAGGAACGCGCGGCGGTCGAACGCGGCATGCGGGAGACGGCGCGCGCGCGCGGCGTCGCCATCGACCGCGAGCTCGAAGCCTCCGTCATCGCCATGGAGGCGCTGGCGACCTCCAAGGCGCTCGACATCAGCAACCTCGCCGAGTTCTACGACCATTCCACGCGCGTGGCGCCCAACCGGGAGGTCTGGCAGACCATCGCCCTGCTCAGCCCCGCCGGCGACCAGCTCCTCAACCCATCGACCTCACCCAGCCGGATGTCCTGGTGAGCGACATCGCCATGCCCGGCGAGGACGGCTATGCGCTGATCCGAAAGATCCGGATGCGTGACGCCGACCATAGCCGGTGGCTGCCGGCGATCGCGCTCACGGCCTACGCCCGGGAGGAAGACCGCGTCCGCGCGCTGGCGGCCGGCTATCAGAGGCACGTCACCAAGCCGGTCGATCCGGCCGCGCTGGCACGTACGGTGGCGGTCCTCGCGGGTCGCGTCCGCGCCGCCTAGGGCCCGGCACCGGCGCGACCGTGTGGGCGCTCGATCCGGCCATCGCGTTCCTGAATCATGGCTCCTTCGGCGCGTGCCCCGCGCCGGTGCTGGAGGTCCAGCAGCGCCTGCGCCAGGAGATGGAGCGCGAGCCCGTGCGCTTCCTCGGACGCGAGCTCGAAGGCCGGCTCGACGCCGCCCGGGCGGCGCTGGCCGCCTTCCTCGGCGCCGAGGCCGACGACCTCGCCTTCGTGCCCAACGCGACGACCGGCGTGAACACCGTCTTGAAGTCGCTCGCCTTCGGGCCGGGCGACGAGCTGCTGACGACCGACCATCTCTATAACGCCTGCCGCAACGCCCTCGAGTTCGCCGCCCGGCGCGCCGGCGCCCGGGTCGTCGTCGCGCCCGTTCCCTTTCCCCTGGACAGAGACCAGCGCGTCGTCGACGCGGTCCTCGGCGCCGTCACACCGCGGACCCGGCTGGCGCTCCTCGATCACGTGACGAGCCCGACGGGCCTCGTGCTTCCTCTCGGGTACCTCGTCGCCGAGCTGGCCCGGCGCGGCATCGACACGCTGGTGGACGGCGCCCACGCGCCCGGAATGCTGCCGCTCGATCTCCGGGCGTTGGGGGCGGCGTACTACGCGGGTAACTGCCACAAGTGGCTCTGTGCCCCGAAGGGCGCGGCCTTCCTCCATGTGCGCCGCGACCGGCAGACCGGCATCCGGCCGCTGGTGCTGAGTCACGGCGCCAACTCGCCGCGCGCCGACCGCTCGCGCTTCCGCCTGGAGTTCGACTGGACCGGCACCCACGACCCCACCGCCTACCTGGCGGTCCCGGAGGCGATCCGCGTCTTGGGGGTCGTGCTGCCGGGCGGATGGCCGGCGCTGATGGCACGCAATCGCGCGCTGGCGCTCACGGCCCGGCACCAGCTGGCCGAGGCCCTGGGCGTCGTCCCCCCGTGCCCGGACGACATGATCGGCGCGCTGGCGGCTGTCCCGCTTCCGGATGCCGACCGACCGATGCCGCCCCGCCGCGATCCCCTCCAGGTCGCCCTCTTCGAGCGCTTTCAGATCGAGGTGCCCGTGATCGCGTGGCCGGCCTCCCCGAGGCGGCTGCTGCGCGTCTCTGCGCAGTTTTACAACACGCCGGAGCAGTACGCGCGGCTGGCGGAGGCGCTCGGCGCGCTGTTGGCGGTGTGAGCGCCAGCCGACGATGGCAAGGGGCGGGCTCCCGTGGTACGGTGAACCCCGTGCGCGAGCCTGAGTAAGCTCGAGCCTGCCTGCGAGGGCTATCCCTGGAGCGGGGCGCCGTTCAGGAGCGTCTGGCCCGTCACGGTGACGGGCTTGAGCAGCGCCTGCATCACGAAGCACCCGCGCTCGGCGTTGCGCACCACCTTCGCCACGCGCGCGGGCGCATCGGGCGACTCCAGTTCGAGTGTGGTCTCGGCGCCCTGCATCGTAGCCTCGACCGTGTCGTTCAGCATCGAGCCATCGACCCGGTAGCGCGCCGTCACCCGCATCCGCATCTTGTTGACCGTCACCTTGAGCATGTGCCCGTACCGGGACACCTGGGTCATGAGTCAGAACGCCAGGGCGGCGCTGAAGTACATGAGGGGCGTCGGGGCCGAGCCGAGGCCGCCGAGATTCGGCCCCTCGTCGGAGACAAACGTCATGTGGCCGGCGCCGCCGCGGCTGACGGTGGCGACCTTGAGGAAGGGCGTCACCCCCTGCACGTCGGCTTCGAATACAATCTCCCGCGTTCGGACTTCGGGGTTCAGACCCTCGGGCATTGTCGTCATCGTGGTCGTCCTCTCTGACAGGAGGCTAGCATGATTCGCACAGCCCTCGTCACCCTCGCCATCCTGCTCGCCCTCGGCGCGGGCGCCTCCGCGGCCGACGAGCCCTACCCCACCCGCCCGATCACCATGATCAACCCGTTCCCACCCGGCGGCCTCGCCGATCTCACCGGTCGTCCGCTGGCCGCGGCGCTGGAGCGCATCCTCAAGCAGCCCGTCGTGCTCGTCAACAAGGCGGGCGCCGCCGGGGCCGTCGGGATGCAGTCCGTGGCCATTGCGAAACCCGACGGCTACACGATCCTGATCACGGTCCCAGCGATCTCGACGCTGCCGGAGGTCGACCAGTTGTTCGGGCGCACGCCCGTCTTCACCCGCGACCAGTTCGTGGGGATTGCCCGGATCAACGCCGATCCGACGATCCTGGTGGTGAACGCCGATATGCCGTGGAAGAGCGTCCACGAGCTGCTCGAAGACGCGCGGAAGCGGCCCGGCGAGATCACCTTCGCGTCCTCCGGCATCTACGGCGCCTCCCACGTGCCGATGGAGATGCTGCTCCAGGCGGCCGGCGGCCTCCGGATGCGCCACCTGCCGACCACGGGCGGCGGACCGGCCACCACCGCGGTCCTCGGCGCCCATGCCCAGCTGTGGGCTTCGCCCCCCGGGGTCGCCGCTCCGCACATCAGGAGCGGCAAGCTCCGCCCGCTGGCCACGTGGGGCGCGACCCGGCACGCGTACTTCCCCGAGGTGCCGACCCTGAAGGAGTTGGGTTACGACGTCGAGTACTACCTATGGATCGCGCTGTTCGCGCCCACGAACACTTCGGCGAACGCCGTGCGGGTGTTGCGGGAGGCCACGCGCAAGGCCGTGCAGGAGCCGGACTTCAAGAGCGCGATGGACAAGATCCAGGTCCCCATCGCCCACCTGGATGCTGACGAGTTCAACGCCTGGTGGGAGCAGGACGCCCGGAGACTCGCCAGCGTCATCAAACGCGTCGGCAAGGTCGAGTCGAAGTAGACGCGGAGGCCTCTTGCCCGGTCCGTGGCGACCTGGCAACCGCCTCGTGGACCGGCTCCCGATCGTGCGTCTCTTCCCTTGAGGGACGAGGGCGCTGCCCTTACCATATCCGCCATGGTCGCCTTCGCTGCTCAAGATCCGCACTTCGAGGCGCGCGTCCGCACGAGTTTCGACCGACAGAACCTCAATCGAACAATCGGCGCTCGCCTGGGCAGAGTGGCTCCGGGAGAGGTGGAGATCGAGCTGCCGTTTCGGGAGGCCTTGGGGCAGCAGCACGGGTTCATCCACGGGGGGATCGTCGCCTCGATCGTCGATACCGCCTGCGGCTACGCGGCATTGACGCTCGCGCCGGCCGACGCCGAGGTGCTCACCGTCGAGTTCAAGATCAACTTCATCGCCCCTGCCGAAGGGGAGCGGTTGTTCGCGCGGGGACGGGTCGCCAAGCCCGGACGCACGCTGAGCATCTGTGCGGGCGACGTCGTCGCCGTGAAG
>MNEF01000072.1 GCA_001917535.1 Candidatus Rokubacteria bacterium 13_1_40CM_69_27
GGACGTTGATCGTGACCGCAAATTCGCCGTTGTCCTGCTTGCCGAAATGTTTGAGCGCCTGCCCTTCGAGTTCCCAGCGCACGTGAGGCTCGGACTCCGCAAATTCCCACAGCAGTCCGAGCCCGGTGAAGTAGGAGTCCTGGAACCGCAACTCGATCATGTCGCCGTCGCCACTCCCGGTGAACTGGCCCCCGTAGAGGGTGACGAGCCAGGCGCCCTCGCCTCGGGCGGGATGGGGAAGCAGCAGCAGGACGATCAGGGACGCGATCGAGACGAGGACCGTCTTCACGAGGCCGCGAATTGCGGATTCGATGCCACCGGATCGTGGTGCCAGGAAGGCGTTGAAATTGCTGAGCACCACGCGTTTGCCAGCCCGGCGAGTATCGACCTCGAGTGCCGTTTTGGATCATCAGCGAGATCCGCGCCGTGCCACTACGGCGCCGGGTGATGTCTCTCGTCGCGCCAGGATGATCCTCGACCCGCTGGTACAGCTGACGGATCAACGGTCGCCCGGCACTGGAGAGGCGCCAGAAGGAGTCCTGCACCCGCAGGATCGCTCCACGGTGCGGGGATCATCCGGAGACGTGCTCTCCGACCAGCTCGGTGTCGTGCTCCGCGAGATGGCGAGCCAGGAAATCGGCGCCGATCGCGCAAACGAGCAGGGTGATGACGAGGACGGTGCCTAGCGCCGGCCGTGCTTCTTCGCGAGGTACAGACGCCGATCAGACCCGAGCGGCCCCGGTCTCTCTCGGTCAGTGCGCCCCCTGGTCAGGCTGGCGGAGCGTGAGAGAATGGGCCTGTTCGACCCCCGTGTCCGTGTCCTGGGAGGCGCTATGCCCCGTCCCGCCCTGGTCGTGGTCGACGTCCAGGAACGGCTCTTCGCCGCGATGGAGGCGGAGCGCCGCGAGGAAATGATCGCGAACATCAAGATCCTCTGCGCCGCGGCCCAGCGACTGGGCGTGCCGATCCTCCTCACCGAGCAGTACCCGAAGGGACTCGCACACACCCTGCCCGAGCTCCGGGCCCTGCTCGAGGGGGTCGACGCGCTCGAGAAGACCGCGTTTTCTTGCTGCGAGGCCCCTGGCTTCGTCGAGCGCCTGCGCACGCTCGGCGCCGACCGCGTGATCCTCACCGGTCTCGAAGCCCACGTGTGCGTGCTTCTCACCGCCCGGGACCTCCTGGACCTGGGATTCCGCGTCTCGGTGGTCGCCGACGCCGTCTGCTCGCGCCGGCGCGCCAATTACGATCTGGGGCTGGCCGAGGCCCGCGACGCCGGTGCCGTCGTGACGGCGACGGAAACCGTCGTCTTTCAGTGGCTGGGGCGGGCCGACACCGAGTTCTTCCGGGATATCGCGAAGCTGCTGCGCTGATGAACCGCTATTTCGATCTCAGAACGACCGTGCTGGTCGTCGTGGGCCACGGAATCCTGCCCGAGGAGGAGGACCGGCCGATCGCCTACGAGCTGAAGCGCGCCGTGAACGCGCGGGCCGCGGGCTCGGAGGGGCGCGCCGGTGTCGTCGTGACCGACGTCTGGGTCATGAACAACGAGCTGGGTGAGTTCTTCCCGGCCATCGCCATCGGCGGCCCCGGCGTCAACGCATTCACCGCCCAGATCTACGAGGATCTACCGGTGATCTTCACGCGGGACCAGCGGGTCTTCATCCAGATGGCCAACGAGGGTAAACGTGCCGCTCTCTGGGGGATGGATCAGGCGGGTACGCGGGAGGCCGTCGACGTGTTCGTCAACGACGGTTTGCTGGAACGCTTCCTCGACCTCGTCTGGGGCCGCCCCTAGCGGGGCGGCCCCACTAGAAGAGGCGCCTCCGCGGCGGGATGTTCGTATAGACCACGGTCCCGTTGTGCTCGACGGTCACGAACGTCGACCGGGGCAGCGCGGCCGAGGCACCGCCGAACAGCTCGAGCACCCGGGTCACGTAACCACGCGTCTCCTGGTACGGCGGCATCCCGCGATAGGCCAGCACCACCTGCTCGCCCGCGTTGTAGGCCGCCAGCACCAACGCCAGGTCACTCCCGAACCTCTCCATCAATCCGCGCAGGTGACGGACGCCCCCGTCGATGTTCTCCCGCGGATTGAAGACATCGCGCACGCCGAGGATCGAGGCCGTGTCCGGCATGAGTTGCATGAGGCCCCGGGCGCCCTTGGATGAGACGGCGCGCGGATTGAAGCCGGACTCGACGCGGATCATGGCCGTGATCAGGTTCTCGGGAATCCCGTAGCGATCGGCCGCTTCCTGGATCTCCCGCGCGTACGGAGCCACGGTGACGACCGGGCGGAGCCATCCGACCTGGCCGCCCGTCACCACGCCCTCACGCCGGTAGCGGGGATCGGTCGGCGTGTTCGTGAAATGGACGGTGCCGTCCGCCCCAACCAACCGGAACGTCTGCGCGCCCGCGGGGGCGGCAGTCGCAAGGGCGCTGACCGCAAGGACGACGACGGCAAACCGGGTCACGACATCATCTTAACGGACGCCCACGATCCATTGTCAATGATGCAGTCATAGACATTCGTTAAATCAACGACTTAAACCCCGCAGGCAACGGGCTCCGGCCGCCGCCGGGCCGGCTCTTCGAGCGCGAGATCAACCGCCTCGTCGACGGCATCGACCAGGTGGAAGGTCATGACCTCCTGCACCTCCCGCGGCACATCCTCCAGCAGATTCTTCTCGTTGCGTCTGGGGAGGATCACGGTGCGGACGCCCGCCCGGTGAGCCGCCAGGACCTTTTCCTTGATCCCACCCACCGGCAGCGCACGCCCGGAGAGGCTCACCTCACCGGTCATCGCCAGCCCCGGGCGCACACGACGGCCGGTGAGCAGTGAGACGAGCGCGACCGTCAGCGTGACACCGGCGGATGGCCCGTCCTTGGGAATCGCCCCGGCGGGCACGTGGATGTGGACGTCCGACGACTCCCAGAAGTCGGCCGGGAGCCCCAGCGCCCCGGCGTGTGAGCGGACCCAGGACAGGGCCGCCTGCGCCGACTCCTTCATCACGTCACCGAGCTGACCGGTCAGCGTCAGCGTGCGGGCGCCCTTCATCCGGGTCGCCTCGATGAAGAGGAGATCGCCGCCGGCCGGCGTCCAGGCCAGGCCCACCGCCACTCCCGGGACCCGCGTGCGCTCCTCCAGCTCCTCGAATTCGAAGCGCGGCACGCCGAGGAATGACGTCACCACATCGGGCGTCACCCGTACCAGCCCACTGGGGCCGGTGGCCCGCTGCCGGGCCACCTTGCGGCAGACGCTGGCGATCTCCCGCTCGAGGTTTCGGACGCCGGCCTCTCGCGTGTAGCCGCGTGCGAGCAAGCGCAGCGCCTCCAGCATGAACTCGAGGTCGGTGCCCACGGTCAGGCCATGCTCGTGGGCCTGCTTGGGGACGAGATGCGTCTGCGCGATCCGGATCTTCTCCTCCTCAGTGTAACCGGCAAGGTGGAGGACCTCCATCCGATCGCGCAGCGGCGCCGGGACGGCATCGATGACGTTCGCCGTCGTGATGAACAGCACCCGCGACAGGTCGAAGGGGACGTCCAGGTAGTGGTCCCGGAACGTCACGTTCTGCTCGGGATCGAGCACCTCGAGCAAGGCCGAGGCCGGGTCGCCCCGGAAGTCGGCTCCGAGCTTGTCGATCTCGTCGAGCATGAACACGGGATTCTTCGTGCCCGTCCGCCGGAGTCCCTGGATGATCTGGCCCGGCAGCGCACCGATGTAGGTGCGCCGGTGGCCACGGATCTCAGCCTCGTCCCGCATGCCGCCCAGCGAGATCCGATGGAACTTCCGACCGAGTGCGCGGGCGACGGACCGTCCCAGCGAGGTCTTGCCGACGCCCGGGGGACCTACGAGGCAGAGGATCGGATCCTTGCCCTCTCGGCGGATCTTCTTCACCGCCAGATACTCGAGGATCCGCTCCTTGACCTTCTCGAGGCCCTCATGGTCTTCGTCGAGGATCGTGCGCGCCTGCTCGATGTCGACCGAGTCGGTGGTTTGCTGGCGCCACGGCATCGACACGAGCCAATCGATGTAGGTCCGCGCCACCGTATACTCCGCCGCCGCCGGTGGCATCTTGGCCAGTCGATCGAGTTCGCGGAGCGCCTCCTGGCGGGATTCCTCCGGCATGCCGGCCGCCTCGATCTTTTCCCGGAGCGCGTCGATCTCCTGCGTGCGCTCGTCGCCCTCGCCCAGCTCCTTCTGGATGGCCTTGAGCTGCTCGCGCAGGTAGTACTCCCGCTGGGTCTTCGACATCTCGGATTGGATCTCGGATTGGATCTTCGAGCCCAGCTCCAGAACCTCGGCTTCCTTGCCGAGCGCCGTGACCAGCTTTTGCAGGCGCGCCTTGACGCTGGTGGTCTCGAGCAGCTCCTGCTTGAGCGCGAGCTGAAGCGTGGGCAGTGATGCCGCGACCACGTCGGCCAGCGCGCCGCCTCCCTCCGCGGTCGCCGTGACGTTCGCCAACTCGTCGGGCAACGTGGGCGAGAGTGACACGATCTTCCGGAACAGCGACGTGATGCTCCGGGTGAGCGCCTCGGCTTCGAGATCGTGCGCGGCCGGCTCTTCATCGGCCAGGACTTCTACGCGGGCGCGCAGGAACGGCGAGGTCTCGAGGACCTCGACGATCCGCAACCGACCGAGCCCTTGCACGACGAGACGCAGCGTTCCGTCGGGCTGCTTCAGCACGCGATGGATCATCGTGAGCGTGCCGACCGCGTGCAGCCCCTCGCGGCCCGGCTCGTCGTCGGTCGGGTCACGCTGCACGACCGTGGCAACCAGTCGCCCTCCCTGCACCGCGTCGTCGATCAGGCGAACCGACGATGAGCGTCCGGCCGCCAGCGGCACGACCGCGTGGGGGAACACTATGGCCGAACGCAGCGGAAGGATCGCCAGAATGTCCGGTACCGGCAAGTCCTTACCCTCGGTCTGATTAGTCATCTTGTGGGATACCTTTCTCTCAGAAGAGATCGACGGGCCGGAGGTGGCCGGACGCGGCGCGTACGAGCGCCTCCCGCGGCGGGCGGGTCTCCCGTCCGCGCCCGTCCTCCCCACTCTCGCCAACATAGACGAGGAGATCCTCGATCTGCTTCTGCATTTCGATCAGCCGACGTCTCATTCTTAAGATGATTTCGACGCCGGCGAGATTCACGCCGAGATCCCGGGTGAGACGGATCAGGCGGGCCAGCTCTTCGACATCCTCCTGCGAGTACATTCGCGTCCGGCCTTCGGTCCGGCTTGGACGCAGCAACTCCTTCTTTTCGTAGAAGCGCAGCGTCTGCGGATGCACCTTGAGCATGCCCGCCACGACGCCGATCGTATACAGCGGCTTGCTCCGATCGTTCACTGCCTCCCCCCCGCGTACTGCGCCAGACCGACCCGCGGAGAGAGTGGGATCAGCCGTTCGAGTTCGCGGACCAACTCGTCGGTCCGCGCGTCGAGCCCGCCGGGCACTTCCACGCGGATCGTGACGTAGAGATCCCCCCGACCCTCCCCCGCCAGCTTCGGCAGCCCGTGCCCGCGCAGACGGAACTCCTGACCCGCCGTCGTCCCGGGTGGGACCACTAGCACCGCCTCACCAGTCGGCGTCGGGACGTGGATGCGGGCGCCCCGGAGGGCCTCCCAAACGCTGATGGGCACTTCGCAGTACACGCCCTCCCCCTGCCGCCTGAAGAAGGCGTGCTCCCGCACGCGTGTGCTCACGATGAGGTCGCCGCGCGGGCCGCCGAACGGCGCGGCGTCCCCCTCCCCCCGGACGCGGACCTGGGTGCCAGAATCGACGCCGGCCGGAATCGTCACCGACACGACGTCCACCGCGCGCCGCACCCCGCGACCGAGGCAGACCGGGCATGGATCGCCCGCGCTGACGCCGGTCGCGCCGCACGCGCCGCACGGCGAAAACCGCGGCACCTCGAGCTCGAAGGTCGCCCCGCGCGCAGCCTCAGCGAACGACAGTTCTACGGCCACGTGAACATCCTCGCCCCGCCGGCCCGCCTCGAGCGCATCGCCGCCCATGCGGTGGCCGAACCGGTCGTACATCGCGCGCGCCGCCGGATCGCTCAGCACGCGGTAGGCCTCTGCGATCTCGGTAAAGAGCGCGCGCGCCTCCTCGTCCCAGAAGTTCACGTCCGGCGAGTACTGACGAGCGAGTCGCTGGTAGGCCTGGCGGATCTCGCGCGACCCCGCCGTCGCCGCGAGGCCGAGCACCGCGTAGTAGTCGCGACGCATGGTCCGGCCCTACTTCTTTTCGCCCAGATCCTCGAAGTCCGCGTCCACCACTTCGCCTTCCTTCGGCCCTCCGGCGGCCCCACTGCCATCGGCCGCGGTCGCGCCCGTGGGCGCCCCCTGTGCCTTGGTCTGCGCCTCGCGGTACATGATCTCGGCGAGCTTGTGCGAGGTCCGCGTCAGCTTTTCCTGGGCGCGCTTCATCCGCTCAACATCGTCGCCCTTCAGCGCCTCCCTCGCCTCGGCCAGCGCCTCCTCCACGGCCTTCCGATCCGCCTCGCCGAGCTTGGCGCCGTGCTCGCCGAGCGTTCGCTCGGTCGAGTACACGAGCGAATCCGTCTGGTTCCGGACCTCGATCTCCTGCTTGCGCTTGGCATCGTCGGCGGCGTTGGACTGGGCGTCCTTCACCATCCGCTCGACTTCCTCCTTGGTCAGGCCCGAGGAGGCCGTGATGGTGATGTTCTGATGCTTACCCGTCGCCGTGTCTCTCGCGGACACATTGAGGATGCCGTTCGCATCGATGTCGAACGTCACCTCGATCTGCGGGACGCCACGTGGCGCGGGCGGGATGCCCACGAGATGGAACTTACCGAGGGTGCGGTTGTCCCGCGCCATCGGCCGCTCACCCTGCAGGACATGGACCTCGACCGACGTCTGGCTGTCAGCCGCCGTCGTGAAGATCTCGCTTTTCTTCGTCGGGATCGTCGTGTTGCGCGGGATCAGCACCGTCATGACTCCGCCGAGCGTCTCGATGCCCAGCGAGAGCGGCGTCACGTCGAGCAGCAGCAGGTCCTTGACCTCGCCTGTCAGCACCGCCGCCTGCACCGCCGCGCCGACCGCCACCACCTCGTCCGGGTTCACGCCCTTGTGGGGCTCCTTGCCGAACAGCTGCTTCACCACTTCCTGGACTTTGGGCATGCGCGTCTGGCCGCCGACCAGGATGACCTCATCGATGTCCTTGGGCGTCACGCCCCCGTCCTGCATCGCCTGGCGGCACGGTCCCAGCGTGCGCTCGATGAGATCCGCCACCAGTGCCTCCAGCTTGGCGCGGGTGAGGGTCAGTACTAGGTGCTTGGGGCCGCTCGCGTCGGCCGTGATGAAGGGCAGATTGATCTCGGTTTGGAGCGTCGTCGACAGCTCGCACTTGGCCTTCTCGGCCGCCTCCTTCAGCCGCTGCAGCGCCATGCGGTCCTTGCGGAGGTCGATGCCGTGCTCTTTCTTGAACTCCTCGGCGATCCAGTCGATGATCCGCTGGTCGAAGTCGTCGCCGCCCAGGTGCGTGTCACCGTTCGTCGCCTTGACCTCGAACACGCCCTCGCCGATCTCGAGGATCGAGATGTCGAAGGTCCCGCCGCCGAGGTCGTAGACCGCGATCGTCTGGTCCTTCTTTTTGTCCATCCCGTAAGCCAGCGCCGCCGCGGTGGGTTCGTTGATGATGCGCAGCACTTCCAGCCCCGCGATCTTCCCCGCGTCCTTCGTGGCCTGGCGCTGGCTATCATTGAAGTAGGCCGGCACCGTGATGACCGCCTGCGTCACCTTCTCGCCCAGGTAGGCCTCAGCCGCCTCCTTGAGCTTGCGCAGGATCATGGCGGAGATTTCCGGCGGCGCGTACTCCTTACCTCGAATCTCGACCCGGGCGTCCCCGTTCGCGGCCTTAATCACCTTGTAGGGGACGAGCTTGATCTCCTGGAGGACCTCGTCGTACCGACGGCCCATGAACCGCTTGATCGAAAACACTGTGTTTTCGGGATTCGTGATGGCCTGCCGTTTGGCTACCTGACCGACGAGAATCTCGCCGTCCTTCGTGAAACCGACGACGGAGGCCGTCAGCCGACTTCCCTCCTGGTTGGCGATGACGGTGGGGTTGCCGCCCTCCACCACTGCCACCACGGAGTTCGTCGTCCCGAGGTCAATGCCGATCACCTTCGCCATGTCCAATCTCCCTTTAATCGGAGGGGGCCTCGACGGCCCCCTCCGAGACCTCCCCCAGTTCGGTGGCGCCGGCAAAGCCGGCGCTCGAAACGCGCCACATCAGGGGGCCTACAGCAGGTCGATCTTGATCTCTTTGGGCTTCACCTCTTCCACCTTCGGGAGCTTGATCTCCAGCACCCCGTCGCGGTAGGTCGCCTTCACCTTGTCTGCCTGCACCGGCACGGGCAGCGGGACAGCACGCTCGAACTTGCCGTAGACACGCTCCACCCGATGGTAGTTCTCATCGTTCAGCTCCCGGTCCCACTTGCGCTCGCCCTTCACGGTCAGGACATCGCCCGTGAGCGCGACGCTGACCTCCTTTTCCCGAACGCCGGGGAGCTCGAAGGTCACATAGAGATCGTC
>MNEF01000042.1 GCA_001917535.1 Candidatus Rokubacteria bacterium 13_1_40CM_69_27
TCCGGGCCGGCGACGCGCGCGCCTTCGAGGACCTGGTCGTGGCCTACCAGCACCGTGTCTTCAGCATCGCCTACCGCATGCTGGGCAGCCGCGCCGAGGCCGAAGAAGCCGCGCAGGAGGTGTTTCTCCGCGTTCACCGGGGGATCGCCGAGTTTCGGGGGGAGTCCAAGCTCTCCACCTGGCTCTACGCGATCACCTCGCGCCTGTGCCTCAACCGGCTCGCCTCCGGCGAGCGGCGGATGGCGCGGGCCCGGGAGGCGGAGGAGACGCTGACCGGTCTGCCGAGCGCCGATGGCGACGCGGCGGCCCGGATGGAGCGGAGCGAGACGGAGGCCGCGCTCCACCGGGCGATCGCCGAGCTGCCCGACGAGCGCCGCATCGTGGTCGTCCTGCGCGATCTGGAGGGCCTGTCCTACGAGGAGATCGCCGACACGCTCGGGCTGACGCTCGGCACCGTGCGCTCGCGCCTGCACCGGGCGCGCCTGGAGCTCAGAGAGAGGCTGGAGAAGTTCCTGCCATGACCTGCGACCACGCGCGCGCCATGTTCTCGGAGCTGACCGACCGGGCCCTCCCCGACGCCGAGCGTGCCGCCTGCGAGGCGCATCTGGCGGCGTGCCCCGACTGCCGGCGCGAGTGGGAGACCTTTCAGCGCATGCTGGCGCTCCTCCACGGGATGCCGCGCCTGCGCGCGCCGGCAGGCTTCGCCGATCGCGTCCTCGCCGCCGCCCATCCGACGCCGTGGCACCGGCGCCTGCTGCGCAGGCTCTTCGTGCCGCTGCCGGTGAAGCTGCCCCTCGAGGCCGCCGCGCTCGTCCTGGTCGCCGTCGGCGCCGTCTACCTCGTGCAGCGCTCGCCGGAGCTGCAGCAGGCGGCGCGCCGGCAGACGCCACCACCGCCGCTGCGCGAGGAGAAGGCTCAGGCGCCGGTACGCGAGCCGGCCCGGACGCGCCAGTCTGCCGACGAGCCTGCCGTCGCCAGCCAGCCCGCCGCCGAGCGGCGAGCACCGACCCCCGCGCGCAAGGAAGCGCCGGCAACGGCGCGCGACCAGGCGGCCATCCAGCGCTATACGGCGCCCGAACCCAAGACGCGGGACAGGCCCGCGGCGGCACCGGAGAGGAGCGATCACGAGCGGTTCCTGGCCCGCGCGCCGGCTCCGCCGACGGTGTCGGGGCGGCTCGTGGTGCAGGATCGCGACACCGCCGAGCTGGCGCTGGCCGAGCTCGCCGCGCGCGTCGGCGCCACCGAGGTCTCCCGCTGGCGGGCCGAGGAGGCGACGATCGTGGAGCTCGAGCTCCCGCGCTCGGCCTACCCGGAGCTCGCGCGGGCCCTCGGCCGTCTGGGCGCCTGGTCCCCCGACCGCGAGCCCGCCGAGCTGCCCGCTCGGGTGCGCGTCGTCCTCCGCCTCACGCGCTGAGCGCCACCCTGCCCCAGCGTCCGAAACGTTCCCGGAAGGGTCCTGTCTAACCAGGCGAAGACACTCTTTGCCGAGGAGACGGAACGATGACCAAGCGAGAGTTCCTGCGTGGCCTCACCGTGGGCGCTGCCGCCCTCACCGCCAGGCCGGCGGTCGCGCTGGCCGAGCGCATCCGGATCCTTCCCGCCGACTCCGACGTCGGCCCCATCCCGACCGGCATGGTCAGTCCCGAGCTCCAGCGGTTGGTCACCAGCGTGCGGGTGGGAGAGGCGCGCGCCCACGGCGCGCTGCTCGTGTTCTGGCTCCACGCGGTGACCACGGCGCCACCGCTGGCAGTGGCCACACTGGAGGAGGCGCGCTCGCGCGGCGATCTCGTCATCACGGAGCGCGAGCAGGCCACGGTCCCGTCGCTCGTCGTGGAGAACCGCGGCAAGATCCACGCGCTCCTGCTCGCCGGCGAGATCCTGCTCGGCGGCAAGCAGAATCGTGTCGTGACCGAGGACATCCTGCTGCCGCCGCTGAGCGGCCCGCTCACCATCACCGTCTACTGTGTCGAGCAGGGGCGCTGGAGGGGGCGCGCCCAGCACTTCGAGAGCAAGGGCAGCTTCGCGGCGCCCGGGCTGCGCGCCCGCGTCATGGAGCGCGCGGACCAGGGACGGGTCTGGGCGGAGGTGAGCAAGTACGCCGCCCGCGCCGCCGCGCCCTCGGAGACGGGGAGCTACCAGGCCATCTACGACAAGCCCGAGGTCAAGGAGCACCAGCAAGAGGTCGAACGGACCCTCGATCATCGCGCCGCCCCGGGGGCGCGGGGGGCGGCCGTGTTCGTGGGCCAGAGCCTGGCCGGCCTCGATCTCTTCGAGGACGCCGGCCTCTTCGCGCGCCAGTGGCCGAAGCTCCTGCGCGCCCACGCGCTGGAGGCGTACGGTCGCCACTCCGAGGCCGACGGCTGGGAGGGGCGCCTGCGCCAGTCGGTGCAGAGTCTCCTGCAGAACGTGGCCAAGACCGAGGGGACGCTGAGGCGGAACGCCGGGGCCGGGCGGCTCTTCGAGTTCCGTGTCGACGGCGCCCGCGGCGCGGCGCTGGTGGCCGAAGCCCAGGTGGTGCACGCCGCTTGCCTTTGATGCTACAGAGACGACATGCGCCACCCTTGTCGCTGGATCGCCGGCATCGCGGTCGCCGCCACCGTCCTCGCCGCAGGGCTGACCCTCCGCTTCGGGCCCGCTCTGGCCTTCTCGCTGGCGCTGGCCGCGCCCGGCGCCGAGCCGTGGCTGGCTCCGCTCGCGTCCGAGTGGACGCGCGAGGAGATCCGCCTTTCGGTCGACGGTCGCTCCCTCGACGCCGACCTCTATCGACCCACGAAGCCCCGCGGCGCGCTTCTGCTGGTCCATGGTCTGTCACTCGCTGGGCGCCGTCACCCCGACCTCGAGCGCCTGGCACGCCTGCTGGCCCGGCAGGGGCAGCTCGTTCTTGTCCCGCACTTCGAGGGGCTCGCGGCCTTCCGGCTGAGCGGGCGCGAGGTGGCCGAGATCCGGGCCGCGATCGAGCACCTCCGCCGGACGAGCCAGAGCGTCGGCATCGCCGGATTCTCCTTCGGCGCCGGGCCCGCCCTGCTGGCCGCCGCCGACACACCGGGCCTGGGCGTGGTCGGCTCCTTCGGCGGGTACGCCGATCTCCGCAACGTCATCACGTTCGTCACCACCGGCGTGCACACGTGGCAGGGCCGGCGGTACGTGGAGCGGCAGGAGGAGTACAACCGCTGGAAGCTGCTGGCGCTCCTGGGCGGCTTCGTCGATGACGCGCGCGACCGGCGACAGCTCGAGGAGCTCGTGACGCGAAAGCTCGCCAACCCCCTCGCCGACACCCGGGCGTTGGAGAGCACCCTGGGCGCGGAGGGGCGCGCGGTGCTGACGCTCGTCGTCAATCGCCGCGAAGAGGCGGTCCCGGCGCTCCTGGCGGCGCTCCCCGCCGACGCCCGCGACGCGCTCGCGCGCCTGTCACCCCTCACCGTGCTGCCGGGCTTCCGCGCCCGGCTTCTGATCGCCCACGGCATCGGCGACGACTCCATCCCCTTCACCGAAAGCCGGCGCCTGGCCGCCGCCGTCCCCACCCCGGCCCGGCTCGTCCTCTTCCACACCTTCCACCACACCGGTCCCCGGCCGGCCTGGCGGTCGCTGACCGAGCGCGCGCAGGACGGCTGGCACCTGCTCGGGCTGGCCGACGAGCTGCTTTCACAACGGTAGGACTTCGGTGTTTTATAGAGCGGGATGGGTCAACAACCCTTCGAGACGATCCTGGAGGCACACCACGCGGAGATCTATCGCTACCTCCTCCGGGTGACCGCGCGCGCTAGCGAGTCGGACGATCTCGCCCAGGAGACCTTCCTCCGCGCCTACAAGGCCTACCGGGCGCTGGCGCCGGACGCGAACGTGCGCGCCTGGCTGTTCACGATCGCGACCAACCTGGCTCGGAACCATTTCCGGGCCGAGCGGCGCCGGCGGAACGCCCACGCGGCCGTGCGGGCCACGCGGGCCGAGACGGACGGGACCGGCCCCGAGGGCGAGACCCTCTTCAAGGAGACGCGGGCGCATCTCGACCGCGCCGTCGCCCGCCTGCCCCTCAAGCAGCGGCTGGCCTTCGTGTTGAGAAAGGTTCATGACCTCGACTACGATGCGATTGCGCGAAACCTCGACTGCTCGGCGGAGAGCGCCCGGGCGCACGTCTTCCACGCGCTCAAGAAGATCCGCCAGGAGCTCCAGGCCTTCGCGCCGCCGCGGATGGAGCTCCAGCAATGATGCGACTGCCAAAGGTCTGCGCCGACATCGAGTCCGACATCATCGCCGCGGCGACGGGCGAGGCCGACCCGGCCACCGACCGTCGCGTGCAAGAGCACGTGGGTGTCTGCCCCCCTTGCGGCGGTGAGTTCGAGCGTTACCGAGCCATCGATCGCGCGGCCGGTGCCTGGCGCCAGGCGCCGACTCCGGTCGCGGCGCTCGCGCGCATGCGAAAGCGGCTCGAGTCCCGGCTCTCCGACCTCAAGCGCCGCACCTTCACCTACCGCGTGTTCCCCTCCCCGCTCGGCAACATCCTCATCGCCGTATCGGAGCAGGGCGTCTCCCTCATCGAGTACCTGGGGCGCGCGCACACGCTCAGCCAGTCCCGTCTGGCCCGCCTGGCCGGCGTGGAGGCCATCGAGGACGGCGCCGAGCTGGAGGCGCTCTCCCGCGAGCTGCTCGAGTACCTCGAGGGCAAGCGCACGCGGCTCGACTGGCCCCTCGACCTCCGATTGGCCCGGAGCGACTTCCACCGCACGGTGCTCCAGACCACGGCCAGCATTCCCTACGGCGCGGTGATGTCGTACGCGGGCGTCGCCTGCGAGGTCGGCAAGCCGGCGGCCACGCGTGCCGTGGCCCAGGCGCTGCGCTGGAATCCGCTGCCGATCGTCGTGCCCTGCCACCGCGTCGTCGGCACCTCCGGCTCGCTCACCGGCTATGCCGGCAACAAGATCGAGCTCAAGCAGCGGCTGCTCGCCACCGAGGGGATCCCGACGGTGAAGGCCCACGACGAGTTCCAGATTCCCCGCGACACGATGTACGCGCGCTACCCGGGCGACGATTCCTACTGCCTGCCGACCTGCCCCTCGCTCAGCACCCTGGAGCATCCGCACCAGGTCGTCTTCTTCGGCTCGCGCGCGCGCGCCGAAGCGGCCGGGCTTCAGCCCTGCACGACCTGCCGACCGGACCTCCACCCGCTCGCGCGGTAGCGATCTCCCGCTCGCGATTTCACGCCGCCCGCCCTGCGGTGTCGTACCGGATGGAGGGAGGCGCACCATGCTGAACCTGCTGGGGCCGATCATCGTCGCGATCGTTCCGCTCGCTTCCGTCGTCGCCTTGCTGCTCCTCGTGACGCGCAGGGAGCGCGTGCGTGACGCGCTCGTCGCGTGCCAGGTGGCCGTGACCGACGCGATCCACCAGGAGCTCGGCGCCATCGTCTCGCCCACGATGAGAAAGCGCTCCTGGGGGCGCTGTCAGCTGGTCATCGCCGTGCCGCTCGAGCGTCCGGCGGTGGTGGGCCGGGTGCTCACCCTGGCGCACGGGGCCCTGGACCGTGGCGGCGGGATCGCCGGCCGGCGCGTCGAGATCGTCCTCATCCCCCAGCCCGAGCGCGGTCATGCCGCCGGCGAGCGCGCAGCGTAAGCCGTGGGCGGCGTTCGGGCTCCTGGCGCTGCTGTTCGGTTCGGCGTTCCTGTGGAACAAGCTGGCGCTGGCCGAGATCGCCATCCTGGGGGCGGCGGCATCGTACGGGGCGGCCGCCGTCTTCGCGCGCCGGCACCTGCGCGGTCAGTCGGCGCTGGCCCAGGCCACGATGGTGTTGCTGATCGCTGACGGGCTGGCGTGGGGCGCGGCGCTCGGCCTGGAGCGTCCGCTCCGGGTGCCGGCGCTTCCGCTGACGTGGGTCGCGCTGATCGCGCTGGGCGTCTTCGGCTCGTGCCTCGCCTACCTGCTCTACTTCTACCTGATCCGCGCATGGGACGCGACGCGCGCCTCCACGGTCACCTACCTCGTACCGGTGGTCGGGCTGCTGCTCGGCGTGACAGTGCTCGGGGAGGCGGCCGACGGGCGCCTCCTCGCCGGCGCCGCGCTCGTCGTCGCCGGCGTCGCCATCACCCACGCGCGCGGAATTTCACGCGAGCGACTCCAGGGGGGTCTTAGCAGGCAAAGGAGTCGCGATGGACTTCAACGAGTATTACGCCGAGCACCTGATCAAGGACCGTCTCGCCGATCTGTACGCCGAGGCGCAGCGCGACCGTCTTCGGCGTCTGGCCCGCACGCCCCACCGCCCGCTGCGGGTGGCGCTGGGCACGGCCCTCATCAAAATCGGCGCCTGGCTGCTGCGCGACGACTACGTCAGCCCCTCAGCGCTCTGAGCACCTCCACCGTGCGCGCCGGCTCCGGCCGGTGCGTGTAGTCCGGGTCGGCGTCGGCCGCGCGGACGATGCCCGGGCGGTCGACGACGAAGCGGGCCGGCATCGGCAGCGTCCACGAGTCGTCGCCGTTGGCCCGGGCGAGGTCGATCCCGAACTTCAGGTAGAGCTGCTTGAGATCGTCCGGGAGCTTGAAGACCAGACTGTACTGAGCGGCGACCTTGTTGCCCTGGTCACGCAGCATCGTGAAGGGCAGCGGCTTCTGGTCCTCGGGCTCCCGGGTGGTCCGCTGGGCCTGCGGCGAGATGACGGCGAGGGTGGCGCCGGCGGCGGCGATCTCGGGCAGCGCCTGCTGCAGAGCGTCCAGCTCTGCGGCGCAGTACGGTCACCACCGGCCGCGATAGAAGCTCAGGACCACGGGGCCCCTGGCCCGCAGGCCGCTGAGGCTCACCGGCCGGCCGTGAGCGTCGGGCAGCGTGAAGTCGGGCGCCCGGTCGCCGACCTTCGGCACACGCGCCAGGATCCCCGACCGGCGCACGTCCTCGACGCCGCGTTGCATGATGGCCTGGGCCTCCGGGGGAATCCGCGTTTTCGACTGCGCCTTGATGGCGTCGAGCTTCTCCTGGAGCGTCATGAGGCTCCCTCCCGAGGTCGGCTGGGCGTGGGGACGCTCAGGCCCCCACCCCCAGGTAGGCCGCCGTGGCTTGGGTGTTCGCGCGAAGCTCGGGCGGCGTCCCTTCGAAGACGATGGTTCCGTGATCGATCACGTACACGCGGTCGGCCAGCTGAAGCGCCATCTCGGCGTTCTGCTCGACCAGGAGCATGCTGACCCGCTCCCGCTTCAGCTCCCGGATCGCGCCGATCACGGCCTCCACTACCAGCGGCGCCAACCCCTGCGAGGGCTCGTCCAGGAGCACCAGCTCGGGACCGGTCAGCATCGCGCGGGCGATGGCCAGCATCTGCTGCTCGCCGCCCGAGAGGAAGCGGCCCTTGCGGTCGAGGACGCCGCGAAGCGTCGGGAACCACTCGAGGACAGTCTCCATCCGCCAGCGGGAGCCAGGACGGCGCGCGATGTCGAGATTCTCGCGGGCGGTGAGGTACGAGAAGATTCCGCGCGTCTCGGGCACCAGCGCGACACCCAGGCGGACGATCTGGTGCGGGGGCCGGCCGGCGATATCGACGCCCCGGTAGCGGATCTCGCCGGCGCGGGGCGGGGCGAGCCCCACGATCGAGCGCAGCGTCGTCGTCTTGCCGGCGCCGTTGCGACCCAGGAGCGCCACCACCTCGCCGTCCCCGATCTGCAGCGACAGTCCGTGCAGGATGTGGGCGAGGCCGTAGTAGGCGTCGACGGCGCACACCTCCAGGATCACGGCGCGACGATCCCCCCCAGGTAGGCCCGCCGCACCTCGGCGTGGCGCTGGATCTCCGCCGGCGTACCCTCGGCGATGAGGCTTCCGAAGTGCATGACGGAGACTCGGTCCGAGATCGTCATGATGATGTCCATCTTGTGCTCGATCAGCACGATCGTATACCGCCCCTTGAGGCCGCGCACGAGCGCCACCATCTTTCGCGTCTCGTCGGGCGACAGCCCGGCGGCGGGCTCGTCGAGCAGGAGCAGGCGGGGCGCGGCGGCCAGCGCGATGGCCAGCTCGAGTTGGCGCTGCTCGCCGTGCGAGAGCTCGCGGGCGGCCCGGCGGGCGTTGTCCCCTAACCCGACTTCCCCCAGCGCCGCCAGCGCGCGCTCGGTGAGATCCGGGTACCGGTCGGCCGGGCGCCAGCCGAGCCCGCGGCGGCGGCTGCGCGCGAAGACCGCCACCCAGACGTTGTCCAGGACGGAGAGGGCGGGAAACACGTTCGTGCGCTGAAAGGAGCGGGCGATCCCCAGGTGGGCGATGCGCTGGGGCGGGGTGCCGGTGATGTCGCGGCCGTCGAAGAGGATGCGGCCCGAGGTCGGCGGCGCCTGACCCGTCAGGAGATTGAACAGGGTGGTCTTGCCGGCGCCGTTGGGCCCGATGATCGAGTGGAGCGTCCCCTCTTCGACGGCGAGCGTCACGCGGTTCACCGCCGTGAGCGCCCCGAAGGTCTTGGTGACGTCCTCGGTCCGCAGCAACGCCATCAGGTCTCCGCCACGCCGCGCAGGCGCCGTACGCTCCACCACGTCGCCAGCCGGTCCCAGGCCTCCACCAGGCCGCCGCGGAAGAAGAGGACGACGATCACGAACGCCACGCCCAGGAGCAGCGGCCAACGCTGCCAGATCACGCTGACAGACTCCGAGAGCCAGATGAAGACGAAGGCGCCGATGACGGGACCGTAGAGCGAGCCGCTGCCGCCGATCAGGGTCCCGAACACCACGTTGCCGGAGAAGACGAAGCCGATGGCCTCCAGGGGCACGATGCCAAAGAGCATGGCATAGAGGACGCCGGCCAGCCCCGAGAAGGCGCCGCCGATCACGAAAGCCAGGAGCTTGAAGCGTCGCGCGTCATAGCCGATGGCCTGCGCCCGCACCTCGTTCTCCCGGATGGCCTGGAGGATTTTCCCCAGCGGCGATTCCACAACGCGCTTCATGATCCCCAGCGCGATGACGAAGCAGGCGGCCACGAAGACGTAGTAGGCCAGCGGCTCGCTCAGCCGGAGGCCCAGGAATGCCGGGCGCGGGATGCCGGGCATGCCGTCCTCACCGCCGGTCACCGAGGTCCACTGATAGGCGGTGAAGTAGAACATCTGGTTCAGCGCGAATGTCAGCATGATGAAGTAGAGCCCCGACCGCTGCACGCAGAGGTAGCCGACCGCCGCCGCGGAGACCGCCCCCACGACGATGCCGAGCGCCAGCACGAGCAGGACGTTGACGCCCCCGTGCTTGAGGAGGTAGCCGCCGACATAGGCGGCGGAGCCGAAGAACGTCGCCTGGCCGAAGGAGAGCAGGCCCGTGTAGCCCAACAACAGATTCAGGCCCAGCCCGAAGATCGCGAAGATCCAGATCTCCGTCGCGATCGCGTGCCGCACCAGCATGGGCAGCAGGACGACCGCGGCCAGGATCGCGATCCAGGCGCGGCTCATCGGATCCCGAACAACCCCTGGGGGCGCACCAGCAGCACCGCCGCCATGACGGCGAAGATCACGGCCACCGACGCCTCGGGCCAGACGAGGGCGACCAGGCTCTGGGCCACCCCGATCATCAGCCCGGCCACGATGGCGCCGGGCAGGTTGCCGAGCCCGCCCAGCGCCACGACCACGAACGCGATCCCCAGCATGTCGACGCCCATCAGGGGATTGAGCCCGCGGATGGGCGCCGTGAGGGCGCCGGAGATCCCGGCCAGGTACGCGCCCAGGCCGAAGGCAGCGGTGAAGAGCCGGTGGATGTCGATGCCGAGCAGCGACACCATCTCCTTGTCCTCGATGCCGGCGCGCATGATGGCCCCGTAGCGCGTCTTCTCGAGGAACAGCCAGGCGCCCAGCACCAGGAGCCCGGCCATGGCCATGACGAAGAGACGGTATTTCGGATAGATCGTGATCCCCAGATCGACGCCGCCGCGCAGGAGGGCCGGCGGGAGCTGGCTCATCCCGATCGGGCCCCACACGACGATGATGCCCTCGGTGATGATCAGCGACAGGCCGAAGGTGAGCAGGAGCTGGTAGTCGTGCCCGGCCCGGTACAGCGGGCGGATGCCGGCGTACTCGATGAGCAGGCCCAGCAACGCCACCCCCAGCGGGGCGACGGCCAGGGCGAGCCAGAAATTCCCGAGCGCCTGGATGACCGTGTAGATCAGGTAGGCGCCGAGCGCGAACAGGGCGCCGTGGGCGAAGTTCGGGATGTTGAGGATGCCCGTGATGATCGACAGCCCGATCCCCATGAGGGCGTAGAGCATCCCCGTCACGATGCCATTCAGAATCTGGCTGAACAGCAGGCTCGGGTTCACCGCGTCAAGCGGTGGTGCGACGCCGGTTCGAGCGCGGGCTTCGCCCGCGCAATCCTCCCGGGGGGAGGCAGGTCGAAGCGCGGGCCACGCGGCCCGCGCTCGACCGTCGGAGGGGGCCGTCGAGGCCCCCTCCGAGTTTTACAGCGAGCCGATATCTTTGCAGGCGCTGTACTCGGGCGGCAGCGGCGTCGAGCCCGTGGCCACGATGTCGGCGAAGTCCGTCGGGTGCTGCATGGCATCCTTTTTCTTGCAGCGCATGAAGAAGTACGGACGAAGCGTCTGGTGGGTCTTGGCATCGACGCGCATCTTGCCAACGAGGTCCTCGACCTCGATGCCCTCGAGCGCCTTGATGACGTCCACGTGGTCGGTCGACCTGGCCCTGTCCATGCCGTGAAGCACCATCCGCGTCATGCCGTAGGCGGCGGCCGGCGCGTACCCGGGCGGGTTACCGAACTTGGCCTGGTAGTTCTTCACGAACTCCTTCGCCACCGGCGTATCCGCCGTGTAGTAGAAGTTCGAGCCCACCCACATGTTCTCGCGCATCTCGGGGCTCAGCTGGACGAGCTCCTCCACGCCCGAGGACCAGGTGAGGATGAGCGGGATCTTGGGCGTGAGACCGAAGTTGAAGATCTCGCGGGCGGCGGTGACCGTGTCCAGGCCGAAGTTGACCATCGCGACGACGTCGGGCTTGTTGCCGGCCGCCTTGGTCACATAGTTGGAGAACTCGCGCTCGCCGAGCGGGTGGCGATCGGCCCCCACGAACTCGATCCCGTGGGTCTTGCCGACCTCCTTGACGTACTTCTCTACCGACCAGCCGAAGGCGTAGTCGGCGACCAACAGGTGCCAGCGCTTGGCCCGGGGGTTGGCCTTCATGAACGTGTCCACCACCGTCTTGGCGGCCGTGTAGGGGCTGGCGGCCCACTGGAAGGAGTAGCGGTGGCAGCGGGCGCCCGAGATGTCCTCGGTGCCGCCGCTGAAGTAGTGGAGGACCTTCTTGCGCTTGGCTACCTCGGAGACCGCCAGCGCCACGCCCGAGGACCAGGGGCCGATGATGTATTTCACGGCCTCGCCGTCCACCGCCTCCTCGGCGCGCCGGGTGGCGGAGCCCGCTTTGGTCTCATCGTCGCGCGTGACGTACTTGATCGGCTTGCCCTGGGCCTTCATCCCTCGCTCCTCGAGGGCCATCCGCATTCCCCGATCGAGGATCGGCCCGACGTCGGCGAAGGCCCCGGTGAAGGACCAGAGGCCGAGCATCACGACCTCGTTGGCCTGGGCCCCGCCCCGGGCCGGGACGCCGAGGGCCGAAGCGGCCCCGGCCGCACCAAGCTTCAAGAAGTCCCGTCGTCTCAGTCCGCTCATCGTCAACTCCTCCGCGTGGTGACGCCGGGTGGTGCCGTGAGGTGCGGCGAATGACCCGGGGATAGTAGCAGAAAACGGCCGCTGGCCCGGGTCAGAACGTCACCACGCTGCGCGCGACCTCGCCGCGCTCCAGCGCCGCGTACGCCTCGTTGATCTCCTTGAACGGATAGGTGCGGGTCAGCAACTCGTCCAGCTTCAGCGTGCCCGCCCGGTAGAGGTCGATCAGCTTCGGGATGTCGATGCGCGGGCGGCTGGAGCCGTAGATCGAGCCCGTCAGCACGCGCTCCTCGAAGACCAGCGACATCACCGGCACCGCGACCTCCGTCGTCATCGGCGTGACGCCGACCACGACCGCCATCCCACGCTTGGCCAGACAGTCGTAAGCCTGGCGGATCGTCTTGGGTAGCCCGATCACTTCGAAGGCGTAGTCCACCCCGCGGCCGCCCGTGAGTGCGCGCACCTGGGCCACCGGGTCGCCCTGGGCGGCGTTGACCGTGTGGGTGGCGCCGAACTTCTTCGCGAACTCGAGCTTCCGGTCGAGCAGGTCCACGGCCACGATCTTCTCCGCGCCGGCGATGCGGGCGCCCTGGACGGCGTTGAGCCCCACCCCGCCCGTGCCGAAGACGACCACGCTGCTCCCGGGCCTGACCCGGGCGCAGTTAATCACCGCGCCCACGCCCGTGATCACCGCGCAGCCGAGCAGCGCCGCGCGGTCGAGCGGCAGCTCCGGCGGGATTTTGAGTACCGCCCCCTCGGGCACGACCGAGTACTCGGAGAACGTCGACACGCCGGCAAAGTGCTTGATCTCCTTCCCGTCGAGGCTGAAGCGCGTGGTGCCGTCGGGCAGGCGTCCGGTCATCCGCACCTGCATCCCGGCGTTGCAGAGCGCCGGCCGCCCATCGCTGCAGTACTCGCAGACACCGCACGACAGACGCCACAGCGGAATGACGTGGTCGCCGGGCTTGACCGACGTCACCCCCGGCCCGACGTCGGCGACGACGCCGGCGCCCTCGTGGCCGAGGATCGCCGGCAGCGCCACCACCAGGTGGCCCGTCATCGCGTGGAGGTCGCTGTGGCAGACGCCGCCCGCCGCCATCCGGATCAGCACCTCGCCCGCGCGAGGCGCCTGCACGTCCACCTCGCGGATGTCGAGCCTCTGTCCCACCTCGAAGAGCACGGCCGCCTTGGCTTTCATGGGCTCGTCTCCTTCTGCGCTCCCGCCAGCCACTTCGTCACGATCGCGACGAAGCCCGGCGGATCGTCCAGGACCAGGTGATGATACGCGCTCGGCAGCTCCGCGAACTGCCCGCGGCGCACGGCCATGGCCACGCGCTGCCAGGCCGCTCGGTCCATCACGACGCTCCCCTGCCCGCGGACAACCAGCGTGGGCGCCGCCACCTGCGGCAGGAACGGCCACGGATCGATCGGAGGATGGAGAAAGACCTGGGGGTCGAAGACGCGCGTCCAGACTCCGGGCGCGCGCTCCTGCACGCCCGTCTCGCCCAGGTGCTGGAGCCACTCGGCCGGCGCGCGCGTGTCGGGCGGCGCCAGCCGAAAGCGTTTGCCCGCCTCGGCCGGGCTCGCGAACTCCGCGCGCGGGCGAGCCGCCTGGGCCTGGGCGTACGCGTTCAATGCCTCGCTCCAGGAGGTGAGCATGTCGGCGATCACCAGCGCCCCGACGCGCGCGGGATGGCGCGCGGCCAGATAGGCGCCGAGGTAGCTGCCCATCGAGTGGCCGATCACCAGCGGCGCCCGCCAGCCGAGCGCCTCCAGCGCCGCCGCGATGTCCGCCACGTAGTCCGTGAACCGATAGCTCGGCGGCTCGACCCACGCGCTGCCGCCGTGGCCCCTCAGATCGAGCGCGACGACGTGGAAGCGCTCCGCCAGCAGCGGCGCCGCCCAGTCCCACCAGTGGCTGTGCGCGGCCAGCGAGTGCAGCAGCAGCGCCGGCGACCCTCCCGGCGCGCCCCACTGGTAGGCCTGAAGCGCGACGCCGTTGGCGTGGACGAGCCGCGGGGATCCGCAGGGCACGGGGGAACTCTACACTAGCTCGCGCCGCGCTGAACCAGCGGCTGCAGGCGGGCCAGCGCGGCGGCGACGAGCACGGCCATCGCCGCCAGACCGAGCCAGGGCGGCGCGTAGGAGCCGGTCGCCTCCAGCGCGAGGCCGTAGAGCGGCGGCCCCACCAGCACGCCCGACCAGGCGAAGGCGACGGCGACGCCCGTGAGCAGCCCGGCGTATCGCGCGCCCCCGATCTCCGCCACCAGCGCGAAGTAGAGCCCGACCCAGCCGAAGGCCCCGGCGCCGGCGACCAGCACCAGCACCGCGATCAACGGGCCGGGCAGCGAGGGGCCGAGCGCGAAGGCCACGTACGCGGCGGCGCCCAGGAGTGCGGTGACGACGACGCCGGGGCGGCGGCGGCCGCCGAAGAAGCGGTCGCTGATCCAGCCCCAGGCGAGGCGGCTGGCCGTGCCGCCGGCCTGGGCGAGCGCCAGCAGCTGTCCGGCCGCCACGGCGGAGATCGCGAAGCTCTCCTTGGCGTAGAGCACGAGGTAGGCGAGCAGCGAGGACTGCGCCATCGAGAGCGCCAGCCCGCAGCCGAAGAGCACGAGCACCCCGGGACGGCGCAGGAAACCGCCGAGCTCCGCGAGCCGCGGCCACGCCGCCGGCGGCGCGCCCCCGCCCCCCACCGGCGTGCGATAGGCGATCGCGACCACGATCGCGCAAACGAGCGATGACGCGCCCGCCAGCGCCAGGGCGTCGCGCCAGCCCAGGGCCAGCGCCAGCGGCGGCAGCGCCAGCGCCGCGCCGATACCGCCGAGCGTGAGCCCGGTCTGCTTGATGCCCATCGCCACGCCGCGCTCCCGCGGCGGGAACCATTCGATGACCGCCTTGCCCGTGGCCGGATTGCCCGCGCTGAAGCCGAAGCCGCCCACGACCAGACAGGCCAGCAGCAGCGGCAGGCTGGACGTCAGCGACGCCAGCACGACCATGGCGCCGGTCAGGGCCTGGCCGAGCGCCAGCGTGAGCCGAACGCCGAGCCGGTCGGTGAGCCATCCCGCCGGCAGCGACATGAGCACGCCACCGAGATAGAGCGCGGGCAGGAAAAGCCCCACCTGCGCGCGCGAGAGGTGCAGGGCGTCGAGGAGGAATGGCGCGAGCGGGGCTACGGCCAGCGCCGAGAGCGCGCTACCCGCGTAGGCGAGCGTGACCAGGGCCAGGACGGCCCAGCGGGTCAGCCGTCCACCGCCCCGATGTCCAGCGCCTCGGTGAGCGTCTTGAGGAGCAGGAACAGGTTCGTCTTCACCTGCGTGTCGTGTCCGCCGTCGCCCCCGTAGAAAACGGACATGATGTAGGAAAGCAGGCTCGCATGGGCGCCGGCCGGGAGCGTGTCGAGCAGGCTCTCCGCCCCCGCCTCCGTCCCGCTCAGCCAGCCCACGTTCGCTTCGTAGGCCTGCTGGATCCGCTCCTCGGCCAGCAGGGGAAACGGCCGTCCCAAGCTCTGCTCGAGGACCTTGAAAAGGAGGAAGCAGAGCCCGAACGCCGCCTGCTGCACGGGCTCCTCGAACTGCTTCATGAGGACGGCGGCGAACGTCGCGACGTGCGGCTGCTGCTCGAGGAAGCCCCGGGCCTCCGCCTGAACCCGCTCGGGCGGGTAGCGGGAGATGTCCCGCCACACCTCGTCGACGAGCGCCGGGCCGATGGGGCGCATGCGACGTAGTGTAGCGCCATCCCCGCGCCCGCCCACTCCCGCCGACCCCTCGCTTGACAGCCACGCCCAGCCTGCCTACCGTCCCGACTGAGGAAGGCGGGATGACGCGAAGCCCCTGGGCTCGGGAGTACGTCCGGACGCCGACGTCCTACATCTGGGGCACGGAGCCGTCCTCGTTCGCCCGGGAGGTGGGCGCGCGCCTGCTACCCGGGGCCCGCGTCCTCGACCTCGGCTGCGGCGAAGGACGCGACAGCGTCTTCTTCGCCGCCCGGGGATTCGACGTGACCGGAGTGGACGTCTCCGGCGCCGGGCTCCGCAAGGCTGAGCGGCTCGCGCGCGAGCAGGGCGTCGCCGTCCGCTGGGTGCGCGGCGACATGGCGCGGCTGCGCGTCGCCGGCCCCTTCGACCTGGTCTACTCCTGCGGGACCATCCACTACGTGCCCCGGGCCGCGCGGGGCCGGCTCCTCGCCCGACTGCGGGCGCTCACGCGCCCGGGCGGCCTGCACGCCCACATCGTGTTCACCGACCGCGCGGTCTACGTGGAGCTGGGCGAGGCCATCGACTACTTCGCCCCCGGCGAGCTGCGCGCGGCCTACGCCGGCTGGCGGATCCTCAAGCGCCAGCAGGGGGTGATCCCCTGCTCACGCGACGGGACGCCCCATCGCCACAGCATCGAACAGGTCCTCGCAAAGGCGGTCGGCCATGGCCCCTGAGCGCAAGATCGGCGTCGTCACCGACTACTTCACGAAGATCGGCGTGGCGGCGGTCCGCCTCACCGACGGCGACCTCCAGGTCGGCGACATGATCCGCGTCCGGGGGCACACCACCGACTTCGCCCAGACCGTGGACTCGCTGCAGGTCGAGCACCAGGCGGTCCAGCGGGCCGAGCGCGGCAGCGAGGTCGCGCTGAAGGTGCGCGGGCGCGCGCGCCGGCATGACGAGGTGCTCCGCGTGGAAGGCGGGGGATCCTGAACGATCGCGCTCTCAGGCGCCGCGGACGGGGGCGCCGGGTTGCTCGGCTTCGTCGATCACCACAAAGGTGCTGCAATCATGGCAGTAGAGCACCACGAAGACCCGGCCGGGCCTCCACCGCCCGCGCAGGGAGGGAACGGTGGCCACCTGCTCGTACTTGAACTGCCTCTCTTGCCGCTCGATCCGATGTCCCTGGTGGTCGGCTCGGAACAACTCCGTCGACGAAAGCTTCATAGCGACCCGGCGCTGGCGATATCTCGCGCGTCTCTCACGCTCTCGGTCGCGTCCGTCGGGAACTCGCCGATGAGGTCAACGGGCAGCGGCTCTCTGATGTAGAGGCCGATGCCCTGATGGCCGACATGCCGAACCTCTCCGACACGGGTGACCGCGCTCTCCGTCTCGGGATGAAAAATCTCGACGCGCCGGGGGTGACCGACCTCCAGCCCTCTGGGAGAGCAGTCGTCGGTGAGAGCGATACGCATCCCGTGGAGACTCGCGTCCACGGCGCGGGCCCCGACGAACGAGCCTTCATCGAGCCACAGACGAACGTACCAGGAGACCGGATAGCGGGCGTACCGGCGACGTTCCTCCATAGACACTACCCCGCTCAGAAACGCAGCAAGGAGAGTGCCGGACCGCCCAGACGCCGAAACCACCGTCAGTTGCGTCTGGGTGGGCGGCCGAGCGGCCCATCTGGCACGCCATGCCGGCAGGCGTGTTACCACGATGACGGTCCCCCCCATTCGGGGGTCTGACCATGCGACCTCCCCACAACGCCTGGCCCCTCTCTTGAGCGGCACCACTATCCGTCGGGAATCGTTATTGATGAGTGAATTCGAGCGCCAACCCTCAAGAATGAAAGCTGAGTAGCGGCGAACCTTGGCCCGGCAGTGGCAGGCCGAGAGGAGGCCTGGTGGCAGCGCGAGTCGAGGAGATGCTGGCCCGCTTTCTGACTAGATGTCCCGGAGTGGACTTCTGCGACGACTGCGTCGCCGCCGAGCTGAGGGTGACGCGGTTTGACGCCGAAGAGGCGGCCGGTCGGCTCGCCACGCTGACTGATTTTCTCCGCGACGTCTGGCAGTGCGCCCGCTGCGGCCGACGGACGAAGGTGACCCGGGCCCTGTTCCGCCAGCACCTCACGGTCCGATGAACCACCGGTCGCGTCCGCTCCTCATCATCGTGTCGCGGCATGAGCTTCTGGTGTACGCCCATCTCTTCCAGGTTTTCGCGGACAGCGAGCACGTCGAGGTCGTCCTCGACCGTCGTCTGGATGGACGGCGCTCGCCGGATGGACAATCTGGATCCGCGCATGACCGGCGCCAGCACGACATCAGCTCATCCCTGAACACGCTCGGCTGGGCGATCGTGAGACGGTCGACTCCGGCCTCGCGAGGTCGGGCCGCCTAGCTTCGGTTTGACGCCGCCCGCGCGCGCGCCCATACTGCCCTCCACTTCACGACGAGCACGGTACCGTCCGGCCATTCTGGGGAGGATGCCATGTGGCTCAAGGGCAGGCGCGCGCTGATCACGGGAAGCTCACGGGGCATCGGGCGGGGCATCGCGGTGAAGCTGGCGCAAGAGGGCGTCCGCGTCGCCGTGCACTACCACAAGAACGAGGCGGCAGCCAAGGACACGCTCGAACGGATCCGCAAGCACGGGGCCGACGGCCTCGTCGTCCGGGCTGACGTCTCTCGCCCCGATGACGTCCGTCAGATGTTCGCGGGGGTGAAGCGCGAGTTCGGCGGGCTGGACATCTTCGTGAGCAACGCCCGACCCGACCTGCCGGCGTTCTATCAGGCCCCGATGGACATTACGCTGGACAAGTGGGATATGGCCTTTGACTCCCAGGCCAAGGCTTTCTTCGTCGGCGTGCGCGAGGCGGCGCCCCTCATGGGCCAGGGGGGTCGAATCATCGCCATCACCTACGCTCCCAGCGCGCGGACCGGAAGCTGGCAGCCTTGGATCGCGATGGGATCGGCCAAGGCCGCGCTGGAATCGGCGGTGCGCTACTTCGCGGTCGCGCTGGCCCGACGGGGCATCACCGTCAACGCGCTCAGCCCCGGCCTCACCGACGACAGCGTGTTGAACACGTTGCCGAAGGAGGTCCAGGACCTGAGCCGGGCCTGGCACGAGAGTGGGTGGACGCCGATGGGGCGGTTGACGAGCCCGGAGGACGTCGGCAACGCCGTCGCCCTTCTCAGCTCCGAACAAGCGGCGTGGATCACCGGGCAGGTCATCGCGGTGGACGGCGGCTCGTCCCTTATGGACACCGTCTTCCCACTCGACATTCAGCGAGGGTAAGCGGCCTCCCGAAACGCCCGGGATTTCTTCCCAGCTTCTTCCGATTCCAGCCGCCCTCCGGGCCAGGGCGGCCGGAGCCGGCCCGAGGTTAAGTCTCTGTCTTTTCGGTGAAAAGAAGACTCGGCGGCCCGACTTCGGCCGTCTGGTACCGGGTTTGCTCTTTCCAGGGTGTCATGGTTGTCAGCTCGGTCCTCCTGGTGGTTGCGCGGGTCCCGGTGCCGCTGCGGAATCTCGCCGTGTGCACCGCCTGCGACGAATGCTTCGAGCTTGGGCCCGAGGTATGCCCCACCTGCGGGAGCGAGCAACACCGGCCGCTGGCGGAGTTGTGGGAAGAGCGAGTCCTCAACGTCACTGGACTGAACTGAGGGCGCGGGTATGGACATCACCATCAGAAAAGTTCTCGGCCACATGTGGGGTCCCCAGGGAGAATGCGTGCTCGTCGTCGACGCCGAGCTCTGCGGAACGGTGCGGCAAGCGCTTCAGATCGTGCTGTCGACCGAGGCGGAAACCGCGGCGTTCAAGGCGATCCTCGACGCCCACGACCATCACCTGTCGGCCTCATCGAACAACGGGTCGCCGCAGCGGGCGTCAGCCAGCGCATTCGTGAAGGGCGAGCTGCTGCAGACGCCCTGACGCATCGCGCGCAGCGCCACCGCGCGCCGCACCTACCCTCAGCCCGACCTGCCTGGAGTGAGCCGCCCTGAGCGGAGCCCGCGAGCCCGAGTCCGTTATCTGGGCGGGCTAGGGACGTACGAAAAGAAGACGAGGTAGGCGCGGGCCACGACCCCGAGCGTGTAGAGCGACGTGGGCAACCACATCTCGCGCACCACATACGTCGCGTAGGCCACCGCCGTGAGGACGAGCGGCATGGACGCCCACTCGGGAAGGCGCAATTTGAACAGCACGAGCTCGAACACCTTCACGACGAACACGATCAGCATGAGGAGCAGGCAGACGGCGATCGGAGTCAGGATCGCGACGGTGATCAGGACGATCAGCGCGTCGGTGCTGCCGCCTTGCGACGCGAACGCCGTCCGCACGTCGGGCTGGCTCGCCAGCCACCGGACGCGGGCACGCATCGCGGCGGAGGAGCTGGCCCACGAGAAGAGCGCCGCCGCCACCCCCAAACCCACCAGCAGCCAGCGCTTCCAGCGGAATTGCATGCCTCACGGGGTAGCAAAGCTGATACCACGGCTCGACGCCCCCGCGGTGCGCGATAAATCTCGACAGGAAAACACCGGTGGCGATGCCCGGGAAGCAAAACGGCACGAGCGAGCGACCAAATGGGCACGAAGAGTGACGGAAAACGTCAGGCTTCGGTGCTCGCCCGGAGCGCGGCGCGCGGTCTAGAGATCATCGGAGGGGACCTCGACGGCCCCCTCCGACAGGTGTCTAGAGGGTCGAGAGCGCGGTGTAGATCACGTAGGCGAAATCGAAGACGAGCATCGCAAGCAGAACCACCGACAGAATATTGAGCAGCGTCTGCGTGCGCGCTTCATCCATCATGGTCGCGACCTCCCTCGCGAGAAGGAGGATATCACCTCGAATCCACTTCGATCAGCCAGGTCCTTTTCGGCCGAGCATCTGCCTGAGGCGGGCCAGCATGCGGTCGGCGTGGCTGCCCGCCCAGTAGACCCTACCGCAGCCCGGGCAGCCCATGAACTCGCTCTCCGCGCCGAAGATGCGCTCAGGGAGCAGCTTCTTCACCTCGTCCTTGGCCCGGGGCTCCAGCCGCGCGTTGCACTCGAGGCAGCGCGAGAGCCACTCCGCCTCGGGCGGCGCCAGCCCGAGCTTCTCCACCGTCTCCAGTAGCTGATCGTCCACCTCCGCGGCGCGGATGAGGCAGCCCCGGGCTTCCGCCAGCCGGGCGAGCCTGACGTCGCGGGTGACGAGGATCCGGTCCTCGCCGAGGGCGAGCTGCAGCAGCCGGCGGTCGTCGGCGGGCCCGAGGCAGAGGGTGTCGTAGCCCATGGCCCGGAGCCAGTGGGCCAGCCGTCCCAGCATCGTGTCGACGACGAAGCGCACTCCCTCGGCGCTCAGGTCTCGAGCGCGGGCAGGACCTCGCGCGCGAAGCGCTCGATCTGCTCCTGGCGCTCCGGCCAGCGGGGCACCATGAATTGGAGCGCCATGTGCCCCACGCCGATCTTCTGGAACGCCCGCAGCGCGACGGTGATCTGCTCGGGGTTGCCCAGCAGGCGATCCTCCTCCTGGGGTACCGGCCCTTGCCTCAGCTCGATCGGCTGGCAGCACGACAGGCGAATCTGCCCCGGATCGCGGCCCGCCTCCGCCGCCCAGCGCCGGACGTTGTCGAAGCGGGCGGCGAGCTCGCGGGGCGTGATCCTCACGAAGTAGGGAAACCACGCGTCGCCGTAGCGCGCCGCCCGCCTCTGGGCCCGCGCGCCTTCCCCGCCAACCCAGAGGGGGATCCGCGGCGTCTGGAGCGGCTTGGGGGAGAACCCCACCTCGCGGAACCGGTAGTACCGTCCCTCGAAGCTCGGCTTGGCCTCCCCCCAGAGCCGGCGGAGCACCTCGTGCTGCTCGTCGGCCACCGCCCCGCGCTCCTTGAAGGGGGCGCCGAGCGCGTCGAACTCCTCCGCCATCCAGCCCACGCCCACGCCAAGGATCAGCCGCCCCCTGGAGAGGTGGTCGATCGTCGTGGCGATCTTGGCCCAGTAGAGCGGATGGCGATAGGGCATCACCAGCACGCTCATTCCGAGGGCGATCTTCTCGGTGCCGCCGGCCAGATAGGCCAGGCAGGTCAGCGGCTCCAGGAACGGCGCGTCCGGCGGCACGATGAAGCGCTGATCGGCGCTGTACGGGTAGGGGGTGTCGATCTGCCAGGGGGTGACGATGCGATCGGCCGCCCAGACCGAGGCGAAGCCCAGGGCCTCGGCGCGGCGCGCCGCCTCCATCAGGACCCCGCTGGCCGCGCGGCCAGAGACCGGGAGAAAGACGCCGACCTTCATGGCGCGACAATTATCCTCGACCCGCGTGGGGGGCGCTAGAATACGCCGCGATGGCGTCCAAGCGGAAGCCGAGCGTGAAAACGTTTTCGCTGCACTGGGGACGCGGGATCATCGAGGAGGAAGCGCAGATCGAGACCAAGTACCACCGCCCTACGATCCAGCTCTTGAAGTTCACCGAGGGCGACGCCGCCGGAACCTATGAGCTGAGGTTCTGCCACTACGACCACCGGGGGCGCTTTCAGCGCTCGCCGCTGATCGTCGACGTCAAGGATCTCCCGCAGCTCGCCGCGGCGCTTCAGAAAACGCCCAAGCTGCGGCGGCTGCTCTCGAAGCTCGGCCGCTAGCGGCGCCCGGACTGCCGCCCGCTCCACCAGCGCTGCCATGCCGCCACGTCGTAGCCGAAGCCCTCGCCGGTCAGCGCGCTGAGGGCGCCGACGAAATCGCCCACCAGCCACAGCGGCTGGTCGGCGACGTCCAGGCGCGCGACCAGGGCGGCCAGCGTTTCCTCGTCCGCCTGGCCGAGCTGAGCCACGGCCCAGGCCGCGGCCGGCGCCGCCTCGACGTACTTCTCGGCGCGGTTCGGGCGCGCCGTCCAGGGCTCGGCGAGCAGCGCCGGAGGAATCCGCTCGCGACCGCCCAGCGCGATGGCCCAGAGCAGGTACCAGCGCGCCACCTTGGCGGCCGGCGCCGTGAGCCCGCCGCCGAACAGGCGCACCTGGACGTCGGGGAACGGGCCGCCCAGGCGCTGCACCAGCGTGGGCCCGACTTCGGCAAGCCCGTTGAGCGCGAGCGGGGCCACGGCGGCGCGAACGCGCGCGGCGGAGCCTTCGTAGCTCGTGGGGTCCTTGAGGACGCGATCGAGGACCGCCAGCGCATCGTCCACCTCCGGCGCCAGCCGCTGCGGCAACGGCGGGAGTGGACGGGGGGCGACCGGGGGATCGACGGGAGCGGGAGGGCGCGGCCCCCAGAGCGTGCCACGCTCGCCGGGACCGCGCGTGCCCACGTAGACGCGGCCGGCATAGACCGTGAGCGCGAGCGGCTCGGCGCTCGGGAAGCGCTGGGCCGCTCTCCAGGCGACCCCGTCGGGGCTCCGCCAGAGCGTCCCACGGCCCTCGCGTGCGCCGATGGCCCAGAGGGCGTCGGGACCCGCAGCCAGCGCGCGGATCGGCTCGCCGTCGAGCGCCCGCACGCGCTCCGCCGCCGTGCCTCGCCAACGCCACACCGCGCTCTCGTCGCCGTTGCGGTTCACGCCATAGAGCCAGCCGCGGTACGCCGCCAGCGTGGACACGCTCTCGCCCCACGGCCAACCCGTGGTCGGGCGCAGGGTGTCGTGGGCCACCCGCAGAAGATTGACGCCGATCCGCCCGTACGTCGTCAGCCCCGCGTAGAGCGTGTCGTCGAGGGCCGCGAATGCCGTGATGCGGCTGACCCGGCGCGGCGGCATCGGATGGTCGTAGATCGCCTGCCAGGTCGCGCCCTCGTCGTCCGAGCGCTGGAGCCCCGCGTGCCAGGCCGAGGTGGCGGCGTAGAGCGCTCCGCCATTGGCGGCCATGGCGTGGACGTGGAACACCTCGCCTTCGGGCAGCGCGCACCATTGCCAGTCCCGGCCGTTGGTGACGAGATACTCGCCACGGCCCGTCGAGAAGCGTCCATTGGCGAACGGCCAGTAGAGGAGCCCGCCGGCGACCACGGGATCGCCGGCGTCCTGGCTGAAGAGATGGCGCCCGTAGCGCGCCTCGCCGGTGGCGGGATGGTAGCTCCAGACATCGGCGGAGTTGTGATCGACGAACCTCACGCTGTTGACGAACCAGAGCCGCGCGCCGTAGCCGATGAGGCCGGAGACGCCCGACCAGGGGCCGGGCTGGGCGAGCGGGACGAGCGGGTCGGCGCGTCCGACGCGCGGCGCCAGGAGCAGCGCGCCGAGCGCCAGCGCCGTCGCGAGCGGGAGGAGCCTCACTCCTCGGGCTGCAGGAAGGGGTAGCGGAAGTCCGTCGGCGGGACGAACGTCTCCTTGATCGCCCGCGGGCTCACCCAGCGGAGCAGGTTCAGCACGCTGCCGGCCTTGTCGTTGGTCCCCGAGGCCCGCGCGCCGCCGAAGGGTTGCTGGCCCACCACCGCGCCGGTCGGCTTGTCGTTGATGTAGAAGTTGCCGGCCGCGTGGGTGAGCGCCTCGGCGATCCTCACGATCGCCGCGCGGTCCTGGGCGAAGACCGCGCCGGTCAGAGCGTAGGGCGTGCCCCGGTCGCAGATCCCCAGCGTCTCCTCGAGGTCGCGGTCGTCGTACACCCACACGGTCAGGACGGGGCCGAAGATCTCCTCCCGCATCAGCGTGACGTCGGGCTTCCGGGCCCGCACCACGGTGGGCTCGATGAAGTACCCCTTGCCGTCGTCGCAGTGGCCGCCGACCAGCAGCTCGCAGTCGGATGATGCCCGCGCGAAGTCGACGTAGCCCTTGATGTTGCCGAAGGCGTGGCGGTCGATCACCGCGCCCATGAAGTTGCTGAAGTCGGCGGGGTCGCCCACGCGGATCTCGGCGACCTGCGCGCGCAGCACTGTCTCCACGCGCGGCCAGAGCGAGGCGGGGATGAAGGCGCGCGAGGCGGCCGAGCACTTCTGGCCCTGGTACTCGAAGGCGCCGCGCGTGAGCGCCGTCGCCAGCGCGGGCACCTCCGCGGAGGCGTGGGCGAAGACGAAGTCCTTGCCGCCCGTCTCGCCGACGATCCGCGGGTAGGACCGGTAGCGGCGGATGTTGCGGCCGACCGTCTCCCACATCCCCTGGAAGGTTCCGGTGGAGCCGGTGAAGTGGATGCCCGCCAGATCCGGCGACGCCAGCGCCGGGTCGCCCACCTCGGCGCCGCTTCCCGGAACGATGTTGATCACGCCCGGAGGAAGCCCGGCAGCCTCCAGCACCTCCATGATGAAGTGCGCCGAGTAGATCGCCGAGGAGGCCGGCTTCCACACCACCGTGTTGCCCATGATCACCGGCGCCGTCGGCAGGTTGCCGCCGATGGACGTGAAGTTGAACGGTGTCACCGCGAAGACGAACCCCTCCAGCGGCCGGTGCTCCAGATAGTTCCATGTGCCCGGCGCCGAGAGGGGCTGCTGACGGTAGATCTGCTCGGCGTAGTGGACGTTGAAGCGCCAGAAGTCGATCAGCTCGCACGCCGCATCGATCTCGGCCTGGTGCGCCGTCTTCGACTGCCCCAGCATCGTCGCGGCGTTGAGGACCTGGCGGTAGGGGCCGGCGAGCAGGTCGGCCGCCTTGAGGAAGATCGCCGCGCGGGCGTGCCACGGCATGCGCGACCAGGCCGGCTGGGCGGCGAGCGCGGCGTCGATGGCCTGCTGGACTTCCCGCGCCCCCGCCTGGTGCCACACGGCCAGCACGTGGCGATGGTCGTGGGGCATGACGGCCTCGGCCGTCTTGCCCGTCGTGATCTTCCGGCCGCCGATGCGCGACGTGATCTCGATGACCTCGCCTGCCATCTTCTTGAGCTGAGCGCTCAACGCGCGGCGCTCGGGGGTACCGGGGGCGTAGCCGAGGACGGGCTCGTTGCGGGGCTCGGGGACGCTCAAGACTGCATTGACCATGATCGTCCTCCTGCTGACGGCCCCATTGTATCCCCCGTCCTGACAATTGCTCGCACGTCTGGGGGTAGTGCCGCCTGTCGGGGGTCCGGACGCGCTCGGACTGCCGGCCAATTTTCTTGGTGATTCCTGACGGCCGCTGCTAGACTCTTGCCGTGAACACGCGCCGGTGGGTGGTCTTGATCCTGGTGGCGATGTCGGCCACGGCGTGCGCGACGTCGCGCTCCCGGCCGGTCTACGGCGAGTTCGAGGATGTTCCGGTCCCCACCGGGCTGGTCTATCAGCCCACCCAGTCGATCATCATCGAGTCTCCGAGCGTCAGGGCTGCCCGTCTCGTCTATCGAGGCCGGGTCGACCCCGGCTCCTTGAGACTCGCCATGCGGACGATCATGGAGGCTAACGGCTGGGGCCACGTCAGCACCAGCACGACCGTCGAGCGGGGGACGGTCCAGGTCTACGAAAAGGCGGGCAACTCGCTCCAGGTCGCCATCTATGAGGGCTTCTGGTTCACCTACGTCGCCGTCGGTGCCTCCCGAGCGTTCCCGATCGCCCAGCCGACTGCAGCCGGCCCGCTTGAGAACAGTTTCGCCGCAACGGCTGCGGGTACCGCCTCCGAGAGCGTCGTCGAGACTGCAAGCGGCGCTCCCGGCCAGCCCAAGCCGGGGAAGAGCGCCTGGGAGAAGGCCAGAGACGAGGTCAAGAGCTTCTTCGACAAGCTCTTCTCGAACTAGGGCGGACCACCCGAGCACCTCTCCGCACCCCCGAGCGCCGCCCCGGGGCGAATTCGTCGTCCTCAGGACCGCCGCACTCCCCTCCATGCATCAAGGGCTCCGTCATTGGGAAACTTATGAAGGAAGGAGCACGGCCATGGCGGAACGGACGAGGAAAGGAACGTCACCCGAGCGTCGAGCGCCGACGGAAACGCTGGACGGGCTGAGCCACCACGAGATCGCGGTGCGCGCCTACGAAATCTATCTCGCCCGGGGTGGGAACGAGGTCGATAACTGGCTGGAGGCGGAACGGGAAGTCCGCCGTTTGCGGGGCGGGTCTCATGCCGGAAGATGAGCACGATTCCTGCGCCGACTCCATGACGCCCTGATCGCCATCGAGCGGCGGGAAGCCATTCAGCGGCATGCGGTCGCGAGGCAGGAGCTCTGGAAACTTCGGCAAATGGTGGCGGAGCGACTGGGCTCTTCGGTGTCCAGGCGGTCGTCAACGCGGCGACGCGTCATCCGGCTGGGTGGCTCGTCGCCCCCTCCCGGGCCCGGAGGCTCTCGCGGGGGCAGCGGTCCTGCGTGATTGGACAGCGACTCACGCGAAGACGGCCGCCTCTGGTCCCGCCCACTCCGGATGCACGCCGATCCGGGCCAGCTTCGCCATGACGCGGCGAGGCTCTCCGAGGTCGTCCCACTCCACGCCGCTCAAGCCCAGCACGGCCAGGTTGGCCGGGCAGGTGGCGAGCACGTGCCGGGAGAAGTCGATCGAGGGGATCTGAGCGTAGAGCGCCTCCACGGCCTCGCTCTCACTCGACGTCCCGATCGCGGGCTGGATGGCGGCGAACAGTTCATACAGCTCGGGGAGCGCCTCCTTGACCAGGGCCAGGAGCGTGTGGACGGACGCGACCATCACGAACGTATTCCATACGCACCCCAGGGCCAGGAGCCTGCGGGCCAGTGCCGGAGGCGGCTTTTCCCAGAATCGGCGGACGCGAGAGAGCCGGCCCCGCGGCTCGATCGGCATCGCATAGGCAGGTTCGATCCACCCGTACTCCGGCTCCGGGGTGCTCGGAACGCTGCCCAGCAGGATGACCAGGTCTGGCCGGAGACGAGCCGCGTGGAACGCCGCTCCCACGTGGGCCATGAACCGATCGTCGTCCGAAACGTAATGGTCGGACGGCAAGATGGCCACGGCGCTCGCCGGCGCCACCGCGGCGAGGCAGAGGAGACCATAGAGGATCGCGGGAGCCGTCCCTCGATTTTCCGGCTGGATGACGAGGCCCGGTGCCGGGACGCCGGCGAGGAGCGGGGCATAGAACCGTTCGTGAGCGCGAACAACGACGGTCAGGGTCTGCTCGGGGGGGATCAGCCGGCCGGCACGCCGGAGGGTCTGCTCCAGCAGAGTCTCTCTGTGGAGGAGACGACAGAACTGCTTCGGCCGCTCATCGCCGGCGATCCGGCGCGTCAGTGGTCGGAGCCTCGTGCCGTCCCCGCCCGCCAAGATGAGTCCCGCCATGAATCCTAGTCTTTCGCGAGCTTTTCGATCTCCCTCTTCGGCATGGTCTGCAACCGCGACAGGAGGCCTTTCACCTTCCGCTCGGACGCGTCATCGGCCAGGATGAGTTTCTTCGACTTTGTTCCCACGATGTAGGCCACCCAGTCGTCCAGGTTCGGCGTTCCGCGCCAGGCGATCGTGAGACCGCTGTGGCGCAGCCGACGACGCCCTTCGACCTTTGCCAGCGGCTTTCTTTTGCCCTCTGTCCGTTCCATTGTGTAGGGCGCAACTACGGACCCTGACGATCAGGCTGTCAACGTTTCGTTTGCCCGCATCAAACGCGCGTCCGCGCCGGCCAAGGCGCCGACGACCTCATCGAATCGGAGAATTCTTGGGCCGGTGCTCGCCGCGGGCTGGCCCACCGTCACTTTTCATGGGTGAGAGCCGCGAGGCCGCGTCACGCCGTGCAATTCTGATGATTGTGGATAGCGGTGGAAATGTGGACAAGGCCGCCGCCGCTACCCCGTCGCGAAGCGCACCACGACGGCGACGCCCGCGACGATCAGCCCGGCCGCGACGGCGATCGGCCATGTGACCCGCTCGAGGTCGCGCAGGAAGATCGCGGCGAGCGCGACCGCGAAGATCGATTGGGCGTTGATCAGCGGCGAGACGATCGACACGTCGCCCAGGGCCAGCGCGCGCCACATCGTCATGTAGGCCAGGCCCTCCGACAGCCCCGACAGCGCCAGGAAGCCGAGCCCGGCCCGTTCGAGTCGCAGGCGCCCGCCGCGCCCGGCCTCGAGGCCGGCGAAGAGCCACATCACGACCAGGGACGTCAGCGTGGCGGCGGCCGCGGCCGTCAGCGGGTCCGAGTACTCACGAAACCCGTAGCGGCTGATGTTGTCGCGTAGCGCGAAGCCCAGGGCCCCCAGCATCGGAAAGACCAGGTCGCGCCGCCGCCAGGCCCGGTCCGCCGCGCGCCGCTGCGAGAGCAGGACGCCGCCCGTCACGATGCAGGCGGCGCCGACCAGGAGCATCCACGAGGGCCGCTCCCCCAGGAAGAGGATGGCCATGACCACGGAAAAGAGCGGCGCCGTGGCCACCAGCGGCGCGGCGCGCGCCACGCCGATCCGGTCCACGCCGACGAAGACCGCGAGGCGTGCCAGGCCGGGCGCGACCAGCCCCGCGATCAGAAACGGCAGGATCTTCCCGGTCAGCAGCAGCGAGAGCTCGGTGGTGACGGCGGCCACGAGCCAGACGAGGCCCGTGGTGAAGGTGACGGAGACGAGCGCGGCGGTGAGCGGCGTCGCGTACTGGAGCCCGCGCTTGAGCAGCACGCCGGCGATGCTGAACGCGAACGCCGCCAGCAGCGCCAGCAGCGCGGGCCAGGTCATGGGCGCGGCGCCGCTAGATGCGCGCCACGATGCAAGGCCGCCGGAGCCGTGTCAGCGCGCCGTCCGGCCGACGATCGCCGCCAGGCCATCGACCAGCTCGGCCGGATCGATCGGCTTGGCGAGCTGGAGCAGGTCGGCCTCGTCCTGCGTGAAGCGCCGCAGCATATCGGCGTTGGAAGACGAATCGCGAGCGCTGCTGTTCATCAGGGGAACGGCCCTCAGGCTAGCGAAGCGGAGCGCTCATTTCAAGGCCGTCGTCGTCACCTTCTACACTTGCCCGTATATAATTGTGCCCGTGCGGACGGAGTACCGTGAGGAGCCCTGCAAGGCCGCCCTGAACCGCGTGACGGGGATGGGCTTCCGCTGGTCGCTCAACCCCTACATGGGCTGCGAGCACCAGTGTACCTTTTGCTACGTGCGCGCGTTCGAGCGGCGCGCCGACCGGCCCTGGGGCGAGCGCTACGGCCAGTCGATCCGCGTCAAGGTCAACGTGGCCGAGGTGCTGCGCCGGGAGCTGGGGCGCCCGTCGTGGAAGCGCGAGCTGGTCGCCATCGGTGCCGCGACCGATCCGTATCAGCCGGCCGAGGGGCGCTACCGCCTCACGCGCCAGTGTCTTGAAGTATTGGCCGCCGCACGCAATCCCTTCAGCCTGATCACGCGCGGGCCCATGATCGTGCGCGACATCGACGTGCTCCAGCAGGCCGCCCGCCGCGCCGAGGTGAACGTCACCTTCTCCATCCCCACCCTCGACGTCGAAGTCTGGCGCAAGACCGAGATCGGCACCGCGCCGCCCCGCCAGCGCCTGCGCGCGGTGCGCATGCTCGTGGACGCCGGCATCAAGGCCGGCATCGGCCTGGCTCCGATCCTGCCCGGCATCTCCGACCGCCCCGAGCAGCTCGCCGAGGTCGTCCGCGCCGCCCGCGACGCCGGCGCCACCACTGTCTGGTGCAATCTGCTCTACCTGAAGCCCGGCACCCGCGAGCATTTCTTGGATTCTCTGGCCCGCGAATGGCCTGCGCTCCTGCCCCGCTACCAACGCCTCTACGCCAAGCCTTATCTGGACCAGCGCGTGTCCGAGCCGATCAAGCAGCAGGTAGCGGCGCTGCGCGAGGAGCTCGGGATCGCGGATCGGCGGGAGGCGAGGCTGGAGCCGGCGCCCGAGCCCGAGCAGCTCGGGCTGGCGATCTAGGCCAAACCGGCTCGCGCCGTCAGGAAAGAATACGGGCAATCGACGCCGAAGTGTGTCATGCTCCCCTCGTCTGGTGCGGCTGTCGGTTCATTGGTGAACCCCCTCCCTATCAGACTCGTTCCTGGCGCTCTCTTCCGCGTTCTAGGGGCGAGGCCCTCACCGCGGGAGATCCCCGAGGGGGACACACAATGGCACACAAGCTCTTCATCGGCAGTCTCTCTTTCTCCACATCCACGGAGCGTCTCCGGGAACTCTTTGCCGAGGCCGGCGCTGTAGAATCCGCCGCGGTCGTCGTCGATCGGGACACCGGCCGCTCGCGCGGGTTCGGCTTCGTCGAGATGGCGACGGCCGAGGAGGCCGACCAGGCGGTCGCGCGCTTCAACGGCCACGAGCTCGATGGCCGTCAGCTCAAGGTCGAGCTGGCCAAGGGCACTGGCACTGGTGGGGGACCGCGGCGCACCGGCGGGCGCGGCGAGCGCTGGTAGTCCCGTGCAAGTCGTCGCGTTCATGACGCCCGCGCGCCCGGAGTGGCGGTGGCGCATCGTCAACTACGCCGGGGAGATGGTCGAAGAATCGTCTCGCGTGTTCCCGACCATTGCCACGGCCGTGGCGGCGGGCTCGCAGCGGCTCGACGAGATGAACGCCGTCGATCTCTCGGTGCGCGCGAACCCGTACGGCTCGACGGCGCATCTGCGTGGCCGGTAACATGGTCGACCCGGGCGACCGGAAGATGTTCGCGCCCGTGTTCAGGCGCCAGGCCCGATCACCGGAGGCCGAGGTGTACGCCGTTCTGGGCGCCTGCGAAGTCGGCTCCACGGCGGCGCGCTTGGCCGACGAGCTCGTTCGTTCGGGTCGGGCGATCGGCGTCCGAGCCGCGGTCACCAAGCGCGTCGTGGAGCTTCTCGACGATCTGGAGCGCGTGGCGCAGGTCGAACGCATTCCCGATGGCCGCTACCGCGTGGTGAAGACCGGGCGGTGAGGCGGTCAGGGACGTCTGATGCCGAGAATGCTCGTTGACCAGGCGGCGACCGCGCTGGCCCAGACCAGCGGGTTTTCCCGGGACGAACGGCACGCGATCATCACCCTCGTCAGTGAACAGGCGATCCGGGACCACGCGGTAGACGACGCCCTTTCCGCAGTGCTCGGTCAGATGGGCGCGCGGGACTTCGAGTGGCCCGAATTCGATCGCTGGCAGACCCTCTTCGAGCGGCGCGGCGCATTTCCGCCTCTGTGGGACGGGCTCGAGCAGCGGCCACGCCGTGGCGCGTCGCTCCCCGTCCAGGAGGCCTATCAGATGCGCAAGCTGTACCTGCTCATCGACTGGCTCCACGCGCTCGTGGCCACCCGCGCCGAGATGCGCGCCGCGCTGACGCGCTACACGGTCCGGGGCCTCCACGCGCAGATCAGGCGCCAGACCGCGGGCATCACCTGCCCCGCCTGCGATCCGCTGAACCACGAGAACGTGCCGCACGGCTCGCGGGAGGTCCCGCCCTTTCACCCCGGCTGCCGCTGCCTCATCCTGGCGAGCCACCCGACGGCGCCGTTGCCCCACGGCAAGACGAACGGCGCCGCCACGCGGAGCTGACTCCGGCCGGCAGGACGTGAAGCTGGGGCCCGTGCCGTCCTGGCCGGGGAGAAGACCTCTTGTCCCAGGGTATGAAGCACGGCCAGTTTCCGCTCGCTAAGGAATCCGAGCAGTTTTGCTCACGGAAATTTCTGGCACGAATCCTGCCATCCTCCCAAGCCTATCGGGCCCAGCCCGGGGGGAGGAATACGATGAAGAGTCTTTTGTGGGTCACTGGCATCTGCGCCGGGGTCATTCTCGCTGCGTTCGCTGCCAACGCGCAGGACTTGAAAACCGACCGGCAGGACATCCGGCAGGACGGCAAGGACGTCCGCGAGGACACCCGGGATATCCGCCAGGATCGCCGGGACATTCGCCGCGACACGCGCGACCTCAGACAGGACCGCAAAGACGTCCGCGAGGACACGCGCGAGATCCGCCAAGACCGGCGGGATATCATCAAAGACCGTCAGAAGCTACGCGACGCTTACAAGTCTGGCGACCCGGCCGCCATCAAGGCCGCGCGGGAGCAGCTGGAGAAAGATCGGCGCGAGCTGCGGGGCGACGTCAAGGATCGGCGTGGCGACGAGCGGGACGTCCGGGAAGATCGGAAGGATCGGCGCGCGGACGAGCGAGACCTCCGCGAGGATCGTCAGGACCGCCGTGAAGACCGGCGGGACGTCCGCCAGGATCGGCGTGAGCTGAACCGCGACAGCGACGCGCGGCGCGGCCGGTAGCTCGCTCCTCGCCGCACCTCAGCGGCCGCCGGACTCAGGTGCGGGGTCGAACAGTCAGGCGCGGCGCTCCGTCGAGCACACGCTCGGCGCTGACGGGCGTCGTGAGGGTACCGAGCCCCTCGATCTCTGCCGTCATCGTCGCCCCCGGCTTGAGGAAGATCCCGCGGGCCATGCCGACCCCCGTCGGCGTCCCGGTGGCGATGAGATCTCCCGGCTCGAGCGTCAGGATGCAGGAGAGATACTCGATCTGCTCGCGGATGTCGAAGATCATCTTGCCGGTGTCGGAGTCCTGCATGACCTCGTCGTTCACGGCCAGCTGCATGCGCAGCTTCTGCGGATCCGCGATGCAGGACCGCGGCACCAGCCAGGGGCCCACCGGCGCGAAGGTCTCGAAGCACTTGCCGTGGAACCAGTCGAACTTGAACGGGTAGTCGGATCGGACGTTGCAGTCGCGGGCGGAGACGTCGTTGACGATCGTGTAGCCCGCCACGTAATCGAGAGCCCGCGCGGCTCGGATCCGGCGACCGCGTCGCCCGATCACCACGCCGAGCTCGACTTCCCAGTCGACCTGGGCCGACTCGGGCGGGATCATCACCGGCGCTCCCGGACCGATCACGTTCTCGGGCAGCTTCAGGAAGAAGTAGGGCTTGCTCTGCGACTTCGCCGCCAGGGCGCTCCCCATCTCCTGCGCGTGCTCGCGGTAATTCGCCGCGGCGCAGAAGATGCGGCGGGGCCGGAGCGGGGCCAGGAGCCGCGAGCCGCCCCGGGGCACGGGCTTCACCCGGCCGGCGGACAGCATCTCGGCCCCGCGCGCGGCGAGGCGGGCGACTGGGCGTTCGACCTCGGGCCATGCCGCCAGGAGAGCGTCGACCGTCATCGGCGCCCCGGTCCCCGTGCCCAGCGGCCGCCCGGCGGCCCGGTGCACGGTCTCGAGATCGAGGAGCTGGCCGTCGAGGACCAGGCCGGCGCGGGGACCGCTGACCTCCTTGTAGGTCGCGAGCGCGAACGAGCTCATCGAGTCGCCTCCGTCATGGAATGAGGATCACTTTACCGAAGTTCTTGCGGTCGGCGACCCAGCGTTGCGCGGCCGCGGCCTCGGCGAGCGGAAAGGTCCGGTCGATAACCGCCTTGAGCCTGCCCTCGCCGGTGAGACGGATCACCTCCTCCAGCGCGTCGCGGGTGAAGCCGGCCGTGAAGAGGAGGGAGGCGTGGCCGCGATAGAGCGCCCGGATGTCGATGCTGGCCTGGCTGCCGCCGTGGGTCCCACAGGTGACCACCCGGCCGGCTCTGGCGAGCGAGGCCAGGCTCCGGTCCCAGGTGGCGGCGCCGATGTTCTCGAAGACCACGTCCGCGCCCCAGCCGTCGGTGAGCCGGCGGACCTCCTTGGGAAGATCGCTCGTCGCGTAATTGATGCCGGCCTCAGCGCCGAGCCCTCGCGCGCGCTCGAGCTTCTCGTCGCTTCCCGCCGCGGCCAGCACCCGGGCGCCGCGGAGCCTGGCGATCTGGATCCCCGCCACGCCGAGACCGCTGCCCGCGGCCATGACCAGGACCGTCTCCCCCGACTGCACCCGGGCCAGCGTGACGAGGAGCTGCCAGGCCACCGCGTACGAGAGCGGCAGGCACGCGGCCTCCTCGAACGGCAGCGCCGCGGGGAGCGGGACGGCATTGGCGGCCGGGACCCGGACGCGCTCGGCGTACCCGCCATGCCGGTGCACGCCCACCACTTTCAGGTTGAGGCACGCGTTCTCGGCGCCCCGCCGGCACAGCGGGCAGGCGCCGCACGGCAGGAGCGGGCTCACGGCGACCCGGTCGCCCACCCGCGGGCCCGCCACGCCCGGCCCGGTCGCCAGGACCTCGCCGCAGGGGTCGGCGCCGGAGACGTGCGGGAGCGCGATGCCGAAGCCCGCGCCTTTCTCGCGCGCCTCGAGATCGAGCGTGCGGTTCACCGAGCAGGCGCGGACGCGGACGAGGACTTCGCCGGCCTCGGGGACCGGGTCGGGGAGGTCGCGATAGCGCAGGACCTCGGGTCCGCCGAACTCAGCGAAGACGACGGCTTTCACGGAGCCGGGTAGACGATCTTCGTGCCGGGCGCCGCAAACTCCTTCGGCCAGACGACCACCCAGCGCCCGTTCTGGATCTGCTTGACCTTGGTGTACTCGGGCCCGTAGTTGTTCGGGCCGTCGAAGCTCAGCTTGCCGTACACGGTGTCCACCTTGTTGGCCTTGAGCCAGGCCGCCAGGACCTTGTCGTCGAGGCTCCTGGTGGCGTTGACCGCGGCCTCGATCAGCTGCCACGACGCGAACGAGCTGGCCGCCTGCGTCTCGACGAACGGATAGGGCAAGCCCGCCTGCTTGGCGCGCTCGTGGAAGAGCCGGGAGAGCTCCTCGGCGGACGGATTGTTCGTCATCGGCGGGTGGGCCTCGAAGGAGGTGTAGGCGAAGGCGAACGCCGACCCCGGCGCGTTGATGAGCGGGCCCGGCGCGGGGAACAGGTGGTACTGGCCGCGCGGCTTGTAGCCGATCGTCTGGAACGCGTCGAGGAGCAGGTTGGCGTCGAGGCCGATGGCGCCGACCCACAGGAAATCGGGATTCGCCTCCTTGATGCGCGTCGCGATCGGCGCGAAGTCACGCGCTCCGAACTCGTACTCGAGGTACAGGACCACCTTCAGCCCGCGGGCAGCGGCGACCTCCCGGGCGCCCACCGAGATGAAGTGGACCGACGAGAACTTGCTCGTCACGATGGCGATCGTCCTGGGCGCCTGCCCCGTCGACTCCATCGCTTCGAAGACCTTCTTGGGCAGACTCTTGTCCGGCTCGTTACCGAGCGCGCTCACCGGAATGTGCATCGGGTAGGTCGCGAGCTTGGGGATCCCGAAGGAGTGGTGGACTAGCATCTTCTGGTAGCGCTGGGCCACCGCCAGCGCGGAGAGGATGGCGTTGGTCGCGTAGGGGCCGACCAACAGGTCCACCTTGTCGACGGTGATCAGACGCTCGTAGAGCGTGCGGGTCACGTCGGCCTTCGACTGGTCGTCGAGCAGGACCCACTCGACGGGCCGCCCGAGCAGGCCGTCGCGCTTGTTGATCTGCTCGATCGAGATCTCCCCCGCGATCTTGTGGACGAGGGACGTCGGGCCGAGGGGGCCTGTCAGGGCCAGCGTGCCGCCGATGCGGACGGGCGGGCCCGACGTCCCCGCGGCGGCGGGGGCCCAGGGCGCGATGATAAAAATGCCACCGAGCATGAGGATCAGGAGGGATCGGGGTATCGTGCTCACAGGCACCTCCTCGAGGGGCCACATGCTAGCACTGCTGGCCGAGGTAGGCCTCCCGGATGCGGGCGTCCTGGGCGAGCTCCCGGGCCGCGCCCTCGGCGACGATCCGGCCCTGCTCGAGCACGTAGGCGCGGGCGGCGATGGCCAGGGCCTGGGCCACGTTCTGCTCCACCAGCAGCACCGCCACGCCATCGCCGTGGATCGCGGCCACCACCTCGAACACGTGGTCCGCGATGACCGGCGCCAGGCCGAGCGACGGCTCGTCCAGCAGGAGCAGGCGCGGGCGGGCCATGAGCGCTCGTCCGATCGCGAGCATCTGCTGCTCCCCGCCGGAGAGAGAGCCGGCGAGCTGGCGGCGCCGCTCCCGGAGAATCGGAAAGAGGCCGTAGACGCGCTCGAGGCTCTGGGGCCGGTGCGCACGGGCCGCGGACGCGTAGCAGCCGATCTCGAGGTTCTCCTCGACCGTCATGCCGCCGAAGACCCGGCGGCCCTCGGGGACCAGCGCGATGCCGTGACGGCAGAACCGGTGCGACGGCAGCCGTCCGAGGTCCACCCCGTCGAAGCGCAGCGTCCCCGCCCGGATCGGCAGCAGGCCCGCCAGGGCGTTGATGAGCGTCGTCTTGCCGGCGCCGTTGGGGCCGACGACCGTGACGAGCTCGCGCTCGCCCATGACCAGGGAGACGTCCCACACCGCGACGGCGTCGCCGTAGGCCACGGTCAGGTGATCGATCTCAAGCATAGGCCCGTCCCAGATACGCGCGGATCACCTCGCGGTCCCGCATGACGTCGCGCGGCTTGCCTTCGGCCAGGACCCGGCCGTAGCTCAGGACCACGACCCGGTCGGCGAGGTCGATCACGGCCGGCATGATGTGCTCCACGAACACCACCGTCGTCCCCTGCTCGCGGATCTTCCGCACGAGCTGGAGGGCCTCGCCCATCTGGGTAGGCGTCAGCCCCGAGAGCACCTCGTCCATCAGCACCAGCTTCGGCTCCGAGGCCAGCGCGCGGGCCAGGTCGAGGAACTTGCGCTCGTGGAGGTTCAGCTCCTCGGGCAGGGCGGCGGCCCTGTCGGCGAGGCCCGTGAACGCGAGCCAGCGCCGCGCCTCGCGCCGGGCCGCTTCGCGACTGCGGGCGGGGGCGCCGAACATGGCCGCCAGGGCCACGTTGTCGAGCGCCGTCAGCCGGCGGAACGATCTCGGGATCTGGTACGTGCGCGAGAGCCCCAGGCTCGCGATGCGATGGCCGTCGACGCCGGTGATCGAATGGCCATCGAAGGTCACGCGGCCGCCATCCGACTGGTAGTAGCCGCTGACGACGTTGATGAGCGTGGACTTGCCCGAGCCGTTGGGGCCGATGAGCCCGAGGATCTCCCCGGCCCGCGCCTCCAGCGTCACGCCCGCGAGCGCCTGGAGGCCCCGGAAGGCCTTCCGCACGTCCGCGCATTGCAGCAGCGGCGTCCCGGCCGCGGCTCCCGGACGCGTGGGGAGAGCTATCACGCGCGCAGTCGTCACGACGACGGCCCCGGCCGGGCGGGCGAGCCGCTTGAGCCAGCGCGCCGCCCCGCCGGCGACACCGTCCGGCAGGAAGACGATGACCGCGATCAAGATCGCGCCGATGAGCGCGCGGTTCAGGATCGCGCTCTGCCCGCCCGTGAGCGCCTGCGTGAGGGCGGTGACCAGCGCGGCGCCGATCGCGGGCCCGAACCAGTAGCGCGTCCCGCCGAGCGCGGCCATCATGATCGCGTCGACGGCGAGACCGATCGAGAAGACGTCGGGCACGGTCACGTACGTGACGAAGATCGCGTAGATCCCGCCCACGACCCCGGCGATGAAGCAGCTGGCGGCGAAGGCGCAGAGCTTGTAGCGGTAGGTGGGGACGCCCAGCACTTCCGCCACGTCCTCGTCGTCGCGGATCGCGAAGAGGCCGGCGCCCCAGCGGGAGCGCTGGATCCCGTAGGCCGCCGCCACCGAGCCGAGCGCCACGATCAGCGAGAGCAGGTAGAGCGTCGCGTTCTGGGAGCCGAACCACCGCGGCACCGGCACCGCGGCCAGGAACACGCCGGGGCCGCCGTCGATCGGCGTGTTGAGGACGATCGTAGACAGCACGAACGTGATCGCCAGTGTCAGAAGGGCGAACAGCTCGCCGCGTACCCCACGAACGCGGAAGACCACCGCGCCCGCGCCGGCGCCGAGGAGCGCCGCCACCAGCCCGGCCACGGGCAAGGTCCAGAGGAACGGCACCGCGTAGGTGGCGGTGAGCGTCGCGGTCGTGTAGACGCCGGCCCCGAAGAAGGCGGCGTGGCCGAAGCTGAAGTAGCCCGCGTACCCGCTGATCAGGTTCCAGCTCGTCGCCAGCGCGACCCAGAAGAACACGAGGTAGAGGACCGTCTCGTAGAAGGCGGGGGGATGGAGGGCGGGCAGCAGGGCGAGCAGGAGACCGCCGCCGAGGAACCCGAGGCCCGGCGCCAGCCTCATAGCTCGGGCCGGAGCAGGAGCACGACGATGAGGAGCGTGAACGAGACGAGCGGCGCCCAGCCAGGCGACGTCACCGCCATCGTCAGGGCCTCGCTGGCCGCGATCGCGATGGCGGCGGCGAGCAGCCCCAGCGCGTTGCCGAGCCGGCCGATGATGACCGCGGCGAAGACCACGCCCATCCAGGCGTAGATCTGCGAGGGCGCCAGCGTGTGGCTGAGCGCGATGAAGAGGCCGGCCACGGCGGCGTAGGCCGCGCTGAGGCCCGAGAGGAGCAGGGCCAGGCGCCGGCGGTCCACCCCGAACGCGGCCGCCATCGCGCCGTCCTCGGCGAGCGCCCGGGCCGCCTTGCCGAGGTAGCTCCAGCGGAGCCAGGCCCACGTCCCCAGCGTCAGCCCCGCGGCCGCCACGAAGCCCAGGAGGCCGCTGACGCCGACGTAGAGCGTGCCGACCTTCAGGGTGGCTCGCACGTAGGGCGTCTCCAGCCGCCGGAAGTCGGCGGTCCAGATCCACTGGATCAGGCTCTCGAGGATGACGGTGAGGCCGAAGGTCACGATGAGCGACACGAGCTCGCTGATCCCGAAGCGCTGGAAGCCGAGCTGCAGGACGACGCCCAGGACGAAGAAGGCGGGCACGACGATCGCCAGCGTGAGGAACGGGTCGAGCCGGAGGGCCGTGGCGAGCTGGTAGCTGAGATAGGCCCCCAGGAAGGCCAGGGCGAAGTTGGCGAGGTTGATCACGCGGAGCAGGCCCCAGGTCAGGCTGAGGCCGAGCCCCAGCAGGGCGTAGAGGCCGCCCGTGAACAGGCCGGCCAGGAGCGCCTGGCCGAGGAGGTTCAGGCTAGGCACGGTGGGGCGGGATTATACTGACGGGCACGGGGGAGGGGCAAATGGACCGGCGCAACGCCGGGAAGGCGCTGCTCGTAGGACGGGCCTCCCCTGCCCGCTTGACTTTCCGCCCTTCGGGACTCACGCTACCGGCCTGATGCGTCGCATGCGCGCTGTCTCATCGAGAAGCCGTCTCTGGTACGTCTTCTACGCGGTGTGCCTCGCGTTCGTCGTCTCTTTCGTTCTGTTCGAAGTTCTGGACATCGACGGGTCGGATTTCCGCTTCCTCACGACGCCGGCCCGTGGCGCGTTGAAGTCGACGAACGAGGAGCACGAAGCGGATCTCCGACGCGCCTGTGTCCTGGCCGCCCAGCTGACGTCGCTCACCGCCGCCGTCGCCCCGCTCCAGGTCGTGACCATGACGACCCGCTTGGAGCATGTGGCCTCCGTCCCGCGCTTGGCGGTCGTGGTCGCGCACGAAAATCGCATCGCGCTCCCCCGGGCCTCGCTCGGCGAGGCCGCTCCCTCCGCCTAGCCGTCCCTCGGCCCCGGTTCGTTCCTCGCGCGACCGCACCGGTCGCGAACGACCGCTGACGCCGTGACCACGGCCCCGCTTGTCGGCGCGCGCGCCACCCGCGCGGCGCCGGCGGTTGGATCCAGGAGGCTGGAGCACCATGATCGCCCGTATCGTCGCCTTCGCGCTGCACCAGCGCTTCATCACGCTGGCCCTCGCCCTCTTGCTGACGATTGGCGGTATCGTCTCCTTCCGCCGGCTGCCCATCGAGGCCTATCCCGATGTCGCCGACGTCGAGGTGGACGTAATCACCCTCTGGCCGGGCCACGCCGCCGAGGAGGTCGAGCGCTACATCACCATCCAGCTCGAGAAGGAGCTCAACGGCATCGCCGACGTCACCTTCCTCGGTCCAGGAGCGCATCGCCCAGGCCGAGATCCCCGCCGACGCCAAGCCTGCCCTGGGACCCCTGGCGAGCTCGATCGGCGAGGTCTACCGCTACACGCTCCACTCGAAGACGATGCCGCTCGTCGAGCTGAAGGCACTTCAAGATTGGGTGCTGGAGCGGGAGTTCCGAAAGGTGCCCGGCGTGGCCGACGTCGTGTCGTGGGGCGGGGGCATCAAGCAGTACGAGGTCACCGTCGACCCGGGACGGCTCCGCGGCTACAACCTCACGCTCAAGCAGGTGGTGGAGGCCGTCGCCAGCAACAACGCCAACGCCGGCGGCAGCTACATCCGGCAGGGGGACTACGCTCTCATGGTGCGTGGTATCGGCCTGCTCCAGTCGACCCGCGATATCGAAGACGTCGTGGTGGCCGCCCAGAAGGGCACGCCCATCCGCGTCCGCGACATTGGCCAGGTGGGGATCGGTCACTCGATTCGCTTCGGCGTCCTGGGCCGCGACCACGAGGACGACCTCGTCCAGGGCATCGTGCTGATGCGCAAGGGCGAGAACCCCGACGCCGTCATCACAGGCGTGAAGAAGAAGATCGAGGAGCTGAAGCGACAACTTCCCGCCGGCGTGGAGCTGCGCGATTACTACAGTCGCGATCGGCTGGTGAGGACCACGGTCACCACCGTCCTCCGGAACCTGGTCGAGGGGGCGGCGCTCGTCATCGTCCTCCTCTCGCTGTTCCTCTACAATCTGCGGGCGGCGTTCATCGTGGCGCTCACCATCCCCCTATCGCTCCTGTTCGCCTTCATCTTCATGGACCTGCGCGGGATTCCCGCCAACCTCCTGTCGCTGGGCGCCATCGACTTCGGCATCATCGTCGACGGCGCCGTCATCGTGGCGGAGAACATCATCCGCCACCTGAGCGCGCGGAAGCCGACCGGCCATCACGTCGTCCGCGAGGTCCAGCACGCCGCGCTGGAGGTGGCGCGGCCGCTGACCTTCGCCGTGCTGATCATCATGACGGTGTATGTGCCGATCCTCACCTTCCAACGGATCGAGGGCAAGCTTTTCCGACCGATGGCCGTGACGATTTCCTTGGCTGTGATCGGCTCGCTGGTCCTCACGCTGACGCTGATCCCCGTGCTCACGAGCCTCTTCTTCCGGCGCCCGCCGTCGGAGCTCGAGAGCCCGCTGCTCGCCTGGCTCCGCCGGCCCTATCTGCCGGCCCTCCGCTTCTGCATCCGCCGGCCGCGCATCCCGATCCTCGGCGCCGGCGTCTTACTCGCGCTTGCGGTCTTCACGTTCGGCCTGCTGGGCAAGGAGTTTCTGCCCGAGCTGGACGAGGGGGATCTCTGGCTGCGGGTGAAGTTTCCAGTGGGGATCGCGCTGGAAGGCGCGCGGCCCTGGGTCCGCCAGATCCGGGAGCGGCTGCTGGCGTTCCCCGAGGTGCGGGTGGTGGTGTCCCAGCTCGGCGCGCCCGACGACGGCACCGATCCCAACGGGCCCGACAACTGCGAGTTCTACATCGGGCTCAAGCCGCGGGACGAGTGGAGAGTCAGGGACAAGGACAGGCTCGTGGAGGCCATGGCGGGGGCGCTGGCCGCAATTCCCGGGATCACCATGAACTTCTCCCAGCCCATCAAGGACAACGTGGACGAGGCGCTGGCCGGCGTGAAGGGCGAGCTCGCTATCAAGCTCTACGGTCCCGACATCTTCATGCTGGAGGCGAAGGCCCGGGAGATCGCCGGCGTGCTGAGCACGGTTCGCGGCGTGGCCGACCTCGACTACGACCACCTCGTGGGCCAGCCCCAGCTCCAGATCGTCGTCGATCGCAAGGCCACGGCCCGCTACGGCATCAACGTCCAGGACGTCGAGGACGCCATCGAGGCGGCGACCAAGGGCCGCGTCGTCACCCAGATCTTCGAAGGCGAGCGGCGTTTCAACCTGGTCGTGAAGCTCGCCCAGGCCGGCGAGCCCCTGGCCAACGTGCGGGCGCTCACGATCAGCGCGCCGAGCGGCGAGCGCATCCCGATCACCCAGCTGGCCGAGATCACGAAGACCGAGGGATTCGCCCAGATCGTCCGGGAGGGCAACCTGCGGCGGATCGCCATCAAGTGGAGCGTCCGCGACCGCGATATGGGCGGGCTGGTAGCGGAGGCCATGCGGAAGGTGGACGCGGCGGTGAAGCTCGCCGACGGCTACTGGATGGTCTGGAGCGGCCGCTTCGAGGACCAACAGCGAGCGCTGGCGCGCCTGGCCATCATCGTGCCGCTCGTCATCTTCATCATCTTCATCCTGCTCTTCAGTGCGTTCCAGTCGGTCCGCGACTCGCTCCTGATCATGCTCAACCTGCCCTTCGCCCTGATCGGCGGGACGCTGGGGCTCTATCTCTGGGGAACCCACTTCAACATCTCGGCGGCGGTGGGCTACATCGCCGTCTTCGGCGTGAGCGTCCTGAACGGCGTCGTGCTCGTATCGTCGATCCGCCAGGCGCAGGCCGACGGGCTCTCCATCCGCGAGGCGATCGCCAGGGGGTGCGAGCTCCGCTTCCGGCCGATCGTCGTCTCGGCCATCGTCGCCGTCATCGGCTTCCTGCCGGCGGCGCTGTCCCACGGCATCGGCGCCGAGATCCAGCGCCCGCTGGCCCGGGTGGTGATCGGCGGTCTGCTTTCCTCGACCGCGCTGACGCTCCTCGTGCTGCCGTCGGTTTACGCCCTCCGGTCGGGGGCCGAGCGACCTGAGCCGGAGGAGGAGCTCACTTAGGAGCTGGCCAAATCCAGCGCCCGGGCACCCAGACCGATTGGGAGCCGTGCCTGGAGGGCGCGAGCCTCGCCGGATCGAAGCTGCCGGGCGGCTGCACGCGTCCGTGGATCACGATCGGAGAATCCCGAGGGATACGAACCGACTCCGCGCGCACGGGGGCGCGCACCGTCAGCACCAGCGCGGCGAACACGAGCAGAACGACGGTCGCGGGACCCCTCACAGGACCCCCTTGCCGCGCTGGAGCCACTCGAAGGACAGGACGGTCACGCGGTACGCAGCCGCTGCCCCCGGCACCGGCACCTCGAAGTAGGCCCGCATCCCCGGGGTCACCATGCCGGCCACGTAGCCGATGCTGGTGCTCACGACCTCGCCGCTCGGGCCCAGCGACTCGACACGCAGCCTCAGATCCTTGGCGGCGGCCCCCCAGTCGTTGAAGATGTAGCCGCGCACGATGGGCCGGCCGTTGCGCTGGCCCCCTTCCCAGTCGAGCTTGAAGAATTGATCGGCGCCGTACACCGCGTAATTCTCGGCCCAGGCGGTCGAAGAAAGCGCAAGCGCCAGCAGGGCTCCGATGACGAGGATCCTGTTCATGCTGCCCTCCGTTCGTCGATTAGGTTCCCCCGGGTCCGATGATACCCCGGGTGAGACGCCGTGTCCCCCTTCGGGGGCCTTCACGCGGCGCCGAACGCTTGGATCCGCTCAGAGGCCAACAACACGTGAGCAATTTCATGTCCGTGCACACTACCGAGCACTTGGATGGCTTTCTCGGTCTCCTCGGGGTGGAGACCGATCTGCTCGAGGAGGCGCCTGAGGCCTTCGCGGCCCACACAGCGCCGCTCGAGCGTCCCACCACCGCTGACGCGCGGCACGAGGTGAACGAGGAATTCGGCGGAGCGCGGATCGGCACCCCGTCGACGTACGAGCAACTTACAGTCCACCTGCATCGTCTCCCCTCCCATGCAAAATGAAACCCCGGCAGCCTCCATGGAGGTGCCGCTTCTCAGCTCCAGCGGGCGCACGGCAGGTATCGTTCGCGCCAGGCATCGAACATCATGAGCGCCCAGAGGATCTTCCGGTGGTCGCTCGAGCCCCCGAGGTGCGCGGCGACGAGGTGCCGCACGGCGGTGGGATCGAAGAGCCCAATGCGCCTGACGCGGCCCGGCGCCAAACGGTCCTCGAGCGCAGGCCGGAGCGGCCCTCGCAACCACGCCCCGATCGGGACGCCGAACCCCTGCTTGCGGCGGGCGAGAACGGCCTGGGGGAGGGCTCCGCAGAGCGCGCGCTTGAGGATGTACTTCGTTTCCCAGCCTCGGAGCTTCAGAGACGAGGGGATCTGGCCCGCGAGCTCGACCAGCGCGCGATCCAAAAACGGCGCGCGGACCTCCAGACCACACGCCATGCTGGCCCGATCCACCGTCGCCAGGTTCTGATCGGCCAGATAGAACTTACAGTGCTGGTAGATCAGGCGATCAACAGGGTGGAGTCCGGGCACGTCCGCAACCGCGGTCGCGAGCTCCTCGTAGGGGTCGGACCCGGCGCAGGCAGCCCGCACGCCCGCCGAGAAGAGCCCCGACTGCTCCAGAACGGTCAGCCCCCCGAGGAGGAGCTGCGTCCGGATCTCGGGGGCGTAGGGGAGCCCGCGGAAAAACTGCTTGAGCAGAAACTCGACGCTCCCGTACCGGGACGAAGGCGGTAGGCGGTTCACGGCGTAGGTCGTCCAGCGCTGCAACCATCCCGGCAGGTGTCGCACCCACCGCGCCCCCCGCTCGGCCAAGAACGTGGGATAGCCGCAAAACAGCTCGTCCCCGCCGTCCCCACTCAGGACGACCGTCACCGAGCGACGGGCCAAGCGCGAGAGGACATAGAGGGGCAGGAAGGATGTGTCGACGAGGGGTTCATCGAGGAGGCCGCCCACGTCTTCGAGGAGACCGAGCATGTCGTCAGGGGAAAACACGACCTCTTCGTGGTCCGTCCCGCACTGCTGAGCCACGGCACGGGCGAAGGGCCGCTCGTCGTAGCTACGCTCAGCAAAACCGACGGAGAAGGTCCGGAGCGGGCGAGTATCGTTCAGACGAGCGGCCACGGTGACAATGGCGCTCGAGTCAATCCCCCCGCTCAGGAACATGCCGAGCGGCACATCGCTGACCAGCTGTCGCCGGACCGACGTCTCCAGTTGCGTCCTCAAGCGCTCGGCCCACTCATGCTCGTCGAGGGAGTGGTCCGCTGAGAACGGCAGATCCCAGTAGCGCACGACGCGAGGCTTGCTCCCCGGAGCCGCGGTCAGCAGGTGGCCGGGCGGGAGCTTCGCGATGCCGGCGAGGATCGAGTGCGGCGCTGGGACGTAGTCGAAGGCGAGATAGCGCGAGAGGCTTTCGAAGCTCAGCTGACGGGGCACGGCCGGATGCTCGAGGAGGGCCCGGAGTTCCGAGCCAAAGACGAAGGCGTCGGCGCCGGTCGAATAGTAGAGGGGCTTTTCCCCCATCCGGTCCCGGGCCAGCACCAGGCGACGCTCGGTGGCGTCCCAGAGGGCGAAGGCGAACATCCCGTCAAGGTGCCTCACGCAGTCGTCGCCGTATTCCTCGTAGGCGTGCGCGATGGCTTCGGTGTCGGACCGCGTGCGGAAGTGGTGGCCGAGCCGCTCCAGCCGGGCGCGCAGGTCGGCGAAGTTGTAGATCTCGCCGTTCTGCATGACCCACACCGTGCCATCCTCGTTGGACATCGGCTGGCGCCCGGTCTGAAGATCGATGACCCGCAGTCGACGAATCCCGAGCGCCACGTCCTCGTCGAGGTAGAACCCTTCCTCGTCCGGCCCACGGTGCCGCAGGGAGTCGGTCATCCGCCGCACGATCGGCCACTCGTGCTCGGGACGGTCGCGCACGAGGAAGCCCGCGATGCCACACATCGGGTTAGGCGTCGCCGGCGGGCGCCCAGCCCGCATGAGGGCGGCGTGCGAGGGGCCGGCCGTCCGATCCCACGGCAGGCGGCCCCCCGCACGACCCCCGGTCATCGGCAAAGACCGAGAGCGGCCGTCGAAGAAGACGACCGGTCGCAACCTGGCGGAGGTGTGAGGAGGTGAGCGATGCCGGGAGCGCGCGGTCGGCGATGATCAGATATGCGGGGCCTTCGTCGAGGCTGGCCTCGACATCGCCATAGGTCGCCCGCCACGCGACCGGCCGCTCGAGGTAAAAGGTGAAGACGAGCTCCGGGACCTCGACCGCATACACGGGCGCGCGACACCCCCGCAGGGCCTCGAGCACGGCCTGAAGCTCCGTCGCGGCGTTGTACCGGGCTGCCGCCTGCACGTGCCAGACACCGAGTCCGACGGCGACGAGGACCCACACGCCGCCGAATGCCATCGTCCGGCGGGGCACCCTCAGATCGGCCCACCAGACGGCGATCAGGACCGCCGCCGGCGGGCAGAGCGGCAAGTAGTAGCGCATCCGCTGTTGGTGCGAGACGGCGACGGCCACGAAGACGGTGGCCGCCCAGAGCACGATCAACCGAAGCCGGCGGGCCCGCGCCGCGTCCGTGGGGCGGCTGAGCGCCCAGAGCGCCACCGGCAGGGCGAGCGACCACGGCAGCAGGATCGTGAGGGCCTGGGCGAGGGGCTCGCTCAGGGCACGCCAATCGCCGGCGGCGGGCACGTACCAGAGCAGCCAGTCGGTGATCACGATCTCGCGGAGGAACCCGCCCTGCCCGGCGGCCGCCGCGAGGAGCCACCACGGGAGGACGAGGAGCCCGAGCAGGACGAGGCCCGGCGTCGAGACCAGACGCCGCAGACCCGCCCGGCCGTAGGTCGTCAGCACGTCGAAGATGGCGACAGCGAGCGGGAGGAGGCCCGGCGGGCCCTTCGTCCAGACGGCCACGCCGACGAGGAGGTAAAAGGCGACGAGCGCGCCCCCGCGCCCAGCCACCTCGGCGGCCGCGTAGGCGGCCAGCGCGGCCGTCACGGCCGCGCAGAAGGTCATGTCTGGCATGGGCACCCGCGCCAGGGTGAAGACGCCGTACGTCGTGACGACGACGAGCCCGGCCACTGTCGCGACCGCGGCGCCGAAGAGCCACTTGGCGATCCACCACGTCGCGAGGACCACCCCGAGCGCGGCGAGCAGCGAGGGTATGGCGGCGCTGGCTTGCGTCACCGATCCCAGGGGCCAGGAGGCAAAGGCGATGAGCCAGGCATGAAGTGGCGGCTTGTTGAGATGCGGGGCGCCGTTGAGGCGGGGCAACAGCCAGTGACCGTGCGCGAGGATGTCCCGGGCCAACACCGGGAACCGCGTCTCGTCGTTGGTGGCGAGGACGCGGACGCCGAGGTCAAAAAAGAGCAGCAGGCAGCTGACCGAGACCAGCAGCGCCAGGCGTGGCATCCGGGCCAAGCGCGCGTTCTGGCGCCAGGAAACGGCGCCCGCGCCCGGCATCCCCTGAACACGACTCCTCACAGTCATGATGATCCTGACGGATGGATCCCCACGTCTGACGAACGTCTGGTACTGGGGACGACACGAGGACCGCGCCGGCACGGCCGCAGCCGCGCGTCGTCGAACAGGTCCGCTGAGTGAGAAGCGCTAAGGAGACGGGGGCGAGCGACTGTGGCTGAGGGAAAGCGAGGCGCTGACGCTTCCGACCGGATCGGCGTCGGCTACCGCTCCAACCACCACCGGCCAGTGGTCGACCTCAGTGAGCGGCGCGGGCTCAACGGCGCTGAAGGTGCCCGTGATGAACAGGACGACGTTGTCGCTATCGTCGTCGTCCCAGAGCCCACCCCAGCCCGGGTCGACGTCGCTCGCGTACGCCATCGCCGAGAGCAGGAGGATCGCCCCGCAGAGAACGAACGCCAGCGGCCGCCGCGCGTTCACGGTCCGAGGATAGCCAGGCTGGTCAGGATTTTCAAGCACCTTGTCGGCGCCGTACGTCCAGGTCTCGCCGAGGACGGATCGCTCTACCGGAGCGAGGACCTCGTCGCGGAGTTTTGGGCCGCGATTATACTGGCGGCTACGGGCAGACGCGCTGGATGAACTTCTCCGGCGGCGGTCCGCCCCACTGGGAGACCAGCGCTTTCTCCACCGGGAGCAGGTTGGAGCCGTTCTTCGCGTTCAGGCGGTCGCTGTCCGCCCAGTGCTCGTGCACGCGGCCCCACGGGTCCGCCCAGTAGTCGTAGACCTGGCTGCCCAGGAGATGCCGCCCGATCCCCCACATGTGCTCGTACGTGCCCAGCGCCTCCAGATGCTGGTGGCCCATGAACACGTCGTCGACGTCCTGCACCTCGAACGACAGGTGATTGAGCCCCGCCCGCTCGTTCCGGATGCAGAAGAACACGTGGTGGTCGACGTAGGTCTCGCCGCGGTCGCACCGGTTGAACGAGCCGATGATGTTGTCCTTGCTGCCCTCGTACACGTCGTCCGAGCAGATGAACCCGAGCGTCTCGCGGAACCACTGGACGGTCTCTACCACCTTGGGCGAGGCCATGACCCCGTGGCCGATCCGCTTCACCCGTGACGGGCCCTTCGGGAGCCGCATCAGCTCTCCGGCCCGCTTCAGCGGCTCCGGGCCCGAGTTCAGCGGCTGAAGCTCCACCCGGATCGCCGGCAGCGGCTTGATGCCGTACACGACCTCGATCTGGTAGCCGTTCGGCTCCTTCAGCCGGACCCGCTGGCCCCCGCCGGGCTCGTCGATGTCCTCGACCCCCGAGGCGCCGGGCGCCTTGGCCACGCGTTTCAGGTCGTCCTCGCTCGCCGCGTAGTAGGCGAGCCCCACGAAGCCGGGATCGCCCTTTTCCGTCACGTGGAGGTGGTGGGCGGCGTCCGTCCCCCGCATATAGAGCGCGTTCTTCGTCCGCTCCACCCTGGCCATCCCGAACTGGGTGAGAAACTCCTCCGCCGCGTCCAGATCCGGGGTGCGAAGCCGCCCGTACGCGAGATCCGTCACCTTGATCAGTGCCATCGTCCTCTCC
>MNEF01000124.1 GCA_001917535.1 Candidatus Rokubacteria bacterium 13_1_40CM_69_27
TCGCGGCAGGCGCCCTCAAAGGCCGTCCGGATGTTGCCCCACGAACCAATCGCCGTGTCGCTTGCGGAACACGAGGCCGGTCGGGTCCGCGGCCTTCTCGCCAGACTCGGGCTTCGGGAGCGCGGCACGGGCCGTGGCGTAGAGCGGCTGGAGCGCATCGTATACTGCTCGATTCATCGGGACTTCGCGCCGACGCCCGCTCTTGGTCTGCTCCAGCAGCAGGACGCCGCGGGAGAGGTCGACGTGGTCCCAGGTCAATCCGAGGATCTCCCCTTTCCGCATGCCCGTGTTGAGAGCGATCGTGACAATCGGGTGAAGATACGGGCTCTTACGTCGTCGGTCTTCACATGCGATGAGAAGGCGCTGGATCTCGTCCTCGCTGAGGAACCGGAGGCGACCCTCTGGCTCCTTTAGCCCCACTCCTCGGCGAGCCGGAGCATGTGCCTGAGAATGGCGAGCTCCAGGTTCACGGTCGACGACGTCACTAGCCGACCAAGCCGCGACATCTGCGTGACGCGGTCCCGATCGTACTGCGCAATCCGCTGAGCGGTGATCTCGGTCACAGGCGTCTCGGCACCGACGCCGCATTTGAGCTTCTCGCTGATCTGCTCGTCCTGGCGGATCGAGCGCTTCCCTTTCGCTCGCTTGTAATCTAGGTACTCGGTCACAAGCGCGGCGAGCGTCTTTGATCTCGCCGGCGGAGGTGGCGCGTCCCGCTCGAGCAGTCGCTTCGCCAGCGCCTCCTCAGCATCCCGCCGCGACCACGCAGCGTCGCAGCGCCGCTCCTGCTGCCCGTTGACCTGGAGCGTATAGCCCCAGGCCGCCTTGCGGACCCTCTATGTCCTGTCGGCCCGCGGCTACACCACGTTCGTTTCACGACAGCGGCCATGTCCCCCTCCTTTCCGTTCGCGGTCGTTATGGAGATCCACACCCGGAGTGTGTATACTGCGCTTACTACGAGAGGAGCAAGGACCATGCATCGACGGGTGAACATTACTCTTCCCGAAGAGACGATTCGCCTGATTGACCGTGTCGCAGCGAAAGGCGACCGAAGCCACTTTATCGCCGAGGCTGTCCGCCACTATGTTGGCGCTCGCGGCCGCGCCAAGCTCCGGAGGCGCCTCCGCGAGGGCGCGGTGCGCCGGGCCGAGCGCGACCTGCAAGTCGTCGCCGATTGGTCCTCACTCGATGAGGAGGCATGGCAGCGCAGCAAACGATAGCGAGACCTCTTCGCGGCGAGGTGTACTTCGTCGCCTTTGATCCTACGCTGGGTGCCGAGATCAGGAAGACGCGCCCCGCGTTGCTTCTCCAAAACGATGTTGCAAATCGCTCCAGCCCGATCACCATCGTCGCCGCCATCACCACCAAGTTCGATCAGGAGCTCTATCCAACTGAGGTGCTCGTCCGAGCGCCAGAGGGTGGGCTCGACACAGATTCTGCTATTCTCCTCAATCAGATTCGTTCCGTTGATCGCCGGCGCCTCACGCGCCGCACTGGCCGGCTGACGCGGGAGACGATGCGTCTCGTCGATCGCGCGCTGATGCTTAGCCTCGGCTTGATCGAGTTGTAAAACTGTTCGAGATCATCTGTCTCTCGCTGCGCGCCGACGATGCATCTCCTGGACTGAACTTCGCGACCGCGAGCGCCCGTTTCCGCATTCGGGGCCGCCCGAACCCTGCTCGCGCTCGCGGAGCCAGCGTATCACGCGTTCGCGGGGAAAGCGGACGGTCCTGCGGATTTTGAGCATCGGGAACGTCGGGTCACCGGCTGCCCAGCGATACGCGCTCTTCTCGCTAACCTGGAGCAGTTCGGCGATCTGGGCGGCGGTGAGGTATCCGGCCATCGCTCCCGCCGTCGGCTGGGGCTTTGGGCGAGTGCTCACGACGCCGCGGACCGGGCCGCCGTGGTGATCAAAGCGGGTCGGCTGATCTGCTTTCCCCCGCGGTGATTCTGCGTTAGTGGACTCGCTCAGCCCGTTGCCTTACGTGTTTGCGACTTTCCCGGATGCCCACTGGGGAGGAGCGCGGCACTTCATCAGCGGAAATCGGGGCGTTTCTGAGTGGACGTTCACAGGGACCCGGGCTGACGGCGTTCGCTCAGAGGTGACAGGCCGCGACCTGTTCGCCTTCAAGGACGGGAAGATCGCAATCAAGAACTCCTACCGGAAGAATCGGACGGTGTGACAGGAGTAGTGCTCCGGGAGAAGGTCGGTCTACTGACCAAGGCCCATCTTTGTGCTGGACCATGTGCTGAACAGGCCGGCGTTGCATGCGATCAGAGGGCCGTTGCGAGAAAACTGTCCATGAGTGAGACAAACGGTTCAGCACACGGAACGGAATGAACGAAGCGGGGTCACGAAACACGCCCGAAAAGTTGCCGTGTTCCGCAACTCCGCTGGGTTGGTTTAGGAAACTGCCGCTCTATCCACCTGAGCTACGGGGGCATGCCGAGACGCGCAGGCTTCAGTGTAGCACCAGGCGGGACACGCCACAGGAAGACGCGGTGAGCGCGCTCGGCGAGAGGCACCAGGACCGTCCGCTCCGGCAGCCAATCGCCCAGGTCGTACTCGTGGGAGACGATGCGGCTGCCGGGGCGGAGCTCGCGCAGAAGCTTGGGCCGCAACTTTAAGTTCACCTCGGGCGAGAGATACAGCGCGACCACCGTGGCCTCGCGGAGGTCGGTGGCGAACAGGTCCTGCTCCCGGAAGGTCACCCGGTCGGCGACGCCGGCCTTGACCGCGTTCTGCCGAGCCTGGCGCAGCAACTCGGGGTCGAGGTCGACGCCGACCGCGCGCGCTCCGAATCGTTCGGCGGCGACGATCACGATCCGGCCGTCCCCGCAGCCGAGGTCGTAGACCACGTCACCGGGGCCGACCTCGGCGACCCGCAGCATCTGCATCACCACGGCGAGATCGCTCGCCACCCAGATCACGTCCAGGCGCGGCGCCGCCACCGGAATCGGCGGCGGCGCGGTCAGTCGCGCGCATCCGATCGTGGTCAGGCCAATGGCGACGAGGCCGACGAGCGTGGCGTTCAGCCTGCGCACGGCGCGGCCTCTCAGAAGAAATCGGCCGGGTCGACGCCGCGGGCCCGCAGCAGCGCGCGGAGCTTGCGGAGGGCCGCCGCCTCGATCTGGCGTACGCGCTCGCGGGTGAGACCGAGCTGGCGCCCGATGGCCTCGAGCGTCTCGGGCTCGTTGCCCTCCAGCCCGAAGCGCCGGCGGAGCACCCGGCGCTCGTTCTCGGCCAGATCGTCCAGCACCGACACCAGGTCGGCGCGCTCAAGGAAGAACGCGGTCAGCGCAGCGTTGGGATCGGCGGAGGTGTCGGGGACGAGGTCCGCCACCCGCCCCTGCCCCGACATGGGCGCGTCGAGCGACACGGGCGGCTGGCGGACCTCCTCCAGCTCCCGCACCTGCTCCTCGGTCGTCCCCAGGGCAGCGGCCAACTCCGCCGTCGTCGGCAGGCGCCCCAGGGCCTGGGTGAGCCGCTGCTGCTCCTTGGCGTACCGTCCCAGCAGCATCTCGACATGCACCGGTAGCCGGATCGTCCGCGCCTGGTTGGCCAGCGCCCGCATGACGGCGTGTCGGATCCACCAGGTGGCATAGGTGGAAAAGCGCAGGCCGCGCTCGGGATCGAACTTATCGACGGCCCGCAGCAGCCCGATGTTGCCCTCCTCGATGAGGTCGGGCAAGGGCAGCCCACGATTGAGATAGCGCCGCGCGACCTGGACGACGAGGCGCAGGTTGGCCTCGATGAGGCGCGACTTGGCGGCGGCGTCACCGGCCCGGGCGCGGCGCGCCAGCTCGACCTCCTCCTCGCGCGAGAGCAACGGGATGCGGCCGATCTCGCGCAGGTAGACGGCCAGGTTGGCGCGGCTGGTCTCCCGCGTCTCTTCGCGGACGTCCTCGTCCAACGCGTCGACGAGGACATCGAGGGGCTCGTCGGGCAGCACGTCCTCGTCGTCACTCATCGGGCTCCTCGTGCTCCACCATCTCGCTGTCGTCGATCAAGACGACCCGTGGCGGCAGCGGCAGTAGATAGAGGGGGTTATAGGTGAGCCCACCGTGCCGGATCTCGAAGTGGAGGTGGTAGGCCGTGGCGCGGCCGGTGCGGCCGATGACCGCGATCGTCTGTCCCGTCGAGACGTACTCGCCCACCTCGACCAGGTTGTGATCGTTGTGGGCGTAGACGGTCACGAACCCGTGGGCGTGCTCGATCTTGACGACCCGGCCGTAGCGCCGCTCGACGCCGCTGGCGATCACGAGGCCCGGCGCCGCCGCCAGCACCGGCGCGCCATGGTCCGCCTTGATGTCGACGCCGCGATGCCACCCGCTCCGACGCCGCCCGAACTTCGAGCTGATGGCTCCGTCCACGGGCCACGCAAAGAGCGGCTGGAGGTCGCCGAAGTCGGGCACGGCCAGCACCAGACTGGTGGGCGGCCTCGGCGGACTGCGCCGCGGCGCGTCGCGCGCCGGCGGCCTCGCGTTGGCGGCGGCCGGCGCGGGCGGCGGAATAGTGAGCCGCCGGCCGATCCGCAAGACGACCTCATCGCCGGCCAGGCGATTCGCCGCCACGATGGCCGCGACGCTCACGCCGTACTTCTGGGCGATCGCGCTCAGGGTGTCGCCCGGCTTCACTTCGTGAACACGCTCGGGCGCGCGGGGGGGCGGGTCGGCAGGGCTCGGCCCCGGGGTCGCCGCGTGGGCCAGCAGCACGGTGAGACCCACCACGGCGCTCCGGAGCGCGCGCCGGTGCCGGGCGGCGGGCGGCGTCACCGCTCGAACTCGGCGAAGCGGATGTCGAAGGCGCTGAACCGTCCCGTGGGCGGCAGCCATCGCACGCTGACGCGCTCGACCCGCGACAGCGGCGGCCCCTTTTCCAGGTGGCGGGCCAGCTCCTCGATCAGCGCGCGGGAACCTTCGGCGTGCACGCGCACGCGCCCGTCCTTGAGGTTCATCACGTAGCCGGCCAGGCCCAGGAGCAATGCCCGGCGCTGGACGTGGCTGCGGAACCCGACGCCCTGCACACGGCCCTCGACGATGATCTCAGCGGCAGCGCATTGCTCGTTCATGGAGGATCGACAGAGACGGCGGCGGCGATCGCCGACCGGCCGCGTGGTGCCGGCCGGCCGGCGCTCAAGAACGTGGTCGGGGCGAGAGGATTTGAACCTCCGACTTCACGGTCCCGAACCGTGCGCGCTACCAGGCTGCGCTACGCCCCGCACCGACCCGCCTATTGTACAGGCTCACGTCTCCCAAGCATACTTGCCCACCAGCTTCACGAACATGCAATCGCCGCAGGGGGTAAACCGCATCTCGCCGCCCACGTGCTCGACGAGAGTCAGCGTCTGATTGCTGGTGTCCCCGATGGGAAGGACCATGCGCCCGCTTTTGGCCAGCTGCTCGAACAGGGGCGGCGGCATGCTCGGCGCACCAGCGGCGACGAGAATCCGGTCGAAGGGCGCCTCGTCCGGCCAGCCCAGCGTGCCGTTGCCGACGCGGATCCAGACGTTGTTGTAGCCGAAGCCTTCCAGGACGGCGCGCGCCCGCAGGGCCAGGCTGGGCAGCCGCTCGATCGAGCAGATGCGCCGCGCCAGCAGGGCCAGGATCGCGGTCTGGTAGCCGGAGCCCGTGCCGACCTCCAGCACCTTCTCCTGGCCGTCGAGGGCCAGGAGGGAGGTCATCAGCGCCACGATGTAGGGCTGGGAGATGGTCTGCTGCTCGCCGATGGGCAGCGGATGGTCGCCGTAGGCGCGGTCCCGCAGCGCCTCCTCGACGAAGAGATGGCGCGGCACCCGGCGCATCGCGTCCAGCACGCGGGCGTCGGTGATCCCGCGGCGGACCAGCTGCTCCTCGACCATCCGCTCGCGCTCGCGCTCGAAGCCGCCGCGCTCCATCGCTCAGTCGGCCCGGCCCCGCGACCGCTCGAGCTGCGCGGTGAGCGCTCTCGACCAGTCGGCCATCTGGGCCAGCGCCCGGTGGTGCGTGAGATCCAGGTGGACCGGCGTCACAGCCACGAAGCCCTCGTGGACCGCCGCCAGGTCGGTGCCCTCCAGCGCCTCCCAGCGGGGCTCCCCGCCCCCGATCCAGTAGTACGCGCGCCCCCGCGGGTCGCGCTGTTCCACGATCTTCTCCGTGTAGACGCGGTGGCCCTGGCGGGTGATCCGGATGCCGCGCGGGACGCCGGGCGGGACGTTCACGTTGAGCAGCGTCTTGGTGGGCAACCCCTCGACGAGGACGCGGGTGGCGATGAGCCGCGCCACCCGGGCGGCCTCCCCGAAGTCGTCGCCGTCGGCGAGCGAGATGGCCACCGAGGGCACGCCGAGGAGGGTGCCCTCCATCGCCCCCGACACCGTCCCCGAGTAGGTGACGTCATCGGCGAGGTTCGATCCGTGATTGATGCCCGACACGACGAGGACGGGCGCCGCGGGCAGGAACCCGAGCACGCCGAGGTTGACGCAGTCGGACGGAGTGCCGTTGGCAGCGAACCACCGCTCGCGGATGCGGTCGACCCGGAGCGGGCGGTGCAGCGTCAGCGCATGACCGCAGGCGCTCTGCTCGCGCTCGGGCGCGATGACGTAGACCTCGCCCAGGTCCTCGAGCGCGCTGGCCAGCACGGCCAGGCCGGCTGCGTGGACCCCGTCGTCGTTGGTGAGGAGCAGGACGGACATTCAGGGAGAAAAATGGTCGGGGCGACTGGATTTGAACCAGCGACCCCAGGACCCCCAGTCCTGTGCGCTACCGGGCTGCGCCACGCCCCGACCGCCGAGGCTAGATTGTCCCAGAAAGCCTGCGCCGTCTCAAGAACCAAGCCGCGCGCGCAGCCCGGTCAGGCGGTCACGGATCCGGCGCAGGGCGTTGGCGTAGCTGACCTCGCGCAGTCCGAGCTGGAGCTGCTCGGCCTTGCGCGACTCGGCCAGCAGCCGCTTCTTGGCGCCCTCCAGGGTCAGCCGGTCGTCGTAGAGCAGCGTCTTGATGCGCATGATCATGTCGACGTCGCGCCGGCGATAGATGCGCTGGCCGGCCGGGTTCTTCTTGGGGCGGAGCAGCTTGAATTCGGATTCCCAGTACCGGAGCACGTAGGCGGGCACGCCGGTCATCGCCTCCACCTCGCCGATCCGGTAGTAGAGCTTTTCCGCCGGCTCCGCGGTCACGAATGACTGTTGATTCGTTGCTTCAGCCCCTTGCTCGGCTTGAACGTCAGCACCTTGCGGGCGGTGATCTCGATGCTGTCGCCCGTCTGCGGATTGCGCCCGCGCCGCGATGCCTTGTGCCGGATCCGGAAGTGACCGAACCCGACGATCTTCACGTCCTCGCCCTTCTCGAAACAGCGAAAGATGATGTCGAAGACGGACTCGACCACCGAGGCCGACTGCCGTTTCGAGAGCCCGTGGGCCGCTACGGCGTTGACGAGATCGTTCTTGGTCACAGCGACGGTTCACCTCCCCCCGGAGCCACGGTCTGGCGCACCCAGTCCACATAGGCCGGGGCGCCCGAATCGATGGAGACGGCAACGATCTCGGGCACAGAATAGGAGTGGAGCTCCTGGATTCGTCTGGCCAGGTCAGGATAGCGGTCGCGCCTCGTCTTGATCATCAGCAGCGCCTCGTCCGCCTCCTGTAGCTCACCCTCCCAGAGGTACACCGAGCGCGCCGACGGGACGACGCTGACGCAGGCCGCGAGCCGCTCCTCGACCAGGCGGCGGCCGATCCCCAGGCCTTCCTCGGCCGACGCCGCCGTGGAGAGGACGAGGACGAGGTCCGTCATTCGTTGCCTCGGGCAATGTACGCCTTGTAGCCCTTCGCCTCCAACTCGTTCATCGCCGTCTGCGCGGCGGCCCGGTCGGGGAAGCTCCCGATCCGGACGCGATAGAACGTGTCGCCGGCCGTAGCCGTCGCTGGAGCCGGGGTCGTCGCCGCGGCCCGGCGCACCTGCACCCTCAGGCCCTCCCCCGCCAGGTCGCGCGAGAGCGCTACCGCGTCACGCAGCGGCAGGCTCGGCTTGATCACGACGCCGCCCGCAACCGGATCCGCCGCCAGGCCCTTGGCGGTGAGCTTGGTGGTGAGCTCGGCCGGCGCCATGCCGGACACGAAGACGTTGTAGCGGTCGGCCGGCATGCTCGAGGGGGCGGACGCGGGCGCCGCCCCGCTCCCGGCCTTCACCGACTCCACCACCTTGTAGTTCTGTTCGCGGAGGCGATCGGCCAGGCGCTTGGCCGCGCCCTGATCTTTGAACGCACCCACCTGCACCCAGAACGGCCCCGTGACCGCCGGCCTCTTGGCCTTCGCGGGCGCCGTCACCGCCGGCTTCGTGGTTGCGACCTGGGTCGGGGCCGGCTCGGCCCGGGCCGGCGGCGCGGGCTTCGCCGCCTCCACGGACTTGTCCGGAAGCAGCGGCGGCGGAGTCGGAGCCGAAGTCGCCGGAGGTGCCTCGGGCGTCGCCGACGGCTGCCCCGGTGTGGGGGGCGGTGCCGACGGCCTGGGCGGCGTGGGCGGAGCCGCGGGCTTGACCGCGATCTGCTTCGACACCGGTGGGTTCAGCATGTCGAGGACGTACGGGACCACCACCACCGCGATGACACCGAGCACGACGATCACGAGGAAAGCACGGAACCAGAGCGACGAGAAGATCGACCGCGGAGGCTCGTCGTAGATGTCCCGGTTGGCTGCCGCCATGCGCGTCATCTTAGCATAGACGTTGGGCTTCTCGCCCCTCAGGAGCGCGAGAATCTGAGGTCGCCGATCAGGGTCTCGGCGGTCCCCCCGGTGTCGTCGGTGTCGATCATCAGGGCGATGCTCCCCACCCGGGGCGGTCGCCGCCCGAAGAGGGCGATATAGTCGTCACGGACGTTCCGCTGCCCCCGCCGCCACGTCCCGAGCCCGCGCGCCCCCGACTCGACCACGATGATCCGGACGTTGGAGGCCTTGGCGCTGACGAGCCGTGTGTCCACGGGCGCGGTCGTGTCCCACACGTACCCGATCACGTCGCTCTTCGTCCGGGGTGAGGGCCACCGGGGAAAGACGACGTAGACCTGCGCCGCCTGGTCATCGGTCGCGTGGTGGCGGACGTCTCCCCGGACCGGCAGCTGCATGACCTTCCACCACCACGACAGGACGGGGAACTCGTCGAGGTCGACGACGGCGTCGTGGTAGAGCGCAAAGGAGGTCCGCTCGCTCCTGAGTCTCAGGACGAGGCCGGGCTCGGCCTGCATCAGCGTGACGGAGGCGTGGCCGCTGAACTCCTTCAGCGCCCAGCCCCGCGGCACCGCCTCCACCGGCAGGTACGGGGGCACCGAATCGGCGATGCGGATGCGCAGCTGAGCGGTGGCGGGAGCGTGCTCCGGCTGCGTCGAGGCTGCCCCCGTCCCCAGCGCGGCGGCCGGTACGGGGCCGGCCGCGTCCGTCGCCACCCCTCGCGAGATCGCCCGACCGGCGTGAAACGAGCGCTGCGCCACGACCGCGGCCAGCGCCGCGGTGACGACGACGAGACCGAACGCGGCCGCCCCGCGGCCCGTCAGCGCCGCACCCGGCGTCGGCGCGCCCGGGGACCGGCCGCCCTTCGGAAGGACAGACGGATCGGTGAGCCCGCAAATCCGAAGGCCCGGCGGAGCGCGTTGACGAGGTAGCGCTCGTAGGAGAAGTGGATCTGGTCGGGCTTGTTCACGCGCACGGCGAAGGTCGGCGGTCCGGTCCCGACCTGGACCGCCGACTGGATGGTGAGCGGCACGCCCCCGACCGTCATCGGCCGTCGCGCCAGCGCGCCGAGCAGCGCCTCGGCCACGGCGCCGGTCGGCACGCGCCGCCGCGCCTCCGCCGCCACCGTGTCGACGGCGTCGAACAGCTCAGGCAGCCCCTCGGCGCGCGTGGCCGAGGTGAAGCAGATGGGCGCGTACTCGAGGAAGGGCAGGCGCTCGCGGATCTGCTCGACGACTTCGGCCTTGCGCACCATGCCCGGCGGCACCAGGTCCCATTTGTTGACGGCGATCACCGTGGCCCGCCCGGCCTCGTTCGCGTAGCCGGCGATGTGGGCGTCCTGGGCGGTGAGCCCCTCGGAGGCGTCGAGGACCAGGACGGCCACCTGGCAGCGCTCGAGGCTCTTGAGGGCCATCACCACGGCGAGCTTCTCCAGGGGCTCGCTCACGCGTCCCTTGCGCCGGATGCCCGCGGTATCGACGAGCACGTACGGCCGGCCCCGGTAGACGAGCGCGGTGTCGACGGCGTCGCGCGTGGTCCCCGGCGCCTCGTGCACGAGGACGCGCTCGGTGCCCACCATCGCGTTGAGCAGCGACGACTTGCCGACGTTCGGCCGGCCGATGATCGCGATGTGCACGGGCGCGGCGGCGGCCGCGGGTGGAGCGGCCGGCTGGGGGCACCGCGCCCGCACCGCCTCCAGCATCTCGGCTACGCCCCGCCCGTGCTCCGCCGAAACTGGAATCAGCTCGCCCAGGCCGAGCCGATAGAAGTCGCCGAGCGCCGGCTCCTGGGCCGCGTCCTCCACCTTGTTGGCCACCAGCACGACGGGCCGTCCGGACTTCCGCAGAATGCGCGCGATCTCCTCATCGAGGGCCGTGATCCCCTCCCGCGCGTCCACGACGAGGAGCACCAGGTCCGCCTCATCGACGGCCACCAGCACCTGCCGCCGCACCGCCTCGACCAGCGGCTCCTCGGACGACGGATCGAAGCCACCCGTGTCGACCACCGTCGCCTGCCAGCGCTCGAACGCCACCTGGCCGTAGAGCCGATCACGCGTGACGCCGGGGACATCGCGCACGAGCGCTCGCCGGCGCCCCACCAGCCGGTTGAAGAGTGACGACTTGCCGACGTTCGGGCGACCGACAATCGCAATGATCGGGCGAAGCATGGCTCTACCGGGTGCGGGCGGGCTCCCCGACCCCCTCACGACCCCCGAAGCGCCCGGAGCAGGGCCCGGGAGGAGGGCTCGACGACCCGCACCGGCACTCCGAGGTCTCGCGCCAGGTCGCCCGGCGTCCGATCGTCGAGGAAGACACCATCGACGTCGCGCACCGCCATCGCCGGGACCAGCACCTCCTCGCCCAGATCGGGCAGGCTGGCCAGCTGACGCTGGATGTCCTGGCCGGTCAGGAGGCCGGCGACGCCGATCGTGCGCCCGAAGAAGTCGTTGGGCACGACGGCCACGCGCGCCGTCACCCCGACGGGCTCGAGCGGCGCGAGCCAGCGGGCCAGGCGCGCGCCGTACATCTCTCCGCTCACCAGCGTGACCATCCGCCGCCGGGGAGGCGGCCCGAACCTACGGAGCGCGCGCTCGAGATCATCCTCGAAACGCCTCACCAGGCCGACGCCGTCTTCGGCGATGGCAAACCCCTCGTAGGCCGCCGCGGGCGGCAGGGCCCGTCCGGCCAGCAGATGAATCTCGTCAGCCGCGAAGACGAAGCGGCTCCCCAGGCGATCGAGGAACCCCGCCTGCCAGACCTGGACGGTGTCGACGAGAGCACCCGCCTCGTCGGGGGCGAGGAGCCGGAGCGACGGCAGCCGCTCGCGGTGGCGAGTGAGGCCGACCGGGACGATCGCCACCGTCGCCACCTGGGGGTGCAGCGGGACCAGGTCGAAGACGGTGCGCTCGAGCCGGGAGCCGTCGTTGAGATCCGGGCAGAGCACGATCTGGGCGTGCATGCGGATGCCGGCCTTGCTGAGCCGCTCCAGGCGCGGCAGGATCTCGGCGCTCCCGCGGGGCCGTCCCAGCAGCCGGTGGCGCAGCTCCGGATCGGTGGCGTGCACGGAGATGTAGAGCGGGGACAGCCGCTGCTCCTCGATACGACGGAGCGCTGCCTCGTCGAGATCCGTGAGCGTGATGTAGTTGCCGTGCAGGAACGACAGGCGGAAGTCGTCGTCCTTCACGTAGAGGCTCCGCCGCATCCCCTTGGGGTTCTGGTGGATGAAGCAGAAGACGCATTTGTTTGCGCACGTCGAGATCTCGCGGGGGCGGGGCGGCTCGAGCTCGACGCCGACGTCGGGCCCGTGGCGGACGAGCGCCAGCGCCCTCCGTCCATCCTCGCGGGCGACCGTCAGCCGGAGGCGAGGCTCGGCAGCGTAGAACTGGAAGTCGATGGCGTCTCGGAGCGCGTGGCCGTTGATGGCGAGGATCACATCGCCGGGATGGAGTCCGGCGCTGGCCGCCGGCGTCCGGCGCCGGACCGCCGCCACCACCACCCCCTCGGGCGCCGCGCCCTTATCCTCGGAGCAGCGTGCTCTCATGGGCCTCGTGCTCCGCGTCGTTCGCGGCGTTGAGGAAGCGCATGCCCTGGAGCAGGTACTGAAATCCCGACACGACCGTGAAGATGGCCGCCAGCCACATGATCGTCCGCGGCGCCAGCACCACGTGGAAATACCGCGAGAGCAGTCCGGTCAGCACCGTAAGGATCTGAAAGAACGTCGTCGCCTTCCCGGCCCACGTCGGCCGGGGGTAGATGCGCCCACCGACCATGAGCACCAGGAGGGCGCCGACGACCAGCAGCGTGTCCCGCGTCAGCACCACCGCGGTGATCCAGAAGGGCAGCGCCTTGAGGTACGTGAGGGTCACGAACGAGGCGGTGAGCAGCAGCTTGTCGGCCATGGGGTCCAGAAAGGCCCCGAGCCGGCTCGATATGCCCCGGTGGCGGGCCACCCAGCCGTCGAGGAGATCCGTCAGAGCCGCCCCCACGAAGACGGCCAGCGCCCAGCCCGGCTTCTGGTACACGAGGAGTGTCACGAAAAGCGGGACCAGGAGGATGCGGAGCACGGTCAGCCAATTGGCGAGCCCCATACGAAGCTCCAAGTGTACCCGTTACATACGGTAGGAGGCCAGGGCGTCCCGGAGCGACGGCGGCAGCTCCACCTCGAGCCGCACGTGGTCGGCGTCGTCGGTCCGCGCGAGCACGCGGCCGCGGGCGTAGCAGAGCGCCAGCGCCGTGCCCTCCCCGTGCGGGATCCGCAGCGTCACCGCGCCCCCTGGCCGCCGGAGGGCCGCCTCGACGGTGCTCCGCAGGTGGTCGAATCCCTCGCCGGTGACCGCCGAGACCGGCACGCCCCCGCGGGCTTCGACGAGCCGGTCGATGGCGCGGGGCTCGTGGACCCGGTCGATCTTGTTCAGCACGAGCAGCGTCGGGCGATCGTCGATCTCGAGCTCGCGCAGCAGGCCCTGCACCGCCGCCATGTGCTCCTCCAGCGCCGGGTGACTGGCGTCCACCACATGCAGGAGGATGTCGGCCTCGGCCAGCTCCTCGAGGGTGGCGCGGAAGGCGGCGATCAGCTCGTGCGGCAGCTTGCGGATGAATCCGACGGTGTCGGTGAGGATGAACGGCTGGCGGCTGTCGCCGCTGACGAGCCGCGCGGCCGGATCGAGCGTCACGAAGAGCTGATCGGCCGCGACCAGGCGCGAGCCCGTGAGCCGGTTGAGCAGCGTGGTCTTGCCGGCGTTGGTGTAGCCGACGAGCGCCACCACGGGCAGCCCGGCGCGGCGCCGTCCCTCGCGCTGCACGCGCCGATGCACGCGCACGTGCTCCAGCTCGCGGCGAATCTGCATGATGCGTCGGCGGATGACGCGCCGGTCGGATTCCAGCTGGGTCTCGCCCGGCCCCCGGGTACCGATCCCGCCGCCCAGGCGCTCCAGGTGGGTCCACTGGCCGACCAGCCGGGGCAGCAGATACGTGAGCTGGGCCAGCTCGACCTGAAGCTTGCCCTCGCTGGTGCGCGCCCGCTGGGCGAAGATGTCCAGGATGAGCGCCGTCCGGTCGATCACCTTGATGCCCAGGGCCTGGGAGACGTTGCGCTCCTGGACGGGCGAGAGCGCATCGTCGCAGATCAGGAGGTTGGCGTCGGTCTGGCGCGCGGTCTCGCCGATCTCGGCGATCTTGCCCCGCCCGAAGTAGAGCGCGGGCGTGGGGGCTTGGCGCTCCTGCACCACGCGGTGCACGACGGTGGCGCCGGCCGCGGAGGTGAGCCCCCCCAGCTCGTCGAGCGACTCTTCGACCTCCCAGCGACCCTGCGACGGCAGCTTGACCGCCGCGATCACCGCTCGCTCGCGCTCGGCGCGGGTCAGTACGGCGCCGTTGCCACGCCCGTTCTTCACCCGATCAGGCCCCCCTCCCGGAGCCGGCGCTCCAGCATGACCGCGGCGCCCTCCGGACCTCCGGCGAGCGCGAGGTCGAGCCACTGGATGTCCGGCTCGCGTGTGAACCACGTCCACTGCCGCTTGGCGTAGCGCATGGTGTCGCGCTGCATGAGCCTCAGCGCCTCCGCCTCCCCGAGCGTCCCTTGCACGACCCGGGCGAACTCCCGGTACCCGATCCCCTGCATCGACGGCAGCGAGGGGTCGTAGCCGCGCGCGAGGAGTCCCCTGACCTCATCGGCGAGCCCGCCGGCGACCATCGCCGCCGCCCGCTCGCCGAGGCGCCGCCGGAGCGCGCCCCGCTCCATCGTCAGCCCGACATAGACCACGTCGTACTCCTCCGAGCGCCGGCGCCACTCTACCTGCTCCGTCGCCACCGCGCTCCCCGCCCGGATGAGCTCGAGAGCCCGCATCACCCGCACGTAGTCGTTCGGATGCAGGCGGTACGCCAGCTCGGGCGCCTCGCGGACCAGGCGCGCGTGGAGCGCCTGGCGGCCTTGCCGGGCGGCCAGGGCGGTCAGCTCGCGGCGGAACTCCGGGTCGGCCGGCGGCGCCGGATCGAGCCCACGCAGCAGCGTCCGGATGTAGAGGCCGGTGCCCCCGACGACGGCGGGCAGGAGCGCCCGTCCCCGGATCGCCGCGATGATCCGGCGCGCGTCGCTGCGGAAGCGCGCCGCGTGGTACTGATCGTCGGGGTCCACGATGTCGATCAGGTGGTGCGCGACCGCGCGCCGCTCGGCAGCGGTCGGCTTGCCCGTCGCCAGATCCATGCCGCGGTACACTTGACGCGAGTCGGCGCTGATCACCTCGAGGTCCACCCGGCTGGCGAGCGCGACCGCGGTGGCCGTCTTGCCGACCCCCGTCGGGCCCGCGATGACGAGAAGGGGAATCTTCATCCGCTCCGCTTCAACTCTACCAGAGTCGTCGAACCTCCCGCCGGACGTCCTGGAGCGAGATCCGGCTCATCGTCGGACGCCCGTGGGGACAGAAGTACGGAGTCCCGGTGGCGGTCAGCTCGGCCACCAGCCGCTCCATTTCCTCGCGCGCCAGTGGCGTGTTGGCCTTGATGGCGGCGCGGCAGGCGACGAAGGCCAGCGCGCGATCGAGCACCGGCTGCCCGCCCTTGGCGCCCGCCAGCTCGTCCACCGCCGCCTCGATGAGCCGCTTGGGCTCGTCGGCCTCGAGCACGCTCGGGACCGCGCGCAGGACGATCGTGTCGCCCCCGAATCCCTCGAAGGCGAACCCCAGGCGCTCGAGCGGCTCGCGCCAACGCTCGAGCAGGGCGCGGGCCGCAGGCGCCAGCGCCAGCGGCTCTGGAAACAGGAGCGCCTGGGAGGCGGGGGCGCCGGCGGCAACCTCGGTCTCCAGGCGCTCGAAGACGACCCGCTCGTGGGCGGCGTGCTGGTCGAGGAAGAACACCTCCTTGTCGGACGCCGAGACGATGAAGGTGTCCTGCACCTGGCCGAGCACCCGGCCGAAGTCGGCGGCCCCGTAGGCGGCGGGAGCTTCGGCGAACAGCGTCGCCGGCTCCAGGGTCTCGAGCGTACCGGGCATCCGATCGTCCCGGCACGTCCCGGAGGGCGCGACCTCGACGGCGGGGACGACGGCCTTCTGGTGCAGCGCCTCGGCCAGCGCCGCCACCACCATCTCGTGGACGAGTCGCGGGTGGCGGAAGCGCACCCAGGCCTTGGTCGGATGGACGTTGACGTCGACGTCGGCGAAGGGCAGCGCGATGGTCAGCGCGACCAGGGGGAAGCGGTCGCGCGGGAGCAGCGGCCGGTAGGCTTCGAGCACCGCCTGGAAGAGCGCGGGATCGCGCACCGGCCGCCCGTTGACGACGATGACGACGTCGTCGCGGCCGCCCCGCGTCAGGTCGGGCGGGCTGGCCACGCCCCGCACATCGACCCCGTGCTCGGCGCGGCCTATGCGCAGGAGGCGCTCGCCGACCTCGTAGCCCCACAGCGCGCCCACGCGCGACCTCATGTCCCGGGCCACCGGCGCCGTGAGCGTGACGCGGTTGTCGCTCGTCACGCGGAACTGCACCTCCGGATGGGCGATGGCGAGCTGGGTCAGCAGCCTCAGGCAGGCGCCGACTTCGGTGGCCGGCGATTTCAAGAATTTCAGCCGCGCGGGAGTGTTGAAGAAGAGGTCGGCCACCTCCACCGTCGTGCCGACCTCCGCCGGCAGCGTCAGGCGCTGGCCGATGCTCCCGCCGGCGCCGGCGATGCGCGTGCCCTCGGCGGCGCCGCGCGCGCGGGTCGTGATGGTGAAGCGGCAGACGGCACAGATCGCCGGCAGCGCCTCCCCGCGGAAGCCCAGGGTGCCGATCGCCGCCAGATCCTCCTCGCTGGCGAGCTTGGAGGTCGCGTGGCGCTCCAGGGCCAGGGCGAGCTCCGCGCCGGTCATGCCCAGGCCGTCGTCGGCGATGCGGACCAGCGCCGTCCCGCCGTCGCGCAGATCGATGGCAATGGCCCGGGCCTCGGCGTCCAGCGCGTTCTCGACCAGCTCCTTGACCACGGAGGCCGGCCGCTCGACGACCTCGCCGGCGGCGATCTTGTTGATCAGGTGGTCGGGGAGCCGCCGGATTCGACTCATCGTCACCCGCGCTCCTCGTTTTCGCCGCTTCGAGCGCGGGCTTCGCCCGCGCACTCCTGGGGGGAGGCTTCGGAAGGGGGGCGAAGCCTCCCTCCGAGGTTCACCGCGCCGGCGGCGATCTTGTTGATCAGGTGGTCGGGGAGCCTGCGGATCCGGCTCATCCTCGGCGCTCCTCGTCTTCACCGCGTTCGAGCGCGGGCTTTGCCCGCGCAATCCTGGGGGAGGTCTCGGAGGGGGCCGCCGAGGCCCCTTCCGACGGAGGAAGGGGGGCGGAGCCCCCCTTCGAGGAAAGCCCCCCTCCGAGGTTCTGTTGCCACTTGGCGAGCAGGTTGAGCGCCTCGATCGGCGTGAGGTGCGCGAGGTCGAGCCGGGCCAGCTCCGGCGCGATCGGGTCCGGCGACGGCGCGAAGAGGCCCAGCTGGGTGGCGTCGTGGGCATCGGCGGAGAGCTGACCTGCCGTCTCCAGCTCGGTCAGCAGCGCCTTGGCGCGCGTGATCACCGGCGCCGGCAGCCCGGCCAGGCGCGCCACCTGGATCCCGTAGCTGCGGTCGGTGGAGCCGGAGCGCACCTTGTGCAGGAAGATGATCTCGTCGTTCCACTCGCGCACGGCGACGTGGAAGTTGCGCACCCCGGGCAGCCGGTGGGCGAGCTGGGTGAGCTCGTGGAAGTGCGTGGCGAAGAGCACCTTGGCCCCCGCGCGCTCCTGCAGGGCTTCGACGACCGCCCAGGCGATGGCGAGCCCGTCGAAGGTCGAGGTGCCACGCCCCACCTCGTCGAGGAGGACGAGGCTGCGCGCGGTGACGTTGTTCAGGATGTTGGCCGTCTCGACCATCTCGACGAGAAACGTGCTCTGGCCCCGCCCGAGGTTGTCCTGGGCGCCGACCCGCGTGAAGACGCGATCGACCACGCCGATCCGGGCCTCGCGGGCGGGGACGAAGGCGCCCATCTGGGCCAGAATGACGATGTGCCCCGTCTGCCGCAGGTAGACGGACTTGCCGGACATGTTGGGGCCGGTGAGGATGACGATGCGCGCGTCGCCGTCGAGCGCGAGATCGTTCGGCGCGACGGGCTCGCCGGCGCGGGCCTCGAGCACGGGATGGCGGCCGTCGACGATCACGAGCGCCTCGCCCCGGTCCACGGTCGGGCGCACGTGACCCCGGACATGGGCCACCTCGGCCAGCGCCGCCAGGACGTCGAGCCGCGCGAGCGCCCGGGCCGTCGTGAGCAGCTCGCCCGCGCGCCCGGCGACGCGCCGCCGTACCTCCTCGAACAGCTCGTACTCCAGCCGCCGTCGGCGCTCCTCGGCGCCCAGCACCGTGGCCTCGTACTCCTTGAGCTCGGGCGTGATGTAGCGCTCGGCGCCGGTGAGGGTCTGGCGGCGGACGTACTCCGCGGGCACGCGGGAGACCTGGGCGTGGGTCACCTCGATCCCGTAGCCGAAGACGCGGTTGAAGCGCACGCGGAGGCTCGGGATGCCGGTGCGGGCGCGTTCCCGCTCCTCGAGGCCGGCGATCCACTGGCGCGCCGCCCGGGCGTCGTCGACGATCGCGGTGAGCGCCTCGCTCCAGCCCTGGCGGATGATCCCGCCCTCGTGCAGCGCGAGCGGTGGCTCGTCCAGGAGAGCGTCGCGGAGCAGGGCGTGCAGCTCACCGAGGGGCACCAGGTCTTCCCGGGCGGCGGCGATCAGCGCGGGCCTCATCTCCACGACGCCCGCACGGATCTCGTCGAGCGGCTCCAGGCACGCGCGCAGCCCGACGAGGTCGCGAGCGTGGGCCACGCCGAGCGTGGCCCGGCTCGTCAGCCGCTCCAGATCCCCCACGCGCTCGAGCAGCGCCCGCAGCCGGCCGCGGGCGGCCGGCGCCTCGATCAGAGCCCCGATCGCGTCCTGGCGCTCGCCGATCGCCGCCGGATCGAGCAGGGGCTGCAGCAGCCACTGCCGGAGCAGCCGGCCCCCCATCGGCGTGACCGTCTCGTTGATGACGCCGAGGAGTGACGTGCGGCCGTCGCCCTCCCGGGATTCCAGCAGCTCGAGCGTCTCCGCTGCCGTCCGATCGACGGTCATGACGTCGGCGGTAGCGAGTCGCTGGAGCCTCGTCAAGTGGTTGAGCGTGGCGTCCTGAGTGGCGCGCACGTACGCGAGCGCCCCACCCGCTGCCGAGAGTCCTCCTGTCATGTCGGCGAGCCCGAAGGCGTCCAGCGTGGGCACGGCGAAGTGGGCGGCGAGGTCGGCGGCGGCGCGGCGGAGGGCGAAGGGCGCCGGGTCCCAGAAGGTCAGCGTCGCGCCGGTGGCCTGGAGACGCCCGAGGAGGTCGGGGCTCTCCCGCAGCGACTCGGGGACGACGATCTCCGCGGGCCGGCGCAGGAGCGCCGCATCCAGCACGCCGGCCTCCCCGGGTCGATCCTCGCCGACCCAGAACTCGCCGGTGGAGACGTCCAGCAGCGCAACGCCGGTCGCCTCACGGAGCCGCGCCACCGCCAACAGGAAATTGTTGGCGACCCCCTTGAGGTACGCAGTGTCGGTGATGGTTCCCGGCGTGATGAGCCGGACCACGTCGCGCCGCAGGAGCTTCTTGCCCTTCCCCGGCGCCTCCATCTGCTCGCACAGCGCGATCTTCCAGCCCGCCTGCACGAGCCGGGCGATGTAGGCATCGGCGGCGTGGTGCGGGATGCCCGCCATCGGGGCGCCCTGGCGGGCGGTGAGCGTGATCTGCAGCTGTCGCGCCCCTTGCTCGGCGTCCTCGAAGAACAGCTCGTAGAAGTCGCCGAGGCGGAAGAGAAGCAGGTAGTCGGGAAAACGGCGCTTGAGCTCCCGATACTGCCGCATCATCGGACCGCCGGGGGACTCAGCCACCCCGGCGGCTCCGCAGGCGGTCGTAGGTCACCTCGAGCGCCTCGGGCAGCACGCGCACCTGGCCCAGCACGGGCATGAAGTTCGAATCGCCATGCCAGCGGGGGACCACGTGCACGTGCAGATGGTCCTCGATTCCCGCGCCGGCCACGCGCCCCTGGTTGATGCCGATATTGAATCCGTCAGCGCGGTATTCGGCGGCGAGCGTCGAGGTGGCGACGGCCACCAGGCGCATCACGTCGGCCAACTCCTCCGACGTGGTCTCGGCGACCGTGCCGACGTGGCGGTTGACCGCCGACATCAGGTGGCCGGGCGTGTACGGGTAGGCATTGAGGATCAGGAAGGAGTGCGCGGAGCGCAGCAGGACCAGGGACTTGCGGTCGTCGCCGGCCGCGAGCGCGTTGCAGAAGATGCAACCGGGAGCGGAGCCGGCGCTGGCGACGTAGGCCATCCGCCACGGCGCCCAGAGGCGTTTCACGCGGCCGGCAGCGGCCTCACGTGTTCACGAGCTCGCGCAGGCGCTTGCCGACCTTGAAAAAGGGGACGCGCTTTTCCGGTACGTCGACGCTCGAACCCGTCTTCGGATTGCGTCCCTTCCGTGAATTGCGGTGGCGGATCCGGAAGCTGCCGAAGCCCCGAAGCTCGACCTTGTCCCCCTGGGCGAGGGCATCCGTGATGTTGTCGAAGATCGTGTTGACGATCGTCTCGGTCTCTTTTTTGGTGAGACTCGAGACTTTCGAGACCTCGTCGATCAGCTCCGCTTTCGTCATCGTCCACTCCGTCCCACGTCGGAGACCCGTCGGGAAACTCGACGAGAACCTAGCACGCTGACCGCGAGAATGTCAACCAGCATAAGGGGTTAGAGACCACGGGCCGCCCAGCACCGTCCGCACAATGGCGAAATTAGTTCGTATTTTAGCTCCCTTGGACGATGACGCCACGTACACAACTCGAGGTTCCACCCTGCGGGTGCCGGTCAGTCCATCAGATACAGGGGCGTCTTGAAGACGGGGAGAACGGGCGCGAGGGCACGCCCCCCCATCAGCCCCAGCTGGTTGCGGAGCAGGTCCAGGATCGACAGGCGGCGCCGCGCGGGAATGACCCGAGGCGGAATATCCAGGCCGGCCAGCTTCGCCGCCCGGTTGACCGCGTCCTCCAGTCCGCCCAGCTCGTCGACCATGCTCAGCGCCTTGGCCTGCGCGCCCGAGAAGATCCGGCCGTCGGCGAACTGCACCACCCGGGCCCGGTCCAGCTTGCGCCCTTCGGTCACGGCGGTGATGAACTGGGCGTGGACGTCGTCCAGTAGCGCCTGCAGCACGCGGCGCTCCTCGGCGGTCATCGATCGCGCGATGTTGCCCATGTCCTTGAAGTGCCCGGCCTTGACGACCACGTAATCCACGCCGACCTTCTTCATGAGGTTCTCGAGGTTGGCCATCTGCATGATGACGCCGATCGAGCCCGTCAGCGTGCCCGGGTTGGCGTAGATCTGATCGGCGGCGACGGCGACGTAGTAGCCGCCCGAGGCGGCGACGGCGCCGAGCGAGGCGACGACCGGCTTGCCCGCCTGGCGCACGCGACGAATGGCGTCGTGCAGCTCCTGGGTGGGCCCGACGATCCCGCCGGGGCTGTTGATCCGGATGACGACGGCCCGGACCAAGGGGTTGTCACGGTGGCCCTTGAGATCCTTGAGGAGCTCCTCGACGTCGACGATGATGCCTTCCAGCTCGACGATGGCGACGCGGGCGCCGAAGCCGCCGCCCTCGGGACCCTGGAGCATGGCGGAGACGACGGCGAGGAACACGACCACCACGCCGAGGTAGATGGCCACCGTGACGCCGACGACGGTGAGCCGCCGCGCCACGTCAGCGGCTACTCCTCATCGTCATAGTCGTACTCGTCGCGCTGCTTGCCGCGCTTGCCGCGCCGGGTGTGCCCGCGCTCCTCCCCCTCGCGCCCGAGGTCCACAGCGTGGGCCAGCTCCTTGAGACTGAGCCCGATGCGCCGCTCGTTGGGATCGACACGGATGACCAGCAGCGCCAGCTCGTCGCCAACGTTGACGATCTCGTCCGCGCGGCTGATCGGCCGGTTGGCCATCTGCGAGATGTGCAGCAGCCCGTCCACGCCCGGCTCCAGCTCCACGAAGGCGCCGAAGTCGGTGAGCCGGACCACCTTGCCCGTCACCCGGGAGCCCATCGGGAAGCGCAGGGCCACTGTGCTCCACGGGTCCGGCTGGATCTGCTTGAACCCCAGCGAGATCCGCTTGTTCTCCCGGTCGACGTTGAGGATCTGCGTCTCGATCTCCTGGCCCTTCTTGAGGAGCTCCGAGGGGTGCCCGACCGACCGCGTCCACGACAGGTCGGAGATGTGCAGGAGGCCGTCCACGCCCGGCTCCAGCTCGATGAACGCGCCGAAGTCGGTGAGGTTGCGCACCCGACCCGTCACCCGCATGCCCGGCTTGTAGCGCTCCTCGATCGTCTGCCAGGGATCGGGCTCCACTTGCTTCATGCCCAGCGAGATCCGCTTGGCCGCCCGGTTGACGTCGAGCACGACCACATCGACGTCGTCGCCCACGTTGACGAGCTTCGACGGATGGCGTACCCGCCGCGTCCACGACATCTCCGAGACGTGCACGAGCCCCTCCACGCCCGGCTCCAGCTCGATGAAGGCGCCGTAGTTGGTGAGGCTCACCACGCGCCCGCGCGCCTTGGTACCCGCCGCGTACTTCTTCTCCACGTGCTCCCAGGGGTCCGAGGACTTTTGCTTGTAGCCGAGCGAGACGCGACCCGTCTCGCGGTCGAAGTGCAGCACCACCACCTCGACCTGGTCACCCACCTGGAAGATCTCGGAGGGATGGCCCACGCGACCCCAGCTCATGTCGGTGACGTGCAGGAGGCCGTCGATGCCCCCGAGGTCGATGAAGGCGCCGTAGTCGGTGATGTTCTTCACCGTGCCCGTCAGCACCATACCCTCGTGGAGCACCTCGAGCGTGTGCTTCTTCTTCTCCTCGCGCTCCTCCTCCAGCATCGCCCGCCGGGAGAGGACGACGTTACCGCGCCGGCGGTTGAGCTTGATGACCTTGGCCCGGATGATCTGGCCGACCATCGAGGGCAGGTTCTTCACCGGACGCAGATCGACCTGGGAGCCGGGCAGGAACGCCTTGACCCCGACGTCTACCGCGAGCCCTCCCTTGACGACCTCGACGACGCGCCCGTCGACCGGGCTGCCCTTGTCGTAGGCCTGGGAGATGGCGTCCCAGACCTTGATCTTGTCAGCCTTCTCCTTGGAGAGGACGATCAGTCCTTCGGCATCTTCCTTGGCCTCGAGGTAGACGTCCAGCTCGTCGCCGACCTTGGGCAGCGTCCCCGAGCGGTGGAACTCCTCGATGGGGATGGCCCCCTCGCTCTTGTAGCCGACGTCGATCAGCACTTCGCTGGTGCCGACGTGAACGACCCGGCCACGGACCACCTCGCCCTCCTCGAACTCGGTGATCCCGGTGGCGCCGTACCAATCCTCCATCCGGTCCTCGGGCGGGCCTGGGGTCGCCTCCTTTCGCTGGCCGCCGAGGTTGTTGCGTGGTTCACCCTTCTCCATCCCGCCCGTTCCTCCCTTAGCTATGATGGGGCGAGGTCGAGGGTGCTCTCACCCCCGCCTCGCCGACTGCTCGATCCTTGAGGCGCGCGATCGCCGCCATCATCTCCCGACTGGCGGCCTCGTAGGAGTCTTTTCTGCTGGCACCGTTGCCGGCGCCGAACCGCACCGTCGGCCCGAACACTACCGTGATCCTGCCCGGGCGCGGCAGCCGCCCGCGCGCCCACGCGCGCCCGCTGCCCCGCACGTAGACGGGCACCACCAGCGCGCCAGTCGACACGGCGAGCATGCCGGCGCCGAGCTTCGGCGGACGCAGGACGCCCTCCTCGCCCCGCGTGCCCTCCGGGAACACCAGGAGCGTACCGCCTTCCCGGAGCACGCGCAGCGCCGTCCGCAGCGCTCCCGGATCGCCCCCCTCCCGACGCACCGGCCACGCCCCCAGCCTTCGAATGAGCCCTCCCAGCAGCGGGACGTCGAACAGTTCGGCCTTGGCCATGAACGACACCTGGCGCGGCGCCAGGCCCGCGACCAGCGGCGGGTCCAGGAGGCTGGAGTGGTTGGCGACCAGCAAGACGGGCCCGTTCCCGGGCACGTGCTCCTGGCCACGAACCTCCAGCCTCCAGAAGAGCCGCATCACTACGACCGCGAGCGTTTTCAGGACCGTGTACAGCATCGCTGCTCGATGAACCTGACCATCTCGTCGACGACATCATCGACGGTCCGGTTGGTCGTGTCGATTTCCTTCGCGCCTTCGGCCTTGCGGAGTGGCGCGATCGCTCGGGTTCTGTCCTGGAGGTCGCGCGCACCGATTTCACCACGGGCGACCGCGAGCTCGACATTGACCCCCCGGGCGCGAAAATCGGCCTGGCGCCGACGGGCCCTCTCCTCCAGGTCGGCGTCGAGATAGAACTTCACGTCCGCGTCAGGGCAGACGACCGTCCCCGTGTCACGTCCCTCCAGAATGACGCCTCCCGCTGCCGCCAGACGACGCTGGATCGGCGTGATCTTGGCGCGCACCGGCTCCAGCGTCGTGAGGTCCGAGGTCATTCGGTCGATGGCCCGGGTGCGGATCTCCTCCGTCACGTCGCGCCCGTTCACGTGGACTCGCCCATCCCGGACTTCGATCTCGACTGACTCCAGGTGCCGACGGAGCTTGGGGGTGTCCTCGGCCGAAAGGTCCTTCGCTTGGACCACACTCCAGGCCAGGGCCCGGTACATCGCGCCGGTATCGACGAGCCGGTATCCTAATCGCTCGGCCAAAGCGCGGGCCGCTGTCGTCTTCCCCGCGCCCGCTGGCCCGTCGATGGTGATCACCGGTTCGCGTTCCCCGGCCCTCATCACCTGTCGGAGGGGGCCTCGGCGGCCCCCTCCGAAACCTCCCCCGGGACCGGTTGCGCCGGCGGAGCCGGCGCTCGGAACCTGCCCAAACGGTCGGTCGATGCCCGAGCCCTCATGGCTCCATGGTGACGGCCGGCTCGCCGGCCAGCGCGTTGAGCAGCTCGGCGAACTGGGGAAAGGACGTCGCGATGCAGTCGGTGTCTTCCACCACCGTCTCACCCTCGGCGACCAGGCCCGCGACGGCCAGGGCCATCGCGATACGGTGATCGCCGCCGCTGGCGACACGCGCCCCCCGCAGGCGAGCGCCGCCCTCGATGAGGAGCCCGTCCGGCCGCTCGGCGATCCGCGCCCCCATGGCCCCCAACTCCCGCGCCAGCGCGGCGACACGGTCGGACTCCTTCACGCGCAGCTCGGCGGCGTCGCGAATCTCGGTCCGGCCCCGCGCGACGAGCGCGGCCACCGCCAGCGCCGGGATCTCGTCGATGAGCCTGGGCACCAGGGCTCCCGCGACCGTCGTGCCCACGAGCTCGCTGCCGGCGGCGGTGATCGCGCCGCTGGGCTCCCCCACGCCTCCGCGCGCCGCCGGCGCGATCTCCAGGCGCGCGCCCATGGCGCCGAGCGCCTCCAGCACGCCCGCGCGGGTGGGGTTCAACCCCACGCCGGCGACCGTGACCCGCGCGTCGGCGACGATCAGCCCGGCCACCAGGAGGAACGCGGCCGAGGAAATGTCGCCAGGCACGATCACCGTCGTTCCCGCCAGGGCGCCGGGGCTCACCGTCGTCGTGAGGCCCCGCGTCTCGAGCCGCGCCCCGAACTGTCGCAGCATGCGCTCCGAGTGGTCTCGCGACTGCGCCGGCTCGGTGACCGACACCGGCCCGTCGGCGCAGAGGCCGGCGAGCAGGATCGCGGATTTCACCTGGGCCGACGCGATCGGCAGCTCGTAGGCGAGGGTCGTCGGTCTCTCCGCGCCCCGGACGGCCAGCGGGAGGCGACCGCCTTCCGCGCGCCCGACGATCGTGGCCCCCATGCGCCGGAGCGGCTCGGCGACACGCCCCATCGGGCGGCGCCGGAGCGACTCGTCGCCGGTGAGGAACGTCCAGAACGGCTGGCCCGCCAGCGCTCCCAGGAGCAGCCGCGCCGTGGTGCCGGAATTCCCGCAGTCGATGACGTTCGCCGGCTCCCCGAGCCCCCGCAGACCGGCGCCCGCGATGCGGTACTCGCCGGGGCCCTTGCGGGTGACGTCCACGCCCAGCGCCTCGACGGCCGCGATCGTCCGCAGACAATCCTCGGCCTCGAGGTAGCCGCGGATCTCCGTCACGCCCTCGGCCAGCGCACCCACCAGCGCCGCCCGATGCGAAATCGACTTGTCCCCTGGCACCTCGACCTGGCCACCCAGCCGGCTCACCGGATGGATCCGGAGCCTCACGGCAGCGCCTCGCGCTGAGCCTTGATCCGCGCCAGGGCGGCCCGGAGCCCGGCGGCATCACCGGCGTCGATCAGCTTCGACAGCTCGGCGAGCGCGCGGAGGAACTCCCGAATGGTGGGCCCGAGCGCGTCGCGATTGGCGAGGAAGATCTCTTCCCACACCTCGGGGTCGGAGGCGGCGATACGGGTGGTGTTGCGGAAGCCCCGCGCGGCCACCTCGAACGCCGCCGGATCGAAGCGGGCGACGCCGTCGACGAGGGCGCAGGCGACGAGGTGCGGCAGGTGGCTGACTGCGGCCACCGCGCGGTCGTGGGCGTCGGGATCGAGCGCCAGGATCCGTCCTGCCCCGAGCGCTTCCCAGAAGGCCGTGATCCCCTTCACCGCCGCCGGCGCGCTGCTCTCGCTCGGCGTGACGATGACCGTGGCGCCGTGGAAGAGGTCGGCCCGGGCCACCGCGTAGCCGCTCCGTTCCGAGCCGGCCATCGGGTGGCTCCCGACGAACTGCAGCGGACGCCCGGCCGCGAGCCGCTGAGCGGCCCGCACGATCCCGCCCTTGGTGGAGCCGACGTCGGTGAGGAGGGCGTCGGCCGGGGCCGCGCGCCACACCTCCCCGAGCAGATGCTCGATGGCCGCCACCGGGGCCGCCAGAACGACGAAGTCGGCGCCGGCGACGCCCGTGGTGAGGTCGGTCGTCGCGCGGTCGAGGGCGCCGTCGCGGAGGGCGGGCTCGAGGCGGCGCCCGTCGCGTCCGATGCCGACGATCTCCCGGGCCAGGCCCTGCGCGCGCGCCGCCTTGGCCACCGAGCCGCCCAGGAGTCCCACGCCGACGACGGCGAGCCGCTGAATCACACTAGGCCTGCTTCCCGAGCGCGGCCCGCAGCCCTTTGATGAGCCGCCGGTTCTCCTCGGGTGTGCCGACCGTGATGCGGAGCGTGCTCTCCATGCCGAAGGGCGTCATGGGGCGCACGATGACGCCCCCGTGCAGGAGCTTCTGGTAGATCTCGGCGGCGCTCCGACCGACGTCGACGAGGATGAAGTTCGCGCGCGAGGGGACGTACTTGAGCCCCAGCGCCTTGAACTCGTCGTAGAGGAAGTGGCGCCCGGCCTCGATCATCCGCACGCACTCCAGCACGTGCGCGTCGTCCTCCAGCGCCGCCAGCGCCGCCGCCTGGGCCAGGGAGTTGACGTTGAAAGGCTGGCGGATGCGGTTCATGAGCGCGATCGCGTCGGCATCGGCGACGCCGTAGCCCACGCGCAGCCCGGCCAGGCTGTTGGCCTTGGAGAAGGTCCGGAGGACGATGACCTTGCGGCCCTGCTTGACGTACGCGAGCGCGTCCGGGAAATCGGGTCCCTGGGCGAACTCGAGGTACGCCTCGTCGAAGACGACGATGGTCCGCTCGGGCACCCGCGCCATGAAGTGCTCGACCTCCTCCGCCGTCACGATCGTCGCGGTGGGGTTGTTCGGGTTGGCGATGAAGATGATCTTCGTGAGGGGCGTGATGGCCCGGGCCATGGCCTCCAGGTCGAGCCGGTAGTCCTTCAGCATCACCATCACGCGGATGCCGCCGGCCGCCTGCACAACCATCGGGTACACCACGAAGGAGGGATGCGGCACGATAGCCTCGTCCCCGGGCTTGAGGAAGGTGCGGACCAGCAGCTCGATCAGCTCGTTCGAGCCGTTGCCCAGGATCACGTGCTCGGGCGTCACGCCGTGCTTCTTGGCCAGGGCCTGCCGCAGGTAGAAGGCGCTACCGTCCGGGTAGCGGTTGAGGATGCTGAGCGCGGCCGCGACAGCCTTCTGCACCCGGTCGGAGGGGGCCAGCGGGTTTTCGTTGGAGGCCAGCTTGATGGCGTCCGCGATCCCGAGCTCGCGCTCCAGCTCCTCGATCGGCTTCCCCGGCTCGTAGGGCGCGATCCCCAGGATGTGCTCGTTCGCCAGCGACTCCCACTGTGTCATGCTCGCTCCTTATCCGGTGGGGTACGAGCCCAGGACTTTCAAAAAGAGGGTGCGCTCGCCGATCTCGCCCAGCGCCGAGGCGACCGTGGGCGTGTCGCGATGGCCCTCGAAGTCCACGAACATCACGTACTCCCACGACCTGCGCTTCGCCGGCCGCGATTCGATCTTGGTCAGGTTCAGTCCACGCCGCGCGAAGGGCTCGAGGATGCGGTAGAGCGCGCCGGGTTCGTTGCGCATCGCGAACAGGATCGAGGTCTTGTCGCGCCCGCTGGGCCCGGCGGCGCGCCGCCCGATGACGAGGAAGCGCGTCGAGTTGTAAGGGTTGTCCTCGATCCGCGGTCTCAGCACGGGCACGCCGTACAGCTCTGCCGCCAGCTCGGAGGCGATCGCCGCCGCCGTGACGTCGCCGGCGGCGAGCTCCGCCGCCGCGGCCGTCGAGGTCAGCTCCTGCGTCGGCACGTCCGGCAGATGCTGGGCCAGCCAGCCGCGGCACTGCGCCAGCGCCTGGGGGTGGGAGACGACGACCTTGATCTCCCCGAGGTCGCGGGCCAGCGAGAGCAGGTGCTGGGTGATCGTGAGGTACCGCTCGCCGCAGATGAGCGCGTCGGAGTCGATCAGCCGGTCCAGCGTGACGTTCACGGCGCCTTCGGTGCTGTTCTCGACCGGCACGACGCCGTACTCCACACGTCCGTGCTCAACATCGTCGAAGATGTCGGCGATCGACCGTAACCCCGAGTACGCGGCCGAGGAGCCGAAGTGCTGGAGGGCGGCCTGGTGGCTGAAGGTCGCGCGGGGGCCGAGGTAGCCCACCGTCAACGGACCCTCCAGCGCGCGGCAGCCGGACAGGATTTCGCTCCAGATCGCGCGCACGGCCTCGGCCGAGAGGGGGCCGGGGCTGAGCGCGGTCAAACGGGCGACGATCTCGGCTTCCCGCTCGGCGGCATACGACGGCATATCCTGCCGTCGTTTGAGGTCTCCGATGTTGAGGGCGGCCTCGGCGCGCTGGTTGAGGAGGTGAAGGATTTGGTTGTCGAGCTCATTGATCCTGGAACGCCAATCGTCCAGGTTCATAGGGACTCCTGCCCGCTCTGCTGAATACCGCGCATTATAGGCTAACGCTTCGAGCGGGCGCAAGCGAGTGGGACTGCGAAGCCGCAGGGCGCCAGCGGAGCCGCAGGCGACGCCCGCCCGAGGCGAGCCTGAGTGCCAGCGGAGCCGCAGGCGACGCCCGCCCGAGGCGAGCCTGAGTGAATCGTGCGAAGCCGCCGGGGCGCCACCCGAGGTCAGCGTCGCGCCCCCGGCGCCGCCGCCACCGCCCGCCGAAGCGCGGCGATCTCCCCAGGCGTGAGGGGGCGCGAGGCGCCCACCAGCAGGTTGCCGAGCTTCACCGGACCGAAGGCGATCCGGCGCAGACGTACCACCGGATGGCCGAGCGCCGCGCAGTAGCGCTTCACCTCGTGCTTGCGCCCCTCGGCGAACGTCAGGCGAAGCTGGCTCCCCGAGGGCGACGCGCCGAGGGGCTCCACCGCCACCGGCACCGCGGGACCGTCGTCGAGCATCGTGCCCCGCCGCCAGCGCGCGAGATCCGTCCGCGCGATCGCGCCCACCACCTCCGCTTCGTAGACGCGCGGCAGGCCGTAGCGCGGATGCAGGAGGCGATGAGTCAGGGCGCCATCGTTGGTCAGGAGCAGCGCACCCTCGACGTCGGCGTCGAGGCGTCCCACCGGATAGAGGCGCGCCACCGGCGGAACGAGGTCAGTGACGACCCGGCGTCCCCGCGGGTCGCCGCGTGACGTGAGATAACCACGTGGCTTGTTGAGGAGGATGTAGTGCTTCGCCTCGGCGCCCGGGATCGCGCGTCCGTCGACGGTGACGGTGTCGACGAGAGGATCGGCGACCGTTCCCGGCTCGCGCGTCACCACGCCGTTGACGGCGACGCGCCCGTCGAAGATCAGCCGATCAGCCGCTCGCCGGGACGCCAGCCCCGCTTGCGCCAGAATCTTGTTCAGTCGCAGCTTCGCCATCGACAGCGGCGGTTGCCGGAATCTCCGGAACGATCAGCTCGCCCTCGGCCTTGGGCAGGTCGCCCAGGTCGCGCAGGCCGAAGGCGACGAGAAACTCGCGCGTCGTCTCATAGAGGAAGGGCCGGCCGGGCGCGTCCTTGCGTCCGGCGATGCGGATCAGCCGCCGCTCGAGGAGATTCTCCAGCACGGCCTCCGAGTTCACGCCACGAATCGCGTCAACTTCCGGGCGCGACACCGGTTGGCGGTAGGCGACGATGGCGAGCGTCTCCAGGGCGGGACGCGAGAGGCGGGCGCGCGTCCGGGCCTTGGCCAGCCGCAGCAGCCACGGCGCGATCTCGGGCCGCGTCACCATGCGGTAGCCGCCGGCGACGTCGACAATCGTCAGCGGGCTGTCGGCCGCCGCATAGCGCGCCCGCAGCTCTTCGAGGAGGCCGCGCGCCGCGGCGACGTCCGGCAGGTCCAGCACCTCGCGGATGCGCGCGGCCTCCAGCGGCGTATCGGAGGCGAACAGCAGGGCCTCGACGACGTCAGTCGGAGTCGGCAATGGTGGCCTCGCTCGTCGTGGGTTGGGCGGCGCTGGCCGCGCTCGCGGGCGGCTCGGCGCGCCGCTCGATGACGATGTCCCCGAACAGCTCGCTCTGCTGGGCGCGGATGTTGCCCAGCCTCACCAGTTCCAGGACCGCCAACAACGTCACCACCACCTCGGACCGTACGCGCTCGGTGCCGGTCAGCGACGAGAACAGCAGCGACCAGGTGTCGCGCAGCACGGCCAGGATCTCGGCCATCCGCTCCAGGAGCGACATCGGCTCCGGCTCGATTTCCCGGGGCTTCCGCCGCGCCTGCTCGTCGATGAGGCGCCGGAGCGCGCGTTCGAGCAGGTGCAGGCTCAGGTCCTCCAAGGGCACGTCGTCGGGCGGCGGCAGATCGCTCAGCGGGCGGCCCCAGACGAGCGCCTGCTCGGCCTCGCGGTCGGCGAGCCAGCCGCCGAGCGTCTTCACCCGCGCGTACTCCCGGAGGCGCTCCTCCAGCTCCCGACGGAGCGCCTCGGCGTCCTCGTCGAGCTGCTCCTCGTTCTCATCCGGCGGCACCAGCAGCTTGGACTTCAGATAGACCAGCGTCGCAGCCATGACCAGGTAGGCGCCGGCCGTCTCCAGATCCTGGAATTCCAGCGCCTCGAGGTGGGCGAGATATTGGTCGGTGATCGTCCGGATCGGCAGCGCGGCGAGGTCGATCTCGTTCGTCCGGCAGAGATGCAGCAGGAGGTCGAGCGGTCCCTCGAACTGCCCCACCCGCAGCGTCAACGCCGGCGGCGTCGTGGTGGCCGCGGTCGCCGTCATGGGGTGAGCGTCACCACCCGCCGGACCTCGTCCATGGTGGCCTGGGCCACCCGGCGGGCCCGGGCCGAGCCCTCGCGCAGGATGTCGGCGATCATGTCAGGCTTCTCGGCGAAGCCCTGCCGCCGCTCGCGGATCGGGGCCAGCGCCGGCTCGAGGTGCTTGAGGAGCACGTCCTTGCAGTCCAGGCACCCGATCCCGGCGGTGCGGCATCCCGTGGCGCAATACTCGCGGTCACCGGCGGGCGTGAAGATCTTGTGCAGGTCGAACACGGGGCAGACCTCGGGGTTGCCGGGATCCGAGCGCCGCTTGCGGGCGGGGTCGGTCACCATCGGTCGCACCTTCTGCCGGATGGTCTCCGCGGAGTCCGAGAGGTAGATCGCATTGCCATACGACTTGGACATCTTGCGACCGTCCGTCCCCGGCACCTTCGGAATCTCCGTCAGCTTGGCCTGGGGTTCGGGAAAGACCTCCCCGAAGGTGTGGTTGAACCGGCGCGCGACCTCCCGCGTCAGCTCGATGTGGGGCACCTGGTCGATCCCCACCGGCACCCACGTGGGCTTGTAGATGAGGATGTCCGCCGCCTGAAGCAGCGGGTAGCCGAGCAGGCCGTACGAGGGCGACTCGATGCCGAGCTGCTCCACCATCTCCTTGTAGGTCGGCACCCGCTCGAGCCAGCCGACCGGCGTGATCATCGAGAAGAGCAGGTGCAGCTCGGCGTGCTCGGGGACCAGCGACTGGATGAACATCGTGCACCGCTGCGGCTCGAGGCCGGCGCCGAGCCAGTCGGCAACCATCTCGATCGTGTTGCCCGCCACCTCCCGGATGTTCTCGGCGTCGGTTGTCAGCGCGTGCCAGTTGGCGATGAAGAAGAAGCAGTCGTGCGACTCCTGCAACCGCACCCAGTTGTCGAGGGCGCCGAGATAGTTTCCGAGATGGAGCTTGCCCGTCGGACGCATCCCCGACAGGACGCGATCCCTGGCCATCAGCGCCTCGCCTGCTCCAGGATCTTGGCCGATCGCACGAACACATAGTACGCGTAGAGTCCTGCGAGCAGAAGCCCCCTCCAGCCGTCGAGGAAGCCCCGGCGCAGGACGTACATGCCGACGAAGCGCCCGAGCGGTCGCAGCACGAGATCGCGAGCGCGGGCGCGCCGGCCGCTCTTCACCCATTCGCCAGCGGCCAGCGTCGAGTACCGGTCGGCCCGGGCGAGGAAGTCCGCCACGTCGCGGTAGCTGCGGTGGAGGAGCGCCCCCCGGAGCCGCCCGACGCGCCCGTCGACCCGCAAGGACTCGTGAACATCCCGCTCGACGAAGCGCGCCCGGCCACGCCGGAAGAGCCGGACCTGCCAGTCGGGGTAGAGGCCGCCGCGGCGCACCCACCGTCCCCAGAAGATGTTCTTCCGCGGCAGGGCGTACGCCTCGCAGGCGACGCCGCCGGCCAGCAGGGCGCGGATCTCGTGCCTCAGCTCCGGCGACACCTCCTCGTCGGCGTCGAGCGACAGGATCCAGTCGCCGCTGGCCCGCTCCAGCGCGAAGTTCTTCTGGCGGGCGAAGCCCGGCCACGGACGGACGATCACGTGATCGGTGAACTCGCGGGCGATCTGGACCGTTTTGTCCTGGGATTCGGCGTCGACGACGACGATCTCGTCCGCCCAGGGGACGCTCTCCAGGCAGCCGCGCAGCCGCTCCTCCTCGTTATAGGTGACGACCACGACGCTCAGACGCGGCGCCGTCATCCCAGCAGCTCCGTCGCCGCGGCGAACACCGCCTCGATGCCTACCGCGTCGACCCGGCCGCCCGGCCCCTGGAGCACGCGGTGGCCGGCGCCATAGGGACCGTTGCGCTCGGCGCGCGTCGGCCCATAGATCCCCACGCACGGCGTGCCCAGCGCCGCCGCCAGGTGGAGCGGGCCGGTGTCGCCGGCGACGAGCAGGCTGGCGCGCCGGAGGACCGCCATCAGGTCGTAGAGGGTCGTGTCCGGCGCCAGCACCCGCCGGCCGGTGGCGGGCTCGGCGACGATCGCCCGCGCCGCCGCTTCTTCGCCGGGTCCCCACACGACGAGCACGTGCGCCGCCGCCTCGTCGGCGAGCCACATCGCCAGCGCGCGGAAGCGCTCGGTCGGCCAGCGCTTGTTCCGTCGCCCGGCGCCCGGGTTGAGCACCACCACCCGATTACGCGGCTTGAGCCCGGCCGCCGCGAAGAAGTCGTCGATCCTCGTCTCGGCGCCCGGATCGGACGGCAGGTTGAACTCGACGACGCGCTCGCGGACGCCCAGCGGCTCGAGCAGGGCCAGGTACTGATCCACGACGTGCGCCGCCTCGGGTGGAGGCGTCACGCGACGGTTGGTGAAGAGCGCACTCAACGGCTCCCGACAGAAGCCGGCATTGAAGCCGATGCGAATCGGAGCGCGCGTCAGCCTGACCAGCAGCCCGCTCTTCAGCAGTCCCTGCAGATCGAGCGCGACGTCGAAGCGCCCTGCCTCGAGTCGCCGCCGGAGCCTGCCCACCGCGCCGGCCGCGCCGGCGATGCCGCGGGCACTCCGCGCCCGCCGCCAGAGGCGAGTGTCCACCGTCAGCACCTCGTCGAGCCCGGGATGGCCGACCAGCAAGGTCGCCTCGCGCCGCTCGACGATCCAGCTGAGCCGCACGCCGGGTAGCCGCGCCCGCAGCGTCGCAGCCACCGGCAGGGCGTGGACGACGTCACCCAGCGACGAGAGCTTGACGAGAGCTATGTTCATAGGCTCGCCTCGGGCGGGCGGGGCCCAGCCCGCCGGCACCCTGCGGCTCGCACGACCACATTCATCTGAAGCGCTCGCGGATCTGGGCGATCAGGTCGCGCGTCGAATGGCTCTTGGGATCGCCAGCGATGGCGACCTGACCGCCGATGGCCCGAACGCTCCCCCGCTCCGGCACCGACTCGACCGTGTAGTCCGTGCCCTTGGCGTGCACGTGCGGGCGGAGACGCGCCACCAGGCGGTCGGCCGTGTCGTCGTCGAAGACGACCACGTGGTCGACGTCCCGCAGCGCTCCGAGCAACTCCGCACGCTCGGCCGCGGGCATCAGCGGGCGCCCGGAGCCCTTGAGGCGGGTGACGGAAGCATCGGCGTTGAGGCCGACGAAGAGGACATCGCCGAGCGCGCGGGCGTCTTTTAGATAGCGGACGTGGCCGACGTGCAGGAGATCGAAGCATCCGTTGGCCAGGACGATTCGCTTGCCCTCGGCGCGGAATCGCTCCGCCAGCGCGGCGGCCTCCTCCACGGTCAGGAACGCGGCCGCGCGATTCCTCACCGGTCGGCGGCGCGGCGCTCGCGCTCCCCTCGACCGCGTCTCAGCGCGCACGACCCGTCGACCGGTGCCCGGCTCCCGTCTTCACGGGCTGCCGTCGCTGAGCGCCTGGGCCAGCTCGGTGTGGGCGACGGTCGCGGTCCCGCGCTTCATCACCACGATCCCCCCGGCCATGTTCGCCAGCGTCGCCGCCTCTACGGGGCTGGCGCCGCTGGCCAGCGCCAACGTGAAGGTGCTGAGGACGGTGTCGCCGGCACCGGTGACGTCGGCGATCTCGTCCGTGCCGAAGATCGGGATGAAGGTGGCGCCCCCCTCGCGCTCCAGGAGCGCGACGCCCTGACTGCCACGGGTGACGAGCAGCATGCCGGCGTCGAGGCGCTCGAGCAGCTGTCGCCCCGCCTTCTCCACCGACCGCTCATCGTCGACGGGACTGCCCGTCAGCTCCGCCAGCTCGGCCTCGTTCGGCGTCGCCGCGGACACTCCGGTGAAGCGCGGCAGCTCGTAGCGGCTGTCGACGCTGACGATGACGCTACGCTTGCGGGCGATGGCCCGGATGCGCTCGAAGATGCGGGGCGTGACCGTCCCGTACCCGTAGTCGGAGACCACGATGGCGTCGGCGCGCGTGGCCAGCGTGGTCAGGCACGCCAGCAGCGCGTCTTCGGCCATGGGGGAAAGCTCGCCGGAAGGCTCGCGATCGATCCGCACCACCTGCTGACGCGTCGCCTGGTAGCCGCCGGCCATGATGCGCGTCTTCACGGGCGTCGTCCGCCCCGCTTCGGTCACGATGCCGTCCGTCGGAACGCCGGCGGTGCGGAAGAGGGTCAGCAGCTCTTCGCCCGCGCGATCGCGCCCCACCACGCCGATCGGCACGACCCGGGCGCCGAGCGCGTGGATGTTGTTGACGGCGTTGGCGGCGCCGCCCAGCCTCACGTCGCGGTCGGTGAATTTCAAGATGATGACGGGCGCCTCGCGCGAGATCCGCCCGGGCTTGCCGATGAGGTACTCGTCGGTGATCAGATCGCCGACGACGACGAGCACGCGACCGGCGAAGCGGTCGATGACGGCGCGGAGCCGCCTGGCTTGGGCCATCACCGTGCGCGCTCTCCGAGGATCCACTCGACGGCGTCGAGCAGATCGCTCGCGACGTGATCGGGCATGGCCGGGAAGCTCGCCCGGCGGTACTCCCACTCGCCTCGGCCGTAGCCCGTCAAGACGAGGACGCTCCGGGCGCCGACGGCGCCGGCGACGACGAGGTCGGACGGCTTGTCGCCGACGACCGCCGAGGCCCGCAAGTCCAGCCCCAGCTCCGAGGCTGCGCGCAGCAGCAGCCCGGGCTTGGGCTTGCGGCAGTCGCAGTCGGCCCGGTACGGCGGCTGGCCATCGGTCGGGTGGTGCGGACAGACATAGATCCCATCCAGGTGGGCGCCCGCCTGCTTGAGTTGAGCGATCAGCTCGGCGTTGACCGCGTGCAGCACCTCCTCGGAAAAGTACCCGCGCGCCACGCCCGCCTGGTTGGTGACCACGACCGCCGCCACCCCCGCGCTGTTCAGCGCTCTGACGGCCTGGGCCGCGCGCGGCAGAAGCTGGAGTCGCGTGGGATGGTTGACGTATCCCACTTCCTCAGTGAGAGTTCCGTCGCGGTCGATGAACACCCCGAGCCGGGACGCCACTTTTTGCAGTCTAAGGCCAAGCCTCGGTTTTCTCAAGACAAATGGGCCCTCCCCGCGACGCACTCCGCGTAGAGCCGCCCCAGGGCCGCGACCTGAGCGGCATAGGTGAAGGGTTCGGCCGAGGCGCGGGCCGCCGCCGCCATCTCGGCAGCGCGCGACGGCGAAAGGTCGCGCACGGCCTGCAGCGCCGCCGCGACGGCACGCGGGTCGCGGGGGTCCGTGACGGCGCCGTTGACGCCCGGCCGCACGACCTCGCTGCCCCCCGCCAGGAGGCTGGTGACGACGGCGAGCCCCGAGGCCAGAGCCTCCAGGTGGACGTTGCCGAACGGCTCATAACGCGTCGGGAGGACGCAGACGTCGGCCGCCGCATACCACCGCTCGATGTCGGGGCGCGGCCCCAGCCACATCACGCGCTCGGTGAGCCCCAGCCGCGCCGCCAGCGCGCCGTAGGGGGCGGTGTCGCCCTTGCCCACGACGAGCAGGCGGCTTGCCCGGTCCTCGAGCGCGGCGAGGGCCTCGATCGCCGCCGCCAACCCCTTCCGCTCGAACCCGCTGCCGACGAAGAGCACGGCCCAGGCCCGGGCGGGAATTCCCGCCTCCTCCCGAGCGGCCGGGCGCAGCGCCGCGCGGTGGCGCGGGTGAAAGCGCTCCAGGTCCACGCCGTTATAGACGACGGAGACGCGCCCCGGGTCGACATGGTAGAGCGTCTCGATCTCGCGCTTTCCGGCGCGCGCGATGGCGACGATGCGCAGGGTTCGCTCGAAGACCCGGCGCTCGAGCGCAAGCACGACGCGATGGTAGAGACCGCGCGCCGCCGGGCGGTCACGGCTCGCCAGGTAGGCGCGGTGGCATCCTTCCCCGGCCCGGTAGATCTGCTGGCAGAGCGTGCGCTCGTGGCTCTGCACCACGTCCCAGCCGCCGCTCGCGACGAGACGGCGCGCGGCCACCGCCAGCGCCAGCACGCGACCGACCGCGGGGAGCGGCGGGACGGGCAGCCGGTGGAGCGTCGCGCCGGAAATCGGCGGCTGCCCGGGCGGGCTCGCCAGGTGGACGTCGTAGCCATGCTCCACCAGGGCCTGCACCAGACCGGCGGTCGCATGCTCGACACCACCGTGGAACACGAACGGCCGAGCGATGATGAGCAGCCTCATCGGACGGCGGCCGCGATTTTCTCCATCAGCGGGTAGAGCTGCGCGCGGGCTGCGGTGAAGCCGTACTCGGCCATGCAGCGCCGGCGCGCTCGCCGCCCGAGGGCGGCCGCAGCATCCCGGTCGTCCAGCAGCCGCCCGAGCGCCGCCGCGAGCTGGCCGACGTCGCCGGCCGCCACGACGAGACCGCAACCATCCAGGATCTCGGGAATCATCGAGACAGCCGTGGCCACGATCGGCCGGCCGAGGGCCATGGCGTCGAAGAGCTTGGCGGGCACCTGCCCCATGGTATCCGTCGTGGCGCGCTGGGGCACGGCGACGACGTCGGCGGCGACGAGGTAACGCGGGACGTCGTCGAAGGGGACCTCGCCGACGATCCTCACGAACGGGCGCGAGGCCCACCGCCGCGCGGCCGGCGTCGCAGGTTTCACGCCGATCAGCGCCAGCACCACGTCGCCCCCGAGCCGGCCGACGGCGTCGACGAGATCGTCCACGCCCTTGTAAGCGCGCGGCGTGCCCAGGAACATCACCAGGGGGCGTCGGCCCACGCCCAGCCGCGCGCGAGCGGCCTCGGGGTCGAAGCGGGCGGGATCCCAGACCTCGGTGTCGCGCACGTGCGGGACCAGGGCGCCGCCGAACCGGCGCTCGAGAAACCGTGAGGCCACGGTGAGGGCGTCGGCCGCTCCCACCAGTCTCTCGCACAGCCACGTCCAGGGCAGGCCGTTGGGGTTGCCGAGGTTCAGGGCACGGCCCACCCGCCCCCAGAATCCCGCGCGATAGAAGAAGCCGAGCTCCCAGTCGTCGATGTCGAGGACGAGCGGCCGGCGTCGCTGCCGTCGGGCCAGGAGCGCCAGGCCATAGCTCGTCGGCCGTGGCTTCGAGGCGTAGATGATGTCGCCGTCGGCGAGCCGCAGGAGCGCCGGCAGATCGGCCAGAAAGCGGGGGAGGCGCCGCGCCGCCACGCTGCGGTGCTCGATTGCGCTGCTCGCCACCGGCGCCCAGAGCCCCGGGCCGAACCGGGGTCCGACGACGGCGACCTCGTACCGGGGTGCGAGCAGCCGGGCGAGCAGCTCGGCCCGGCCAACGGCGTTGTCCGAGAGATCGAACGCCAGGATCGAGATCTTCACGAGACGAGCCGGCGGTAATGCTCCTCCAGGGCGGCGGCGACGCGGGCGCCCGAGTAGCGCTCCAGAACCAGCCGCCGGCCCGCCTGGGCCAGCGTGTGGCGGAGCGTCGCATCCTGAACGAGGCGCCTCAGCGCCGCCGCCAGCGCCTCGCCGTCCCCCGCGGGGACCAGCAGGGCGTGCTCGTCGTCCACCAGAGCCTCGGCGACGGCGCCTACCCGCGACGCGATCAGCGCCCGCCCGGCCGCCAGATACTCCCAGACGACGCGCGACATACCGTCGGACTCGAGCGGGACGTAGAGCGCGACATCCAGCGCCGCGATCACCGCGGGCAGGTCGTCCACGAAGCCCGTGAGCGTGAATTGCCCGCTGAGCCCGGAACCATGGAGCCTCTCGCGAATCGCGCTCTCCTGGCTTCCCCGGCCGACGACGACGAAGCGCGGGCGGAGCCCTGCCCCGGCCAGGCGCCCCGCCGCCTCGACGACCACCCGATGGCCCTTCATGACGCGCAGCCCGCCGATGATGCCGACCAGCGGCTCGTCGCTGCGCGCTCCGAGACGGCGCCGCACCTCGGGGTCGGCGGCGAGCGGACGAAACCGTTCCGTATCGGCCCCCCCTGCGAGCGCCACCACGCGCTCCGCCGGCAGCAGCCCCGAGGCCAGGTACTGCCGGCGAATCGCCTCGGTCACGGTGACGACCAGTGCCGTCGCCCGGCGATAGAGCCACTGGTTGGCCCGGTGCGGTCTCACGGCCTGGGCGATGTGACGCGTTCGCACGATCGGTCGCGGCATGACGCTCAAACGATTTGCCACCGCCGCCAGCCAGTGCTCCTTGGCACGGTGCACGTGCACCACGTCGGTCGTCGCCAGCCAGGCCCGCAGGCGGCGCAGATCGGCGACGTCGGACGGCTTGACGCCGCCGCCCAGGCCGAGCGTGGCGATGCGATCGACGCCCTCCTGCCTCGCGGGCTCCATGACGGGCACCTCGGTCCCCGCCCGGCACGCGAGCGTCACCTCGTGGCCACGGCGCGCCAGCTCGCGGCTGACACGCGCGGCCCAGTACGCGTCCGACGACCAACCCCGGCACGACACCAGATGAAGGATCCTCATACGAGCGTCCGGTACACCGCTTCCACGGTCGCCACCGAGCGCTCCGGGCTGAACTCCGTCTCCGCTCGACGCCGGCCAGCCAGCCCCATGGCGCGCGCCCGGGCAGGATCGCCCAGGATCGTGGCCAGCGCGTCGGCGACGCTCTCGGGCCGATCGTCGTCGACGAGCAGGCCCGTCTCGCCGTGGACCACGGTCTCGGGCAGCGCGCCGACACGGCGGGCGACGACGGGGCGCGCGGCGGCCATGGCCTCCAGCGCCGCTCGGCAGGACTCGTCCGATCCCGCCGCCATCAGGGCGAAGCAGTCCCCGGCGGCGAGCACGGCGGGCAGATCGCGATCGCGGTAACCGGTGAAGACGACGCGGTCGGCCAGCCCCATGTCGGCGACGAGCTGCTCGAGCCGCGGGCGCGTCTCGCCCTTGCCCACCAGCAGCAGCCGCGCCTGGGGCAGCGTGCCGAGCAGCAGTCGGAACGCGGAGAGCAGCACCTCGTGCCCGCGATTGGGCGCCAGCCGCGACACCGAGACGATGACGGGCGCCCGCCCCAGCCCGAACTCCTGGCGGATGGGCGCGGGGTCGGCGTCGCCGCCGAAGCGGGGCAGATCCGCGGCGCCCGGAATCCAGAACGTGCGCTCGGGAGGGATGCCCGCCTGCCGGCACCGCGCCTCGATCTGGCGCGAGGCCGCGAAGAGCGCGACCGTACGCCGGTAGAGCCACGCGGCGACGCGGTCGCGCCGGACCGAGCGGAAGTTGTGGAACGTCCGCACCAGGGGAACGGGATCGGCGGCGACCGATGCCCCGCGGACCAGCAGCGCGAGCCAGTGATCGTGCGAATGATGGCAGTGGATGACGTCCACCCCTTCGTCCCTCACGACGGCGCGAAGCCGTCGCACGTCGCCGGCAAACGCCGCGGGCGCCAGGCGCGTCCGGAGATGGAGACCCGGGATGGGATCGAGCCCGGCCTCGCGCGCCTTGGCCTCGAAGCGGTCGCCCGGGATCACTCCCAGCAGGACGCGGTGGCCCCGCCGGCGAAGCCCGCCGGCGAGCCGGATGACCGGATCGGCGCTACCCGTCCACCAGCGATTGGCCGCCAGGTGCAGGACCGTGAGTCCCATCAACCCAGTAGCCGCTGCAGCCGCGCGGCGGCTTCGGCGGCCGTGATGGAGGCCAGACACGGATGCTCGATGGGGCAGGTGCGATAGAAGCACGGGGAACACGGAGTGGGATGGCTCAGGACCTCCACGCGGCCCCGCGGTGCCGTGAGGCGCGGGTCGGTCGGTCCGAAGAGCGTTACCACCGGCGTGCCGAGCGCCGCGGCCAGATGGCCCACGCCCGTGTCGCCGCACACGAGGGCGTCGATCTCCGCAAGGACGGCCGGCAGCAAGGCGGGATTGTCGCGGCCGACGAGGCTCGCGGCCGGAGCGGCCCTCATGATGGCCGCCGCCAGCGCCAGGTCCTCGCACGCGCCGAGCAGCACCGGCACGCCGCCACCGACGGCCACGATGTGACAGAATTCTACGATCCGCTCGGACGGCCAGAGCTTCGATGGTCCGAAGGCCGCGCCGAGGTGCACGCCCACGCGCGGCCGTGGTCCCCCGTTCGTCGTCGCCGCGCCGACCTCGCGGAGCAGCGCGCGGACCATCGTGCGTGCCTCGGTCTCTTCGCCCGGAGGGCTGAGGTGAGGCTGGCGGGCCACCGGAGCGATCCCGAGGCGTTCGATCAGCAGCAGATACTCGTCGACCTGGTGCCGCCGCGGCGACGGCAGCCCTACCGCGTCCGTGAGCAGCCACGACCGGCCTTCGGCGGCGAACCCGATCCGTCGCCGCGCGCGCCAGTACCACGCCGCCAGCGCCGCCTCCAGGGAGTTCGGCAGGAGCAGCGCCGTGTCGGGCGCGAAGTCGCGCACGGCGTCCGCCGTCCGCAGGCGGCCGCTCCACCGGCGGGGATACGTGACCAGCAGGTCGGCCAGCCCTTGCCCGGCCAGGAGCGACGCCCAGGGACCGGCGAGTCCGACGCGGGCGCCCGGTAGCCCGCTGCGCAGGGAGCGAAGCGCCGGCACCGCCATGACGGTGTCGCCGAGCCAGTTCGGAAGCCGAACGATCACGGTCTCGGGCATACGCGCTCGAACGCCTTCCGCCACTCACCGTGGCCGGTGGAGAGCTCCAGCCGCACGCTGATCACGTAGAGGGGCCGCTTCGGCAACGGCAATCGCCGGAGCCGCACCCAGTCCTTTTCGGTGGTGACGAGCCCCTCGGCGCGGAGAGCCACCACCCGCGCGTCGAGGGCCCGGAGATCCTCCGGCGAGTACCAGTGGTGGTCGGGGAACGTCGCCATCTCGACGACGCCGACCTCCAGACCCATGAGCGTCAGCTCAAAGGCCTCGGGCGAGGCGATCCCGGCGAAGCCGAGCAGGCGGGCGCCGGCGAGCTCGGACAACGCGCGCATCCGCATCCGGTCGGCCTCCCAGCACTCGACGGGGGCGTAGTGGGCCGCAAGCACGGGCACGCCGGGGGCGTGCAGCGCCGTCGCCGCTTCGATCTCGGCCAGATCGCTGGCACCGCGGGCGCCGGTGGCGACGATCAGGTCCGCCTTGGCCAGCGCCGACAGCGGCTCGCGCAGCGGTCCGCCCGGGAGCAGCTGGCCGTTGCCCCAGGGACTCCGGGCGCGGGCCATGACGATCTCCAGGTCTTTCCTCAAAGTCCGATGCTGGAAGCCGTCGTCGAGGACGACTGCCGTGACGGCGAAGCGCTCGATGGCCAGGCGCGCGGCGTCGTGACGGTTCCCGCCCACCACCACCGGCACTCCGGGCAGCCGGCGCGCCAGCAGAAACGGCTCATCGCCTGCATCCTCGGGGTCGAGCCTGATCGAGCTGGTGTCGGCGACAATCTGCACACCGCTGCTCTGCCGCCGGTAGCCGCGGCTCACGACCGCGGGCCGATGGCCGAGGTCGGCCAGCGTCTGGACCGCCCGCTCCACGGCGGGCGTCTTGCCCGTCCCTCCAACCGTCAGATTGCCCACCGAGACGACGGCGCACGGTAGCGCGCGCGAGCTCAGGACGCCGCGCGCATACAGCCACTCGCGCGCGCCCAGAAACCCGCGGTACCCGCCGGCGAGCGCACCCAGCAGGAGCGTGGGGCCGGGGCCGAAGCCGCGCTCCCAGCCGCGCGTGAACCGGCCGCTGCCGTCCGCTCGCTTCACGTCGCGTCTCCGGGCCGCAGGAAACGCGCGACCAGTTCCAGGGTGGCCCGGACGGCGCCGTGGCGCGAGGCGACTGCCTCGGCGGCGGCGGCGCCCAGCGTCTCGCGCAGCCGAGCGTCGGCGAGGAGCCGCTTGAGCTGGGCGGTCAGCTCGGCGCCGTCGCGCACCACGATCCCGCCCCCGCTCTCGACGAGGACCCCGGCCGCCTCGCGGAAGTTGCTCGTGTGCGGTCCGAAGAGTACGGGCTTTCCCCGGAGGGCGGGCTCGAGCATGTTGTGGCCCCCGACCTCGACCAGGCTACCGCCCATGAAGACCACGTCGGCAAGGGCGTAGAGCGGGGCCAACTCGCCCACCGTGTCGAGCACGATGACCGCCTCGCGGGTGCGTTGGCGCGGCAGCTCGCTCCGGCGCACCGCCGGCCAGCCCCGGGCGCTCAGCAGGCTCAGGACCTCGGGCACGCGCTCGGGATGGCGGGGCGCCAGGACCAGCACCAGGCCCCGACACTCGTCGCGCACGGCGCGGTGCGCTTCCAGGATAACCTCCTCTTCGCCCCGGTGGGTGCTCCCGGCGATCCAGACGCGCTGCCCGCTCCCGAGGCCGAGGAGCCGGTGCCATAGCTCCACCGACCCGGCCGCGTCCGGCCGCGGCTCGGTCTTGATGTTGCCGGTGACGAAGACGCGCTCCCGGCGCGCCCCCAGCGTGATCATGCGCCGGGCGTCCTCCTCCGACTGCATGGCGAAGACGCGCACATCGTCGAGCATCGGGCGCAGGAACCGGCCGGCCAGCCGGTAGCTGCGGAAGGAGCGGTCCGAGAGCCGCCCGTTGGCGATCATGACGGGAATGCCGCGCCGGGCGACGATACGGAGCGTGTTGGGCCACAGCTCCGTCTCCATGCAGACGAGGAACGCCGGCTCGATCGCCGCGACCACGCGCCGCACTGCCCCCGGGAAATCGAGCGGAAAGAAGCGGTGCGTGGCCAGGCCGGCCAAGCGCTCCCGCACGACGCGCGCTCCCGTCTCCGTCACCGTGGTCATGACCACCGGAAGCTCCGGATACATCCGCCGCAGCCCATCGACGAGCGGCTCGGCCGCGATCGTCTCACCGACGGAGACCGCGTGCACCCAGGCCGAGGGGCCGCCGGTGGGGGGCGGGCCGTCGAAGCCCAGCCGGGCGCGGAGGTTCAGCGGCACGCCCCGCGCGAGCCGGCGATAGAGCGCCGTCGGCAGATACCCCGCAGTCAGCAGGGCGAAGGCGGCGGTGTAGAGCGGGTAGATCATGCCGACACGCGCCGATCAGCCGCCGCCGTCACGTCGTTGAGCGCCTGCTCCAGCTCCTTGCCCGCGCGATCGCGATCGGCGTCGCTGGAGAGCGCGATGGGCTCGCCGAAGACGACAGCGCAGCGCGCGAAGGGCAGCGGGACGAGGAACTCGTCCCAGGTGGCGAGACGGCGGGCCGGCCGCGCCGCGAAGGCCATCGGCACCACGGGCGCCCCCGTGAGCGAGGCCAGCGCGACGATCCCGGCCTGTAGCTGCTGACGCGGGCCGCGGGGGCCGTCGGGAACGACCACTACGTCCTCGCCCGCCCGCACCACGGCGACGAGTCGACGGAGAGCGCCGGCGCCGCCGCGGGACGACGAGCCTCGTACGACGTCGAGGCCGAAGCGTCGCACGTACCGCGCGCCGAACTCGCCGTCGCGGGACCGGCTGGCCAGGACCGCGACCCGCCGCGCACCCTGCCGGCGGCGGAGCCAGGCGTTCACCCAGGGCATCATGAGGATGCGCCCGTGCCAGACGGCGTAGATCAGCGGGCGCCGCGCCGTCCAGAGAGGGACCAGCGGCTCGGTCCCGGCCACAGCGATGCGCGTGGTGGCGGCCAGGAGACGGACCATCGTCGCCGCCCCCGCTGCCAGCATCGCCGGCCCCACGCTCACGCCCGGGCTCCCGCCACCGCGAGCACCAGGCGGGCGGCGCGCTCGCCGACGCCCGGGCGGCCGAGCCGGTCGCTGAGTTCACCGAACGCCTGACGCTGGGCCTCCAGGGCCCCCGGCGTGTCCAGCAGGGCCAGCGCTTCTCGGGCGACGCGGTCGGCCGTGGCATCCCGCCGCTGGTACAGCTCGGGCACGACGGCGCGCCCGAGCACGATGTTGGCCAGGCTGATCCACGGAACCCGTACCACGAGACGGCCGATCAGCTCGCTCAAGAGGGACACGCGATAGCATACGACCATCGGTGTGCCCAGCAGCGCCGCCTCGAGGGTCGCCGTGCCCGACGTGACGAGCAGCAGGTCAGCCGCGCGCATCACGGCATAGGTCCGGTCGGCGACCACCTCGATCGGCGGGCGCGCGTCCAGATGTTCCTCCACGGCGCGCCGGTCGACCGTAGGGGCCAGGCCCAGCACGAAGCGCGCCCGGGAGTGGACGGCGGCGATCCGCGCCGCCGCGTCCCGCATCAGCGGGGTCATGCGCTCGATCTCCTGGCGGCGACTGCCCGGCAACAGGCCGATGAGCAGGGTGTCCTCCTCCACACCCAGCTCGCGGCGGGCGGCGCTCCGCTCCGGCGCCGCCGCCAGCGCATCCAGCACCGGGTGGCCCACGAACTCCGCGGCCACTCCCGCGCTTCGATAGAGCGCGCGCTCGAAGGGAAAGACGGCGAGCACGAGCGCCACGTGTCGTCGAATGGTCTTCACCCGTCCCGGCCGCCAGGCCCAGATCTGCGGCGGAATGAAGTACACGACGGGGACGCCGGCCGCGCGCGCGGTGGCCGCCAGGCGCAGGTTCATCCCCGGGTAGTCGATCAGGACCAGCACGGCCGGCCGCTCGCTGAGGATCGCCGAGCCCAGGCGGCGGTAGGTCCGGCGCAGGGCGGGCAGACGACGAACGACTTCGCTGATGCCCACGATCGCCGTGTCGCCGATGTCAGCCAGAAGCTGCATGCCGGCCGTCGCCATTCGGCTGCCCCCCATCCCGAAGAGGTGCGCCCCGGGCGCCTGCGTCTTCAGCGCGCGGCAGAGGGCGGCGCCGTGCAGATCCCCCGACGCCTCCCCGGCCACGAGCATGATTCGCAGCTCCGGCGGCCACTCAACTCGCGTCATCCACGCCCACGAGCGCCAGGCCGGCCGCATCGGCAGCACGGGCCGTGGCCTCCCTGTCGAGAAGGAGCACGCGGCCCGCCTCGACGGCGAGCACCGCGGCCCGACCGGCCGCCGCCGCGGCGACGGTCTCCTCGCCGATCACCGGCGTATCGAACCGGTAATCGTGGTCACGCGCCACCGCCTTGACGATCACGGCGCCGGGCCCGCCGAGGGCGGCGCCGCGGCGGACCGCCTCGGTGGTGCCCTCGGCCGCCTCGACGGCGGTGATGGCGCCACAGCGCAGCACGACCGTTTGCCCGATCCGGGCGTCGGCCATCATCCGCGCCAGCCCCAGCCCGCGGCGAATCTCTTCCCACTCCTCGCCGGTCGGCGGCCGGCGCGACCAGCAGCCGGCGGTGGCGAGCAGGTCGGCGAGGAACGTCCGCTGGTCGAGCACCGCCACCCCCACCGACGCGAAGGTCGAGATGACGATCTCGATGAGCTTCACGTCGATGCGCGACCCCGCCCGCGCGGCCATCTGGCGGGCGACGGCGTCCTCGGCCTCCGCCCGGAGCACGTCGCGCATCGCGAACTTGCCGCACAGCACCACGGCCGACACGCGCTCTTCCTGGAAGGCTTCGAGGATGGGGCCGGCATCGGTAAATCGGCTGGGGATGGTACGGTCGGCGTGCGCGCTCATGTCGGGGGCGCCGGGGAACGTGAAGGCCACCAGGCGCCATCCCTGACGGCGCGCCCGGCCCGCGATGAGCGCCGGCAGGACGCCGGCGCCGCACATCAGGCCGAGACCGCGCTCCACGGCCAGTCCGGAGGAAAGACGGTCTCGCAGCGGCCGTCGCGGATCATGCGCTCGATCTCGAGCGCCATCGCCAGCGAGCGAAGGTCCTCGGCCTCGGCCAGTTCGACCGGCTGGCCGGCCCGCATCCGCTGTACGGTCCGGATCAGGTTCAGGATCTCGAGCTTGAGGGGGTTGTCCTTGTGCACGAACAGATGCTCGACGAAGGAGGCCTGCCGGTAACGGATCGCCTCGCGGTTCGGGGTGGCTTCCTGGGCCGCGCGCCGATGGATCTGGATATCCTGCACGAGGTAGTCGAGCACGATGTAGGCGTCGGGCTGCGTGATGGCCAGCGTGCGGATCTTCTCCTCGGTGGCCCGGCTGGCGGTGATGGTGGCGATCGTGCCCCCCTCGAACCAGAGCTGCACGTTGGCGACGTCGGTGACGTCCGAGTGCACGGCGGCGCCGAACGCCGTCAGCCGCAGCGGACGGCCCGGCACCAGGGCCAGCACGATGTCGAGGTCGTGGATCATGAGATCCATCACCACGGTGTCCTTCTGGACGCGCGGAACGAACGGCCCCAGGCGTCGCGATTCGACCAGGATGGGCTGCTCGACGATCTTCCGCAGCTCCTGGACGGCGCCGTTGAACCGCTCCACGTGGCCGACCTGGAGGGCAGCCCCCGCGCCGCGCGCGATGGCGAACAGCTCGCGGGCCTCCTCGAGCGTGGGCGTCATCGGCTTCTCGACGAGCACGCCGATGCCGGCCTCTAGCAGATCCCGGGCGACGTGGAAATGCTGCTCGGTGGGCACCGAGACGCTGACGACGTCGACCCGGCCGACGAGGTCCCGGTGATCGGTGAAGGCCAGCGTGTCGTAATGCCGGGCGACGTCGGCCGCCCGGTCGCCGTCGATGTCGGCAACTCCCACCAGGTCGACGTCCCACAGCTCCGCGTACACCCGGGCGTGGTACTGGCCCATGTGCCCGACGCCGACCACGCCGGCCCGAATACGCCCCGATCCGGCCATCAGATCACCCTCTCACGCTCGGCGTCCTCGGTGGCGTCCCCGCTGGAAGCCGAGTCGCGCCAGCCGTCGGGCGGAGGACAGATCCCCCGCCGCGACGACGCCACGAACTGGATCAGCTGCTCCACGAGTGGATTGGCGGGCAGCTCGGCGCGAATGCGCTCGAGCGCCTTGCCGGGGCTGAGGCCGCCCCGGTAGAGCAAGCGGTGCGCCTCCTGCAGGGCGCGCCGGTCCGGCGCGGCAATGCCGGCCCGACGGAGACCGATGACGTTCACACCGCGCACCGTCGCCGGCGTGCCGTCGGCGAGCATGAAGGGCGGCAGGTCGGCGGCGATCTTGCCGCATCCGCCCATGTACGCGTAGGCGCCCACCCGTACGAAGGGGACGATGCCCGTGTAGCCACCGATCGTCGCGTGGTCGCCGATCTGGCAGTGGCCGGTGATGCCGGCGTAGTTGATGATGATGACGCCGTTGCCCACGCGGCAGTCGTGGGCGATGTGGCTGAGCGCCATGATGAGGCAGCGGGCACCGATCTCCGTCCAGCCCTCCGGCTGCGTCGCCCGGTGAATAGTGACGTACTCCCGGATGACCGTCTCCGCGCCGATCTTCACCCCCGACGGCGTTCCCGGCTTGAACTTCAAGTCTTGAGGCTCGCCGCCGATCACGGCACCGTGGCCCACCTTGACCCGCGGCTCCAGGACCACGCGCCCCTCGAGCACCACGTGGTGCCCGATCTCGACGCCGGCGCCGAGGGTCACCTCCGGCCCGATGATCGAAAACGCCCCGACGCGCACGCCGGGGCCGAGCGTAGCCTTCGGATCCACGAGCGCCCTCGGATGGATGATCTCAGGCGTCGTCATCGGCCTCTCCAGTGGCGGGGCCGCCCAGGCGAGCCTCGATCCGGGCCAGGCGGCGGCCGGATCGGCGTTCCGAGGACTTTCTCGCCGGCGGCGATGTCCGCGTGCACTCCCGACTGGGCCCCCACCATCACGCCGTCGCCGATGGTGACGTGATCGGCCACACCCACTTGGCCGGCCAGCGTCACTCTCCGTCCCAGGCGGCTGGATCCGGAGATCCCGACCTGGGCGACCAGGAGCGAGTGCTCGCCGATCTCGACGTTATGGCCGACCTGCACCAGATTGTCGATCTTCGTGCCCTGGCCGACCACGGTCTCGCCGAGCGTCGCCCGGTCGATCGTCGTGTTGGCGCCAATCTCCACGTCGTCTTCGATCCGGACCCCTCCCACCTGGGGGATCTTCCGGTGGCGGGCGCCGTCGAAGGCGTACCCGAATCCGTCGGCGCCGATCACCGCGCCCGGATGCACGACCACGCGCCGGCCCACCCGCACCCCCTCCCGGACGACGACGTGCGGATAGAGGACCGAGGCCTCGCCGATCTCGGCCCCGGCGCCGACGTACACCAGCGGATGCAGCCGCACGCCGGGGCCGATCAGGGCACCCGACTCCACGACCGTCAGCGCCCCCACCGACGCGGTCGGTGCCACCTGGGCGTCGACGGCGACGATCGCGGACGGATGGACGCCGGGCACGACGGCGGCGGGCGGATGGAAGAGCGCGAGGAGGTCCACCAGGGCCAGCCGCGGGAACTGACAGTGGAGCGTGGGCGCCGGCAGGCCGGTGACTTCGGCGGGGGCGATGAAGGCGCCCGCCCGCGAGGCGCGGGCCGCCTGGCCGAAGCGCGGATCGGTCAGGAACGAGATGTGCGTCGGACCGGCGGACTCCAGCGGCGCCACCCCGGTGACGACGCGGGAGGGATCTCCCTCGAGCGTGGCTCCCAGCGCCGCCGCGATCTGGCCCAGTGTGAGGCCGACCCCTTCTCCCATCGCGGGCTACTTCTTCCCTTTCGTCGCCGACTCCTGGTCGTAGGCGCGGATGATCTCCTCGGTGAGGTCGGCCTCGGGGGCGCTGTAGAGTATGCCGCCGCCCCGGCGCTCCACGATCAGGTAGTATCCCTTCTCCTTGCCGATGCGCTCGATGACACCGGAGAGATCCTGCAGGACTCGGGAGGCGAGCTGTTGCTCCTTCCGCGCCAACTCGCGCTGGAAGTCGTCGGCCAGCCGGGTGGCATCGCGCCGCTTGCGCTCGAGCGTCTCCTCCTTCTCGCGGCGAGCGTCGCCGGTCAGCAGCGCGCTCTTCTTCTCCAACTCGTCGCGGAGCTTGTCGATCTCCAGGCGCTTGGCGTCCATCTCCTTCTGCATACCCGCCTTGTCCTTCTCGAGCTGCTCCCGCGCCGCCACGCCGGCCGCCGAGCGGGCGAGCACGCGCGAGACGTCGATGTACACGATCTTCGGCGAGGACACCGGCTGCGCCGGAGTCTGCGCCCATCCCAGGGCCCCGAAGATGAGAGCGCTCGCGACGAAGGCGGCCGCGGCCCCTGCTCCCTTCATACCACCCTCCTAGAACGGTGACCCGACCGAAAACTGCAGCGCGCCGAAGTCCTCGCCCTTCCGTCGATCGAGGTTGACACCGTAGTCGATTCGAATGGGGCCGAACGGGGACTGCCAGCGGATCCCCGCCCCCGCCGCCTCTCGGAGATCGGTCGGATCGAACTTGGTGTTGAAGCCGTAGACGTTGCCGATGTCGAAGAAGCCCGCGATGCGGATGTTGAACGGCAACGGGATGATGTATTCGAGGTTGCCGAGCAGCTCGCTGGTGCCGCCGATCCTCACTCCGGTGTCGTCGCGCGGCGAGATCTTCCGGAACTTGAAGCCCCGGATGCTGTTGGGGCCGCCGAGGTAGAACCGCTCGAAGATCGGCAGCGGCCTGTCGGCCCATCCGAACCCGTAGCCGGCCTCGCCGCGCCCGGACAGGATGTGATCGAGCCAGATCGGCTTGAAGTAGCTCATGGATCCCACCGACTTCACGAACTGCGAGTCGCCGCCGAGCCCGGCGAAGTCCACATTCAGTGACACCTGCCCGCCCCGGGTGGGGGAGATGACGCTGTCGCGGCTTTCCCGCGTCAGCGCGCCGGATACGAGCGAGGTCACCCGGGTGCCAGCCTCCTCGCGGAGAAACGGGTCCGAGTCATCCCGGAGGTGGCTGATGGTGTCGCGGGTAAGGCGATAGCCCGTGTGCCAGCGCCAGTACTCCGCGAACGGACGGCTGAGCCGCAGGCCGCCGCCCAGCGTCTCGTAATCGTACTCGATGAACTGGCGTGCGGTGCTGAAGATATCGAACCCGGCGGACAGCGGTCGGTCGAAGAGCCAGGGCTCGGTGAAGCTGATGATGCCCTGCTGGGTGTTCGCCCCCGCCCGGATGCGGATCGAGGCCTCCCAGCCGCGCCCCAGGAAATTGCGCTGCGACAGGTCGATCGTGCCGATGAAGCTGTCCACCGAGGAATAGCCGCCGCCGATGCTGAAGATGCCGGTCGGCCGCTCGGTGACCTCGACGTTGACGACGATCCGGGTCTTGTCGGAGCCGGGCTGGGTGGCCACGTCGACGTTCTCGAAGTATCCCAGGTTCAGCAGGCGCTGGCGCGCCCGCTGCAGCTTCTGCAGGGTGAACAGGTCGCCCTCGGCCATCGGGATCTCACGACGAAGAATTTTGTCCTGCGAGCGGAGGTTCCCGCTGATGTTGATGCGCTCCACGTAGACCTCAGGACCCTCGTTGATCTCGAGGAAGATGTTCACCTTGGCCGTGGCCTGAAGCTGGTCCGTCTTGGGGTTGATGTCCACGGACGCCCGGCCGACGGTGCTGTAGAGGTCGGTGATCTGCCGGATGCTCTCGCGCAGCTTCGTCCGGGAGTAGACGTCGCCGGGCTTGAGGCTGACCAGGCGCCGCACCTCGCTCTCGGGGAAGAGCGTCACCCCGGTGATCGTGACCTCGCCCACCCGGTACTGCGGCCCCTCCACCACGGTGAACGTGAGCGTGACCCGCGCCTTCTCCCGATCGACGGCGACGTCGTATCCGTCGACCCGAGCCTGGACGTAGCCGTGATCGTTGTAGAGGGCCAGGATCCGCTCGACGTCCTCGTCGAGCTTCTGGCGCTGGAGCTTGCCCCGGAGGATGAAGTACTCGCGCTCCCGCGTCGCCAGCGCTTTCTTGATCTCACGGTCGGTGAGGCCCTTGTTGCCCTGGATCACGATGCGGTCGATGGTGATCTGCCGCCCCTCGTTGATGCTGAAGACCACCCGGACGTCGCCGTCGGCGAACTTCTCTACCTCCGGCGTGATCTGCACTTCGAAGTACCCCTCCTGCTCGTAGAACTCGGTCAGCCTTTCCTTGGCCTTCTGGACATCGACGGGGTTGTAGACGCTGCCGAGCTTGAGGTCGATCTTATCTTGTAATTCGCTCGTCGTGACCTTCTTGTTCCCCACGAAGTCGACGTCGCGCACGAAGGGGCGCTCCACGACGACGAAGATCACCCTGACGCCTCCCTCGAAGTCCTCGACCTTGAGCTGGACGTCGTCGAAGAAGCCGAGGCCGAAGATCGATCGGAGGTCTTCACTGAGCTGGGAGGGATTGAAGGGCGAGCCGATCTTGGCCTGCACCCGACCGAGAATCACCGCCTCCTGGACCCGGCGGTTGCCCTCGACGCCGATCTCTTTCACGAGGATGGAACGCTGCTGCGCCGCCGCCCGTCCGGTGGGGACGAACAGGGCCACGCACGCAAAAAAAATGGAGAGGCGCACTCTCCCCCTGATCCTCACCGGCCGCTCAGGCTCGCGCGAACTTTTGCCTAGTGTTCTGCAAGCTCGAGAGGCGCGTCGGCGGCCTGGGCCGCGCGGAACACGAAGTTGCCCCCTTCGACGTCCACCTCGATCCGCGCGCTCTCCGGAATCTGACCGCGAACGATCGCCTCCGCCAGTGGGTCCTCGATGTGCTTCTGGATGGTTCGCCTGAGCTGTCGGGCCCCGTAGGTCGCGTCGTAGCCCTTCTCGACCAGCACATTCTCCGCGACCGGCGTCAGGACCAGCTCGATGCCCCGGTCGGAGAGCTGCTTGTTGATGCGCCGGATCATCAACCGGATGATCTCCTTGATGTGCTCGGCGGTCAGCGCGTGGAAGACCACGCTCTCATCGACCCGGTTGAGGAACTCCGGCCGGAACGCCCGCTTGAGCTCCTCCATCACGCGGTCCTTCATCTTCTCGTACGAGTGCTCGTCCGACTCCTGGAGGAAGCCCGGCGATACGCGCTTGCCGATCAGGCTGGTGCCCAGATTCGAGGTCATGATCAGGATCGTGTTCTTGAAATCGACGACGTGCCCGAGCGAGTCCGTCAGGCGGCCGTCGTCCAATACCTGGAGCAGCATGTTGAAGACGTCCGGGTGGGCCTTCTCGATCTCGTCGAAGAGCACCACCGAGTACGGGCGCCGCCGCACCTTCTCGGTCAGGAACCCGCCCTCCTCGTAGCCGACGTAGCCGGGCGGCGCGCCCAGCAGGCGCGAGACGGAGAACTTCTCCATGTACTCCGACATGTCGACGCGGATCAGCGCGTTCTCGTCGCCGAAGAGGTACTCGGCCAGCGCCCGGGCCAGCTCCGTCTTGCCCACGCCGGTCGGACCCAGGAAGATGAACGACCCCACCGGCCGCTTGGCATCCTTGAGGCCGGCCCGCGAACGCCGGATGGCCCGGGACACGGCGGCGACGGCGGCGTCCTGGCCGATGATCCGCCCGTGCAGCGCCTCCTCCATGCGCGCCAGCTTCGCGGATTCCTTCTCCTCGAGCTTGGCCAGCGGGATGCCCGTCCAGCGGGAAACGATGAACTCGATGTCCTCTTCCTCGACCAGCTGCTTGCCCTTGCCCTTGTTCTTCTCCCATTCCCGCTTGAGCTCCTCCTCGCGATGGCGGAGGATCTTCTCTTTTTCGCGGAGAGAGGCGGCCTTCTCGAACTCCTGGGCCTCCAGGTACATGTCCTTCTCCCGGATCACCCGCTCCAGCTCCCGCTCGATCTCCTTCACCTCGGGCGGCGGCGTCAGCGCCATGAGCCGCGTCCTCGAAGACGCCTCGTCGATGACGTCGATCGCTTTGTCCGGAAGTTGACGATCCGTGATGTAGCGGTCGGCGAGATTGACGGCCGCCGTGATGGCTTGCTCCGTGATCTTGACGCGGTGGTGCGCCTCGTACTTGTGGCGCAGGCCCCGAATGATCTCGATCGCCTCCGGCACCGACGGCGCCTTCACGATGACCGGCTGGAAGCGGCGCTCGAGGGCGCCGTCCTTCTCGATGTACTTGCGGTACTCGTCGAGCGTCGTCGCTCCGATCGTCTGGATCTCGCCGCGGGAGAGCGCCGGCTTGAGCATGTTGGAGGCGTCGATGGCGCCCTCGGCCGCCCCGGCCCCGATGAGCGTGTGCAGCTCGTCGAGGAACAGAATGACGTTCTCCGACTGGCGGATCTCCTTCATCACGGCCTTGAGCCGCTCCTCGAACTGGCCGCGGTACTTCGTCCCGGCCACCAGCGCACCCAGATCGAGCTGGAGCAGCCGCTTGTTCAGCAGAACGTCGGGCACGTCGTGGGCGATGATCTTCTGGGCCAGGCCCTCGACGATCGCCGTCTTGCCCACACCCGGCTCGCCGATGAGCACGGGGTTGTTCTTCGTGCGGCGGGCCAGGATCTGGATGACGCGCTCGATCTCCTGCTCGCGGCCGATCACCGGGTCGAGCTTGCTCTCGCGGGCCAGCTGGGTGAGGTCGCGGGCGAACTCGTCGAGTACCGGAGTCTGCGAACGCTTCTTGGGCCGGGGGTAGTACTGGTCGCCGAGGAGCGCGAGCGTTTCCTGCCGGACCTCGTCCAGCCGCGCGCCCAGCGATTCGAGAATCTTGGCCGCGATCGACTGGCCTTCCTTCATGAGCCCGAGCAGGAGGTGCTCGGTACCGATGTAGTTGTGGCCGAGCTGCCGCGCCTCCTCGATCGACAGCTCGAGGACGCGTTTGGCCTGCGGCGTGAACGGCACCTCACCGAACGTCAGCGTCTTCGGAAAACCTGCCAGCGCGCGCTCGACTTCCGCCTTGACCGTCTCCAGGCGGAGCCCGAGGCGCTGGAGCACGGCCGTCGCGATGCCTTCGCCGTCACGGATGAGCCCGAGCAGGACGTGCTCCGTCCCCACGAAGTCGTGGCGGAAGCGTCCCGCCTCTTCCCGCGCCAAGATGATGACCCGCCGCGCCCGTTCGGTGAATCGTTCGAACACTGGTGTGCCCCCCCACCCCTTTCAGTCGCGCCGGATGCCGATTTTTCTTTCCCCGACGGCTAGTTACTGGATTTCAGTATAGCCCACGCCCCTACCGGTCGCCAGCGTTTTTCTTCCGCCAATCACTAACCCTGCGAAACTCCAGCGGGAAACTCGCCGGTGCCGTCACTCGCCCGGCGGCACCTCCCGCGCCCGGCCCTCGATCAGACGATACGCCCGCTCCGCGCGCCGGGCCAGATCGGGGTTGTGCGTGGCGATCAGAAACGCGATCCCGCGCTCGGCCTGCAATCGCAAGAAGAGATCGAACACGACCTCGCTCGTCTTGGGGTCGAGGTTGCCCGTCGGCTCGTCGGCCAGGATCACGAGCGGCTGATTCACGAGGGCCCGGGCGATCGCCACCCGCTGCTGCTCGCCGCCCGAGAGCTCTCCCGGCCGGTGGCGCAACCGGTCGGCGAGTCCCACCTCGGCCAGCGCGTCGGCGGCGCGCTGACGCGCCTCGCTCACCGGGCGGCGCGCCAGCAGCGCCGGGATCATCGCGTTCTCCAGTGCCGTCATCTCGCCGAGCAGGTTGTAGAACTGGAAGACGAAGCCAACCTGGTGGCGGCGGAAGCGCACGAGTCCGGCCTCGCCGCGTGCGAAGACGTCCTCGCCCTCGAAGAGGACATGTCCGGCCGTGGGGCGATCGAGCGCGCCCAGCAGGTGGAGCAGCGTGGACTTGCCCACGCCCGACGCCCCCACCAGCGCGACCACCTCGCCCCGGCCCACCCGAACGTTCACGCCCCGAAGCACGCGGACGACCTCGGGCCCAGTGCGGTACTCCTTCTCGACGTCCTGGCCGACGAGCAGCGGAGCGCAGGAATCACTCATAGCGCAACACATCCACCGGGATCAGCGCCCCCGCCCGGCGCGCGGGGAGGATCGTGGCCAGGAACGACAGGAGCAGGGTGGCCCCGACGACGAGGAGGAAGTCCGTGGGCGTCAGCTTCATCGGCAGGTAGTCGATCTGGTACACGTCGCCGGCCAGGCGGATGATCTTGTAGGAGTTCTGGATCCAGATCAGCAGGAGGCCGACCGCCGAGCCCGCCACGGTGCCCACGACGCCGATGGTCATGCCGACGGTGAAGAACACGGCGGTGATGCTGGAGGCCGACGCCCCGATGGCCTTGAGGATCCCGACCTCCTTGCGCTTCTCGGCGACCAGGAGGACCAGGTGGCCGATGATGGCGAAGGCGGCGACGAGGACGATGATCGTCACGATGACGAAGAGGGCCAGCTTCTCGAGCTGGAGCGCGGCGAACAAGTTGCGGTTCATGTCCATCCAATCGCGCACCCAGTAGCCGAACCCCAGCTGTCTGGCGATGAGGGCGCCCACGCGCTTGGCCTCGAACGGATCGGTCAGCTTGACCTCGATGCCGGTGACCCGCCCGGACAGCGCCGCGAACTCCTGGGCCGCCGCCAACGTCAGATAGGCGATCGACGAGTCGTACTCGTACATGCCGACCTCCACCGTGCCGGCCACGGTGAAGCGGCGCATGCGGGGCACCATACCCACGGCGGTGACGGCGCCCTTGGGCGAGATGACGGTGACGCCGTCGCCGACGACCACGCCCAGAGTGCGCGCCAGCTCGACGCCCAGCAGGATCGCCGGCTGGCCGTCGAGGAGCAGGTCGAGGCTGCCCGCGCGGAGCTGGGCGCGGAGGTCGGCCACCAGGGCGGGCGTGGCCAGGTCCACCCCGCGGACCAAGCCGCCGTGAGCTCCGCCCCCCTCGGTCGTGAAGAGCGCCTGCTGGAGCACGAAGGGCGTGGCCGATCGTACGCCGGTGACGGTCTTCACCCGGCCGGCGACCGCCTCGGCGTCGGCGACACCGCCCCCGGCGCCGAAGATGAGCAGATGCGGATTCGCCGCGATGATCTTGTCGCGAATGCCGTCCTGGAAGCCGGTCATCACGGCCAGCACGACGATGAGCGCGGCCACGCCCAGGAAGACGCCGCCGACGCCGATCCAGACGAACAGCGATAGGTTCGTCCGCTGGCCGGTCGCCCGCAGGTACCGAAGACCGAGGAACAGCTCGAAGGGTACCCGGCTCACGGCTCGTCCCGTGCCTGGCCGGCGGGGCCGCCTTCCGGTCGAAGATGCGGGAACAGGATCACGTCTCGGATCGACGGCTGATCGGCCAGGAGCATCACCAGCCGGTCGATGCCGATGCCCTCGCCCGCCGCCGGCGGCATGCCGTACTCCAGCGCCCGGATGTAGTCCTCATCCAGCCAGTGAGCCTCCTCGTCGCCCCGGGCGCGCGCCGCCGCCTGCTGCAGGAACCGCCCGCGCTGCTCCACGGGATCGTTGAGCTCGGTGTAAGCGTTGGCGAGCTCGCGCCGGCCCACGAACAACTCGAACCGGTCCACCAGTCGAGCGTCATCTCGTTTCGTTTTGGCCAGCGGCGACAGCTCCACCGGGAAATCGATCACGAACGTCGGCTGCACCAGCGTCGGCTCGACCAGCGACTCGAAGGCCTCCTTCCACACCTCGTGACGGAGAGCCCCGGGCTTCGACTGGACCCCCCGGGCCGCGACCGCTCCGGCGACGGCGCTGGCCTCGGTGTCAGGCCTGACCGTCGTGCCGAGGGCCTCAGACAAGGCGTCGAAGAATCGCAGCCGCCGCCACGGCCGGACGAGGTCGATCGTGTGATCGCCCCCGGGGATCCGGAGCGCGCCGAGCAGCGTGGTGGCCAGATGGACGAAGAGCTCTTCGGTGAGCGCCATGAGGTCCGTGTAGTCGGCGTAGGCCTGGTAGAACTCCAGCATCGTGAATTCGGGGTTGTGCTGGGTCGACACGCCCTCGTTGCGGAAGTTGCGGTTGATCTCGTAGACCCGCTCGAACCCGCCGACGACGAGACGCTTGAGGTAGAGCTCGGGCGCAATCCGCAGATAGAGGTCCACGCCGAGGGCGTTGTGATGGGTGACGAACGGCCGCGCCACCGCGCCGCCCGGGATCGGCTGCATCATGGGCGTTTCGACCTCCAGGAAGCCGCGCGCGTCCAGGAAGTCGCGGAGGGCCTTGATCACGCGCGAGCGGAGGACGAAGACCGCCCGCGTCTCCTGGTTGACGATGAGGTCCACGTAGCGCTGGCGGTAGCGCGTCTCGACGTCGCGGAGCCCATGCCACTTCTCGGGCAGCGGACGGAGGGATTTCGCGAGGAACTGGAAGGAGCCGACCGCGATCGTCAGCTCGCCCGTGCGGGTGCGGAACACCTCGCCGGTCACGCCGATGAAGTCTCCCGCATCGAGGTCCGTGAAGAGCGGGTAGTGATCCCCGAGCTGATCGGCGCGGGCATAGAGCTGGATGCGTCCGGTGCGGTCCATCAGGTGGGCGAAGCAGGTCTTGCCGTGATGACGCATGGCCACGATCCGCCCGGCGACGCTCACGGGGCCGAAGGCCTTGAGCTCGTCCTCCTTCGCCCGGGCGAGCTGGTCGAGCAGGAGCTGGGCGCCGTGGGTGACCGGAAAGCGGCTTCCGAACGGGTCGATGCCCCGCTTGCGCAGCGCTTCCAGCTTCTCGTACCGCCGGTGGATCAGCGGGGGCGGGGCCCCGGGGTCCGGCCCGGTCACGCCTGGCTCCCGCGCACTCCGAGGAGGAACGCCTTGATGAACGGATCGATCTCACCGTCCATGACGGCCTCGACGTTGCCGATTTCCACACCGGTGCGATGGTCCTTCACGCGCTGCTCGGGATGGAAGGTGTAGGAGCGGATCTGACTGCCGAAGGCGATCCCCTTCTTCTCCCCCGTGAGCTCCGCCAGCTCCTCGCGCTGCTTCTTCTGCGCGAGCTCGTAGAGGCGCGCTTTTAAAATCCGCATGGCGGTGTCGCGGTTGCGCAACTGCGAGCGCTCGTTCTGGCACTGCACGACGATCCCGGTGGGCAGATGCGTGATCCGCACGGCCGAATCGGCGGTGTTGACGCCCTGTCCGCCCGGGCCCGACGAGCGGAAGACGTCGACGCGAATCTCGTCCTCCCGCACGTTGACCTCCACGTCGTCGACCTCGGGAACGACGGCGACCGAAGCGAAGCTGGTCTGCCGTCGCCGGGAGGCGTCGAACGGCGAGATGCGCACCAGGCGGTGCACGCCGGCCTCGCCGCGCAGGAAGCCGTAAGCGTACTCGCCGGTGACCTCGATCGTCACCGACTTGATCCCGGCCTCCTCCCCCGGCAGCAGATCGACGACCTCGGCCTTGAAGCCGTTGCGCTCGCACCACCGGAGGTACATGCGCATGAGCATCTGGGCCCAGTCCTGGGACTCGGTGCCGCCGGCGCCGGGGTGGATGCTGAGGATGGCCGCCTTGCTGTCGTGCGGACCCGAGAGCATGACCTTGAGCTCGAACTCGTCGAGCTCCTTCCTGAGCCGGGCTACGCCGTCGGAGATCTCGGCGTCCAGGCTGCCGTCGTCGGCCTCCTGGGCCAGCTCGAGCATGACCCCGAGGTCTTGGGCCTGGCGGCCGAGCTCGCTGAGCCGCGTGACAACCCGGGTCAGCTCCGCGCGCTCGCGAATCAGCTCCTGGGCCCGGCGGTTGTCCTCCCAGAACCCGGGCGAGGCCATTTCCGTGTCGATCGCGGCCAGCCGCTGCGCCTTGGCGGCGATGTCAAAGATGCCTCCGCAGATCGTCGACCCGGCGGGTCAGCTCCGCCACGTCCCGCTTCAGCTCGCCCGCCATTACCGCGGCCTCCCGAGCGCTGCCGCGCCCAGCGCGCCGGCCGAGACCAGCAGCCCCAGATACGCGAACCAGTCACCGAGACGGGTGTAGAGCGTCTCGCGCGTACGCAGGGGAACCCGATCGATCAGATTGCCCCGCTCGAAGAGATTCAGCGACTTGACGATCCGTCCGGTCGGCGCGATGAAGGCCGACACCCCGGTGTTCGCCGCCCGCACCACCGCGACGCGATGCTCGATCGCGCGGAAGGGATACATCGCCAGGTGTTGCAGGGGACCGCTCGTCCGGCCGAACCACGCGTCATTCGTCATGTTCACCATCAGGCGCGCGCCATTCTTCACGAAGCGGCGCACCAGCGCGGGGAAGATACCCTCATAACAGATCACGACACCGAACGGGGCTGGCGGACCCGAGAAGACCACCGCGCGGGAGCCGGGCGTCAGCTCAGAGATGAACTCCGCCCAGCCCCGAATGAACCCGATCACTCCCGGCAACGGCACGTACTCTCCGAACGGAACCAAGTGGATCTTATCATACCTGTTCACGATACCTCGTTCGGTCAGTAAAAATGCGGTGTTACGAGCCTCCCGGCCCGATCCCTCACCGATGTCGATCGACCCGACGAGCAGCGCCACGTCATACCTGGCCGCCACGTCCTGAAGGGCCTGGAGGAGGACGGGATCCTGTCTGAGGATCGAGGGCGACGCCGTCTCGGGCCACACGATGAGGCGGGGATGCTCCCGGGCCGCCCCACGGGTCAAATCACCGTAGATCCCGAGTGTTTGTACCGTGTGGCTAGCGCTCCACTTGAGGGGTTGCTCGATCGCAGGCTGCATCACGGCAATCGTCGCCTCGCCGGCGGGCGATGCCTCCGTGAGGCGCGACGTCCCGAACCCGAGCGTCGCCCCCACGACCGCCGTGGCGAGCGCCAGGCCGACCGCGGCCCGCCGCCATGCCAAGACCGCGCAGCCGGCGATCGCAGCGTTGACAGCGAACACGACGAAGGAGACCGCGTAGACCCCGGCCAGTTCCGCGACCTGGATCACCGCCAGCTGCCGGTACTGGGAGTAGCCCAGGCTACCCCAGGGAAAGCCGCCCATCAGGTGGCCCCGCACCCACTCCGCGCCCACCCAGAGAAACGGTGCGACGAGCAGCGCGCAGGTCGCTCCCCGCCGAGTGGCGATCCAGGAGACGGCGCCGGCCACGAGACCGGAGTACAGGCCGCAGTACCCCGCCAGCAGCGCCGTCGGCAGCCACGTCAGCGGCCAGGGGATCTCGCTATAGACGCGGAAGGTGAAGTTCAGCCACCGGAGGAGTAGCAGAAAGAACACGAAGCCCGCGAGCCAGCCCCAGCCCAGCGCCGGGCGCGGCGGCCGCGTGAGGGCCAGGACGAGGACGGGGCTGAGCGCGATCCAGGCGGCGCCCGCCCAGTCGACACGCGGATAGGCGAGCGCCAGCGCCGCGCCGGCCGCCACCGCCAGCACGGCCACCCCCACCGCCGCCGCGAGCGCGTCGCGCAGCGCGCGCCCCTCAGCGGCCCGCGGCCAGGCGATCGGCGAGAAACCTGGGCAGCCCAGCGGCGACGATCTTCGCGCGCGCCGCGTCCAGGTCGTAGGTGACGCGCCTGATCGCCAGGGTTCGCGCCTCGGCGTCCCACAGGGCGTACGCCGCGCGCGGGTCGTGGTCGCGGGGCTGGCCCACGCTGCCCACATTGATGATGTACCGGCCACCAGGATCGATCGCGACCTTCACGTCCCCGGCCTCGTGCCCCCGGCCCCAGGATCCCTGCACCCACATGCCTGGCAGGTGCGAGTGGCCGACGAAGCACAGCCGCGTGGTGAACGCCCCGAAGGCCGCGAAGCCGTCCTCGGCAGAGACGAGGTACTCCCACTCCTCCGGATATGCCGGCGAGGCGTGGACGAGGGTGGCGTCCCCCACCTCGCTCACCAGAGGTAGCGACCCCAGCCACGCGCGCTGGTCGTCGTCGAGGCGGTCGTGCGTCCACTCGGCGGCCGCCCGCGCGTAGGGGTTGAACCAGTTGAGGTCGATCCGCCCAGCCACGGCCTGCTCGTGGTTGCCGCCGACGACCATCTGACAGTGCTCGGCCACCAGCTCGATGCACGCCTCGGGATCGGCGCCGTAGCCGACGATGTCGCCCAGGCAGAGGAAGGCGTCAACGCGGTCCCGCGCGTCGGCCAGGACGGCCCGCAAGGCCTCGAGGTTGCCGTGGATGTCGGACAGGATCGCGTACCGCACGGTCCCGGCTCAGGACGCCGGACGAAGCTCTTTGTGGATCCGGTCGAGAACTCCGTTGATGAAGCGGCTCGACTCACCGGTGCCGAACTTTTTCGCGATCTCGATCGCCTCGTTGATGGCCACCTTGGGGGGCACGTCCTCCTGCCAGAGGAGCTCGTAGACGGCCAGCCGGAGGATGTTCCGGTCGACCACCGCCATGCGCTCGAGGTCCCAATGCTCCGCGTACTGGCGGATCAGCTCGTCGGTCTTGGCCTGGTGCTGCTTGGTGCCACGCACGAGGGTGTCGGCAAAGACGCGAGTCTCCTCGTCCACCGGATGGCGCGTCCAGAACTCCGCCGCGTGCGGCGTGGGATCGTCGTCGCCGTGGAGCTCGAGCTGGTAGAGGAACTGCAGCGCGACCTCCCGCGCCTTCCGTCGCCTACCCACGGTCACGCACCTTGCGGACGAACGTGGCCATCTCCAGCGCGGCGTCAGCCGCCTCCTCGCCGCGGTTGCCCACCTCTCCGCCCGCCCGCTCCCACGCCTGCTCCTCCGACAGCGCCGTGATGACGCCGAACGTCGTCGGCACCCCCGTCGTCAACGCCACGTGGCGGATCCCCGTGGCAGCCTCCCGCGCCACGTGCTCGAAGTGGGGCGTCTGCCCGCGGATGACGACGCCGACGCAGACGATCCCCGCGTAGCGCCCGGTCGCCGCCAGGTGCGCGGCGGCCTGGGGTAGCTCGAAGGAGCCCGGAACCCAGTGGACCTCGACGTCGCCCGGCGGGATCTTCGCGCCCGCGAACGCGTGGAGCGCGCCATCGACCAGGCGTTTGGTGATCCGCTCGTTGAAGCGCGCCGCGACGATGGCGAACTTCGGGAGCCCGGCGCCCCCCCGCGGTGCGCGGGCGCCGCCCGCCATCGACCGCTGCGGCCTGGGCGCGCGGCCAGCCATCTCAGACCTCGGAGGGGGGCTTCGCCCCCCTTCCGAAACCTCCCCCCAGGCCAGGATTGCGCCGGCGAAGCCGGCGCTCGAACCACGCCGGCGGTTGCGCCGGCAAAGCCGGCGCTCGAAAGCAGGTTGCGAGCGCTGCGCCGGGGCTCCAGACGGTCATGGCGGGGCGCATGTCAGGGAAGGGAGGAGAAGAGGTGCCCGAGCTTGTCCCGCTTGGTGCTCAGGTACTTGCGGTTCTCGGGGTTGGCCGGGATCTCGATGGGCACGCGCTCGACGAAATGGAGCCCGTAGCCCTCGAGCCCGACGATCTTCTTCGGATTGTTCGTGAGCAGGCGGAGGTTCTTGAGCCCGAGGTCGACGAGGATCTGCGCGCCGATGCCGTAGTCACGCAGGTCGGCCTTGAAGCCGAGCGCCTGGTTGGCCTCGACCGTGTCCTGGCCCGCATCTTGGAGCTCGTAGGCGCGGATCTTGTTGTGCAGCCCGATCCCCCGCCCTTCCTGCCGGAGATACACGACGACGCCGCGCTCCTCCTGCTGGATCAGCAGCAGCGCCTTCTCGAGCTGCTCGCCGCAGTCGCAGCGGCGGGAGTGGAAGACGTCACCCGTGAGGCACTCGGAGTGCATGCGCACCAGCACGGGCGTGTCGCCGGCGACCTCCCCCATCACGAGCGCCAGGTGCACGCGGCTGTACACGGTCGCCTCGTAGGCGATGGCCGTGAACTCGCCGAACTCGGTGGGCAGGCGGGTCGTCGCGATGCGGCGGACCAGCTTCTCCTTCTGGGTGCGGTACTCGATGAGGTCCTTGATCGTGATCATCTTGAGGCCGTGCCGCCGACCCAGCTCTTGGAGTTGGGGCACGCGCGCCATGCCGCCTTCCTCGTCCATGACCTCGCAGATCACGCCCGCCGGCGGGCAGCCGGCCAGCCGGGCCAGATCGACGGCCGCCTCGGTGTGGCCCGCACGCCGCAGCACCCCGCCCGGCATTGCGCGCAGCGGCAGGATGTGGCCGGGACGGGTGAGGTCCTCGGCGCGCGAGTGGGGATCGACGAGCGTCCGGATCGTGACCGCACGGTCGTAGGCCGAGGTGCCGGTGGTGACGCCCCGCCGGGCGTCGACCGTGACGGTGAAGGCGGTCCCCAGCGGCGCAGTGTTGTCGGTGACCATCATCGAGATCTTCAGCTCGTCCAGCCGTTCCCCCGTCATCGGCATGCAGATGAGCCCCCGGCCATACTTGGCCATGAAGTTCACCGCTTCCGGGGTGGCCTTGTCGGCCGCCATCAGGAGATCGCCCTCGTTCTCGCGATCCTCGTCGTCGACGACGATGAGGATCCGGCCCTGCCGGATCTCCTCGATGGCCTCGTCGATCGGCGCGAACACGGCTATCACGCCCCCTTGAGCGCGAGTGATCGGACCACGTACTTGCCGATCACGTCCGTTTCGATGTTCACCGCCTGCCCAACCTCCAGCCAGCCCAGCGTCGTCGCCTCCAGCGTGTGCGGGATCAGCATCACCTCGAAGCTCGTCGGCCGCAGGCCCGCGACCGTAAGGCTCACGCCGTCCACGGCCACCGAGCCCTTGGGGACCAGGAAGGGCTCCAGGTCGGGGCCCGGCAGGGCGATCCGCACCCGCGCCGTTGATTCTACACGGGTTAGGTCCTCGATGGTTCCCACCCCGTCCACGTGCCCCAGCACCAGGTGACCTCCCAGCGCGGCCCCCAGCCGGAGCGGGCGCTCCAGGTTGACGCGGGCGCCGGCGACCAGCCGGCCGAGAGCGGTGCGCGCCAGCGTCTCGGGGCCGACGTCGAAGACCAGGCCGTCGGGCCGGCGCTCGACGACGGTCAGGCAGGCGCCGTTCACCGCGATGCTGGCGCCGACGTCGCTGCCCTCGAGCGTGGTCGTCGCCCGGATCTCGAGCCGCATCGTGCAGGCGCCCCGCGCGACGCGGGCGACCGTCCCCAGCTCCTCGACGATCCCGGTGAACATCAGGCGCGCTCGCGGAGGACCTCGGCCTCGATCAGGAGGTCGTCGCCCACCCTCCTGACCGCCAGCTCGCCGAGGCGCACCGCCTCCTTCAGCGCGCGGCCGGCGCCGCCGACGGCCGAGAGGGCGTCACGGCCGCCCAGGAGGCGCGGCCCGATGAAGACGGCGACCCGGTCGACGAGGCCGGCGTCGAGAAAGGCCGCGTGCACCTCCGCCCCGCCCTCCACCAGCACGCTGCGGACCTCCCGCGCGAAGAGGTCGGCGAGCACGGCGCCGGGATCGACGCGGCCGTCGCCCCCGGGCAGGCGCACGACCGTGGCCCCGGCGGCCTCGAGCTGGCGCAGACGCGCGGGTGGCACGCTCGCGGCCACGGCGATGAGGGCGCGCGCGGCGGTGCCGGCGGTGATCAGGCGCGCGGCGGGTGGGGTTCGGGCCTCCGTATCCAGCACGACGCGGTACGGCTCCCGGGGCCACTCCCGCGGGAGGCGCACCGTCAGCCGCGGGTCGTCGCGCAGCACGGTCCCCACCCCGACGATGATGGCGTCGCTCTCGCTCCGCAGCCGGTGGGCCTCCCGGCGCGCCGCCTCGCCCGTGATCCACTGCGAGGCGCCGTGCGAGTCGGCGATCTTCCCGTCCAGCGTCATCGCCGCCTTCAACGTGACGTGCGGTCGCCGCTCCCGCATGGCGGTGAGGAAGACGCGGTTCTGCTGGGCGGCCTCCCGTTCGAGCAGCCCCACGGTCACCTCGAGGCCGGCGGCGCGCAGCGCCTCGAATCCCCGCCCGCTCACCAGGGGGTTCGGGTCGCCGATCGCCGTCACGACGCGCCGGATGCCGGCCGCGACGATGGCCGGCGCGCAGGGCGGGGTGCGCCCGTGGTGAGCGCAGGGCTCGAGGGTGACGTAGAGTGTCGCCCCTCGCGCGCGGTCCCCCGCCGCGGCCAGTGCCTCGATCTCGGCGTGGGGCCGCCCCGCCGCGGCGTGAAACCCCTCGCCCACGATCTGGCCTTCCCCGCTCACGACCACCGCCCCCACCAGCGGATTGGGCGAGGTGAGCCCGCGGGCGCGCTCGGCCAACTCCAGCGCGCGACGCATCAAGCGCTCGTCGACTGCGTTCGCGCTCATAGGTCGGAGGGGGCGCCTTCACCGGCGCGCCCCCCGGGCGCGACGGCCCCCTCCGAGATCCATAGTCGGAGGAGGCCTCGCGGCCCCCTCCAGATCCATGGTCGGAGGAGGCCTCGCGGCCCCCTCCGAACCACCCCAAAGGATGGCGCCGGCGAAGCCGGCGCTCGAGGAAGCGCGCTCGTCTCTTGGGCTGACACAGGATCGTTCATGCAGCCGGCACCAGGGCGTCGATGAACCGCTGGGGATCGAAGGGCCCGAGGTCCTCGACCTTCTCGCCCACCCCGACGAGCTTGATGGGGAGCCTGAGCTCGCGCGCGATCCGCACCACGATGCCGCCCTTGGCGGTGCCGTCGAGCTTGGTGAGCACTACGCCACTCAGCCCGATCGCCTCGTTGAACATACGCGCCTGGGCGAAGCCGTTCTGTCCGGTGGGGGCGTCGAGCACCATCAGGCTCTCGTGCGGCGCGCCGGGCAGCTGGCGCTCGATGACGCGCTTGAGCTTGGCCAGCTCCATCATCAAGTTGGACTTCGTGTGTAACCGCCCCGCCGTGTCGATGATGAGCGCATCGAGGTTGCGCGCCGTGGCCGCCTTCACGGCATCGAAGACGACGGCCGCGGGATCCGAGCCCGGTTCCTGCCGGACGACCTCGACGCCGATCCGGTCACCCCAGGCCTCGAGCTGCTCGATGGCCGCCGCCCGGAACGTGTCGGCAGCGGCCAGCAGCACTTGCTTCTCCGATCGGGTCAGCGCCGCCGCCAGCTTCGCGCAGGTCGTCGTCTTGCCGGAGCCGTTGACGCCGAGCATCAGCACCACCGCCGGCCGGTGATCGAGGTCGAGGGGCTGCGCCGCGGGGACGAGGATGTCGCCCAGGAAACGGCGGAACAGCGGCCGGAGCTGGTCGGCGCGGGTGACGGTACCGAACATCACCTCTTCACGGGCCCGGTTGGTGAAGTCGGCGGCCAGCGGCGCGCCCAGATCCGCGGCGACGAGAATCTCTTCCAGCTCCGTGTAGAGGCTCTCGTCGATGGGGCGCTCGGGCCGGAGGACCGCCGCCAGCTCCGCGGCGAGATATTCTCGCGACCGCCTGAGCCCCGTGCTCAGTTGCTCGCCCAGCGCGGCCAGGAACTTCACTGCCCTGGGGGCGGGATGACCAGCCGCGGGATGACCGCCCCCCGCGCCCCCAGCGGCGGCAGCGGGCGGCCGTTCAGCTCCAGCGTCACGCCCCCGGCGTTGCCCACAGTGAGGACGAAGGGAGCGTTGGACACCCACTCGCGGACTTCGCCGGCGGGGATGGTCTCCTCGGTGGCACGCCCGTCCTCCATCCGCACCCGCATCCACGTCGGCTCCGACACGCGCGCCACCAGGCGATACGGCGACGCCAGTGGCCTGACGACGGCCGCGAAGCCCGGGCCCGTCGGTGTGACCGGGCGCGGCCGGATCGCGTCGCTGGCGCGAGGGGGTTCGGGCGCGCTCGGGCGGATCGCGGGGGCCGGCGCCGCCGTGGGGGTCGGGACCGACTCGGCCGGCACCGGCTCGAGGGAGTCCGACGGCGCCGGAGGCAGCACCGCCGGAGCCTGGCGCGCGAGCCGGTCCCCGCCCTCACGCCCCGACTGGAGCGCGAGCGTCACCGCGAAGAGAGCGAGGCCCAGAATGACGAGGAGGACGAAGCTCACCAGCACCGTCCCGCGGCTTCGCGGCTCCCCCCCGCCCCGGCGCTCGTCGGCCCCGGCGCGGACCGGTGGAGCCGGCGGCGCCCCGGGCCGCTGATGATAGAGGGCGAGCGCCTCGTCGGGCGTCACGTCGAGCGCCTGGCAGTAGGCGCGGATGAACCCCTTGACGAAGACGGGCGCCGGCAGGACATCGAGGTTCTCCGTCTCCAGCGCCTCCAGGCAGGACGAAGCGACGCGCGTGGCGCGGGACAGCTCCTCCAGAGAGAGACCACGCCGCTGACGGAGCTCGCGGAGATACGGGCCGAGGGACGACATACCCGGTATCGGTGCGAGTCTAGCCTATCTCCGGGCTCTTTTCACGCGGTCAGGCGCCGAGCTTGACGGAGACGAGCTTCGAGAGGCCGGGCTCCTCCATCGTCACGCCGTAGAGGATGTCCGCCGCTTCCATGGTCCGGCGGTTGTGGGTGATGACGAGGAACTGGGTCTGGCTGGTCAGCTCGCGCAGCACGCGCAGAAAGCGGTGGATGTTGGCGTCGTCGAGGGGGGCGTCCACTTCGTCCAGCACGCAGAACGGGCTCGGGCGGTAATAGAAGATGGCGAACAGCAGCGCGAGCCCTGTCAGCGCCCGTTCGCCGCCGGAGAGCAGCGTCACCGACTGCAGGCGCTTTCCGCGCGGCTGGGCCATCAGCTCGACGCCGGTCTCCAGCGGGTCGCCGCCCTCCTCGGCCTCGACCAGCTTCAGCTCGGCGCGCCCGCCCTCGAAGAGCCGCTCGAAGAGGCGGGCGAACTCGCGGTTGACCTCGTGGAACGCCTGGGTGAAGCGCTCCTGGGCCGTGCGCGTCATCCCGCGGAGCGCCTTGTCCAGGTCCTTGATCGACGCGGTCAGGTCGTCGTGCTGGGTGCGCAGGAACGTCAGGCGCTCGTCCAGCTCGCGGTACTCCTCGTCGGCGACCAGGTTGACGGGACCGAGGGCAGCCAGGCGCTCGTCCAGCTCCGCCAGGCGCTGGCGCAGCTGGGTGAAGTCGCGGGAGGCGTCGTGTTGGGCCCGCAGCGCTGCCTCGTCGGCTCCGTAGGTTCGCAACACCTCCTGAGCCAACTCTTCGCGGCGCACGCGGCGCTCCGTGGCTTGGAGCTCGATCTCGTGGATCGCGCTGACGAGCCGGTTCACGTCGCCCTCGAGGCCCCGCATCTCGTGCTCGAGCGTGCGCATCTCGGCCAGGAGGCCTTCGTGACGCTCGGCGACGGTCCGCGCCTCGCCTTCGACCCGGTCGCGCTCCCCGGCCACCTCGCGCGCCGCCGTATCCGTCCGCTCGCGCTCGTCGCCGAGCCACACCTGCCGCTCGCCGAGCTGGGCCTGCCGGACCCGGGCCTGCTCCAGGCGCTCGGTGAGGTCGGCCTCCATCTGGTCGATGCGCCCCAGCTCCCGCCCGAGCGCCTCGACCCGCTCGGCCACCGAGGCCACTTCCACGCGCTTGGCCGTGAGATGGGCGACCAGGGCCGTCTCCCGCGTCTGCGCCGCCTCGATCGCCTCGCGGATCCCGCCGATGGTCGCCTCGTGGGCGGCCTCGGCGTCGCGCGCGGCGGCGATGCGCTGCTCGAGACGCCCGAGCATGGCGGCCGTCTCCTCGGCCTCCTGGGCCACCTGTCGGGCCTCGAGCCGCACGGTCTCGGCGTGACGGTGCACGCGCTCGTGATCGCGGAGCGCCTGCTCCAGGTCCTTCTCGCCCGCCAGCCGGTCCGCCTGGCGCGCGCCCACGGCCTGCTCGCACAGGGCAATGCGTGTCCGGAGGGTCGCCACGTCCTGGCCGAGCCGGGTCACGGTGCCTTGGGCGGCGTCGACTACGCCGGTGAGCCGGCGCACCTCGTCCTCGAGCTCGCGGAGCTGCCGCTTGCGCGCCAGCAGAGACCGTTCCGGCGCGCCGGCGCCGGCCCCGCCGCGCAGCCGTCCGGTGGGCGCGAGCACTTCGCCCTCCGGAGTGACGTACGTGGCGATGACTCCGTTACGCCGCCAGAGGGCCTCGGCCTCGTCGAGGTGCTCGACCAGGGCGACGCGGCCGAGCAAGTAGTGCACCAGGCTTTCGGTCGGGCCCGTGACGTGCCGCGCGACCCAGTCGAGCTCGGCCGGAGGCGAGGCGGCCGGCGCCCCGTTGCGGCTCAGGTGCTCGAGCGGGAGAAAAGTCGCCGCGCCCGCATGGTTCGCCTGCAGATAAGCCACGGCCGCGCGGGCCTGCTCGAAGCGCTCGGTCACGACCCACTCCAGCCGCTCGCCCAGCACCGCTTCGACCGCGCGCTCCAGCTGCAGCGGCACCTCGAGCACGTCGGCCACGGTGCCCACGATGCCGGGAACACGGGCGCCGCCGCCCTCGGCGAAGATCGCGCGCACGCCCGAGCCGTATCCCTCCCGCGCGCGCTCCAGTTCCCGCACCGCCTCCAGGCTGGAGGTCCGGGCGGCGAGGGACAAGCGCGCTTCGGCCAGCCGGGCGTCGGCCCCGGCGAGCTCGCGCTCCCGCGTGGCGAGCTCGCCGCCGAGCCGCTCGCGCTCGTCCGCGAGCGACGTCAGCTCGGCCAGGGCCCGCTCGCGGGCCGTCTCAAGGGCGGCCCGGCTGGCCGCCAGCCGCTGGGCTTCCGCCTCGGCCTCCGCCAGCTCGGCGGCGAGCCGCTCGGCGCGCCGAGCCAGCTGGCTCTCGCGTTCCCTCAGCTCGCCGGCCGAGCGCGTGAGATCGGTCCGCTCGGCCGCGATGCGGATCTGCTCGAGCCGCAGCCCCTCCAGGCGGTCGCGCTCATCGGTCAGGCGCGCGCGCTGCTGTTCGACCAGCACCTCCAGCTCCTGGGCCGCGCGCGTGTGCTCGGCCACGAGCCGCTGCGTGTCGGCCAGGGCGGCCCGAGTGGCCTCGCGCTCGCCGACGATCCCGGCCAGCCGCTCGGTCGTCACCCGGATCTCCTCGTCCAGCCGCACCCGCTCCTCGGCGGCTTCCCGCAGCTGCACGCCCATCTGCTCCCGGCGCTCCAGCAGCCGCTCCAGCTCCGCCTGCACCTTCTGGAGCGACTGCCGGAGGTCGGCCAGCCGGTGATCGCTTTCCTGGATCGCCTCCCGCTGCGTCGCCTCGCGGGCGGCCAGTTGGCTCAGGCGTACGCGCAGCGTCTGCTCGCGCTCCCGCCGGGCCACGAGGTCCGCCTCCAGCCGCCCGCCCTCGGCCAGGAGCGTCGCGTAGTCGACGGCGACCAGGGCCAGGCGCAGATCGCGGCGCTCCTGCTCGAGCGCCTTGTACTGCTGGGCCTTCTTGGCCTGGCGCTCGAGGGAGCCGAGCTGCCGCTTCACCTCGTCCATCACGTCCTTGACGCGGAGCAGGTTCTGGCGGGCGGCGTCGAGCTTGCCCTGCGTCTCGTTCCGCTGCTGCTTGTAGCGGGCGATCCCGGCGGCCTCTTCGATGAAGATGCGCCGCTCGTGGGGCTTCGCGGTCAGCACGTGGTTCAGCTTGTCCTGGTCCATCACCGAGTAGGCCCGGGGGTTGGCGCCCGTTCCGGCGAACAGGTCCAGGATGTCGCGCAGCCGGGTGACCGTCTTGTTGAGGAGGTATTCGCTCTCGCCGGTGCGGTAGAGGCGGCGGCTGACCGCAATCTCGCTCCAGGGCACGGCCAGCTCGCCGTCGTTGCTGAACATCAGCTCGACCTCGGCCAGCCCCACGGGCTTGCGGGAGGCCGAGCCGTGGAAGATGACGTCTTCCATTCTCTGACCGCGCAGGGACTTTGCGCTCTGCTCGCCTAAGGCCCACTTGACGGCCTCGGCGCAATTCGTCTTCCCGCAGCCGTTCGGCCCCACGATGGCCGTGATCCCGGGCAGCACCCTGATCTCGGTGCGCTCGCCGAACGACTTGAAGCCGTGCAGCGTGATCGACTCGAGGCGCATAGAGTTTTGTAGCACGCGGAGTGGTCTGCGGCCAAAGAAAAAGTACCAGGGATGGGGCGCGAACGAGCGACGAGCCCTAAATGTGGCGGCGGATCAGGCGCCTTTGAGGTAGCAGCACTTCTTGTACTTCTTGCCCGAGCCGCAATAGCAGGGATCGTTACGCCCGAGCTTCTCGCCCGTCGGTGTGCGCGGCGCCGACGGCACCGGGGCGCGCCGCGGCTCGGCCGGCGTCTCCCCGCGCGTTTCCCGGGTGTCCGCCCACGCGGCCAGCGTCGGCAGCTCCATGGGCGCCTCGCGAACGATCTGCACCTTGAAGAGACGCTCCACCACCGCGGACTTCACGCGCTCGGCCATGTCCTGGAACAGGTCGAAGGCCTCCCGCTTGTACTCGGTCAGCGGATCACGCTGGCCGTAGCCCCGGAGTCCGATGCCCTCCTTGAGATGGTCGATCGACAGCAGGTGGTCCTTCCACTGCTGGTCGATGACGATGAGCATCTCGTGGCGCTCGAGCGCGCGGAGCAGATCGGGCCCCAGCTCGCGTTCCCGCTCGCGGTAGCGCTCCTGCACCGCTTCACCCACCAGCTGGCCGAGCCCCTCGCGCGAGGTGGCTTCCAGGTAGCGGGCCGCGGGAACGCGGACGTCGAACTGGCGATTGAGGGCCTCGTTCAGCGCGGCCACGTCCCAGTCCTCGGGATGGATCCCTGCCGGCGCGTAGGCATCGACCGTGGCCTCGACCATGTCCTCGATCCACTCGCCGATCGTCTCGGCCTGGCTCTCGCCTTCCAGGATCTGGCGGCGCATGCCGTAGACGATCTCCCGCTGCTTGTTCATGACGTCGTCGTACTCGAGCAGGTGCTTGCGGATCTCGAAGTTGTGGGCCTCGACGCGCTTCTGGGCGGTGGCGATGGCGCGCGTCACTAGCTTGTGCTCGATGGGCTCGCCCTCCTCCATGCCCAGGCGATCCATGATCTTCTGGACGCGCTGCGAGCCGAAGATCCTGAGAAGGTCGTCCTCCAGTGACAGGTAAAACCTCGACGAGCCCGGATCGCCCTGGCGGCCGGAGCGGCCCCGGAGCTGGTTGTCGATGCGGCGCGACTCGTGGCGCTCGGTGCCGATGATGTGGAGCCCGCCCAAGGTCACCACCCGCTCGTGCTCCGGCTCGGTGATGCGGCGCGCCTCGGCCAGCGCGGCCGCGCGGGCTTCGGCCGGCGCCGTGGCCGGGTCGAGCCCCTTCTTGCGCAGGACCTCCTTCGACAGGAAGTCCGGGTTGCCACCCAGGAGGATGTCGGTGCCGCGCCCGGCCATGTTGGTGGCGATGGTGACGGCGGCCTCCCGGCCGGCCTGGGCCACGATCTCGGCCTCGCGCTCGTGGTACTTGGCGTTGAGCACCTCGTGCTTGATCCCGCGCTTCTTGAGGAGTTTGGAGAGGTGCTCCGACTTCTCGATGGAGATGGTGCCGACCAGGACCGGCTGGCCCCGCTCGTGGCAACTGACGATCTCCTCGACCACGGCGTTGAACTTCTCCCGCGCCGTCTTGTACACGACGTCCGGCTTGTTGATGCGGATGAGCGGACGGTTGGTCGGGACGACGGTGACGTCGAGCTTGTAGATCTTGGCGAACTCCTCGGCCTCCGTCTCGGCCGTCCCCGTCATGCCCGCCAGCTTCTCGTACATGCGGAAGTAGTTCTGGAAGGTGATGGTGGCGAGCGTCTGGTTCTCGCGCTCGATCCGCACTCCCTCCTTGGCCTCCACGGCCTGGTGCAGGCCGTCGGACCACCGCCGGCCCGGCATGAGCCGGCCGGTGAACTCGTCGACGATGATCACCTGGCCGTCCTTGACGACGTAGTCCACGTCCCGCCTGTAGAGGGCGTGGGCCCTCAGCGCCTGCTGGATGTGGTGGAGGGCGTCGATGTGCTTGGGATCATAGAGGTTGTCCACGCCGAGCAGCCGCTCGCAGGAGGCGATCCCCTGTTCGGTCAGCGCCACGGCCTTGGACTTCTCGTCGACGATGAAATCGCCTTCCTTCTGCTCCTCGACCTCGGAGAGCTTGCCCTCCACGATGGTGGCCGCCCGGCGGAGCTTCGGGATGATGCGGTCGATCTTGTAGTACAGCTCGGTCGACTCCTCGGCCGGCCCCGAGATGATGAGGGGCGTCCGCGCCTCGTCGATCAGGATGGAGTCCACCTCGTCGACGATGGCGTAGGGCAGGTCGCGCTGCACCAGCTCCTCTCTGGTGAAGCGCATGTTGTCGCGCAGGTAGTCGAAGCCGAACTCGTTGTTGGTGCCATAGGTGATGTCGGCGAGATAGGCCTCCGGGCGCGTGCAGGGGCGCAGCGCGCTCAGCCGGATGTCGGGGGTGACGTACGTGGGGTCGTAGAGGAAGGAGGCCTCGTGCTGGATGACACCGACGCTCAGCCCCAGCGCGTGATAGATAGGGCCCATCCACTGCGCATCGCGCTTGGCCAGGTAGTCGTTGACGGTGACGATGTGCACGCCGCGGCCGGGGAGCGCGTTCAGGTAAGCCGGCAGCGTGGCCACCAGCGTTTTGCCCTCGCCGGTCGCCATCTCGGCGATCTTCCCGGTGTGGAGCACCATGCCGCCGGCGAGCTGGACGTCGAAGTGCCGCATGCCGACCGCGCGCCGCGCCGCTTCGCGGCAGACCGCGAACGCTTCGGGAAGGAGCTCGTCCAGCGCGGCGCCGCCCTCCAGACGCTTGCGCAGGTCGTCGGTCTTCGCCCGCAGCCCCGCGTCGTCGAGCGCCCGCAGCTCCGCCTCCAGCCCGTTGATCGCCTGCACGTCCGGCATCATCCGTTTGATGTCGCGCTCGTGCTTGGTGCCGAAGACCTTCCGGAGGAGAACGTTCAGCATGACCAGCCCCCATTATACAGGGGCGGAACTCGACCCCTTCGCGCTTCGGCCCCCGCTACCGGTGTATCGGAGTACCACCGTTCGAGCGCGGGCTTCGCCCGCGCAATCCTTCCCTGGGGGAGGTCTCGGAGGGGGCCGCGACGGCCCCCTCCGACCAAGCTACCGGCCGCCCAGCAGCTCCCGGGCGTGGCGGCGCGCGGTGTCGGAGGGCGCGGCGCCGCCGAGCATCCGCGCAACCTCCTCGACCCGCGCGGCGCCCTCGAGCACGGTGACGGCCGCGCGCGTCCGCCGGCCGCTCACGCCCTTGACCACCAGGAAATGATGCTGCGCTCTCGCCGCGATCTGGGGCAGGTGCGTCACGCACAGCACCTGGCGCCCGGCCGCCGCGGCCGCGAGCTTGTCGGCGACGACGCTGGCGACGTGGCCCCCGATGCCGGCGTCCACCTCGTCGAAGACCATCGTGGGAATGCGGTCGGCGGCGGCGAGCACCGCCTGCACCGCCAGCATCGTCCGCGACAGCTCGCCACCCGAGGCGATCCGCGCCAGCGGCCGCAGCTCCTCGCCCGGGTTCGCCGAGAAGCGGAGCTCGACGCAGTCGAGCCCGCGGGCGGTGACCTCGTCCGGCCCCGCGGGGTCGATCGCGATCTCCAAGCGGCCGCGCTCCATGCCCAGCGCCCGGACCTCCCGCTGAATCAGGGCGGCCAGGCGCCCGGCGGCGGCCCGCCGGGCCTCGGAGAGCGCGCCGGCGCGCGCGAGCAGCTCGCTTCTGAGCTCGGCCACGCGCCGCTCCTCGGCGGCGACAATCTCCTCGTGATGCTCCAGACGCTCGAGCTCGCGGGCCGCGACCTCCCGGAAGGCCAGCATCGCGGCCTCGGTGTCGCCGTACTTGCGCCTCAGCCGGATCAGCGCGTCCAGGCGGTCGTCAATCGCCTCCAGCCGCCCCGGCTCGGCATCCACGCTCGCGCGCAGCGCGCGCACGGCGACCAGCACGTCCTCGACATGGGCCGCGGCCGCATCCAGCAGATCGGCCGGCGCCGCGAACCCGGGGTCGAGCCGGCCGAGATCCCGGAAGAGTCGGGCGGCCCGCGTGAGCCGGCTGGCCGCGGCATCCTGGTCGTCGACGAGCAGCGCGGACGCCTCGGCCAGCCCCTTGCCCAGCCGCTCGGCGTGCTGGAGCCGCATTCGCTCGGCACGCAGCTCTTCTTCCTCGCCGGGACGGAGCCGGGCGGCGTCCAGCTCGGAAACCTGAAAGCGCAGGAGGTCCTGGCGCTGCGCCCGATCGCGCTCGGCGGCGCGCATCCGCTCGACCCCTTCGCGGGCGGCCCGGTACTTCGCGAAGAGCTGGGCCACCTGCTCGCGCAGCCCCTCGGCGCCGGCGAACCGGTCGAGCAGCTCAAGCTGGCGCGCCGGCTCGAGGAGCCTCTGGTGCTCGTGCTGACCGTGGACCTCCACCAGGTGATCGCCCAACCGCTCGAGAAGCCCCACCGTCACCGGGGAATCGTTGACGAAGGCGCGGTGCCGGCCGGAGCGCGCCAGCTCACGCCGGATGACGAGCTGATCGTCCTCGATCGCGAGCCCCGCCTCCTCGAGCCCGGCCGCCACCGCGCGATTGCCCACCACGTCGAAGACCGCTTCGACGGTCGCCGTCTCGGCGTCGGTCCGGATGACGTCGGACTGCGCCCGCTCCCCCCGGATCAGGAGGATGGCGTCGATGAGGATCGACTTGCCGGCGCCGGTCTCGCCCGTGAGAACGTTCAGGCCGGGCGCGAAGGGGACGGTGACGGTCTCGATGACGGCGAAGTTCCGGATGCGGAGCTCGCGCAGCATGCTGCCCGGATGATGCTCGATCAGGCGCGGGCGCTCAAGCCGTATCTGCTCGAAGACCGGGGGCCGGGGCGGGGAGCCCTCGGAATCCGTGTTTCAGGGGATCGTGGCACGCAGGGCGGCAAAGAAAGCCTCGCGCGAAGTGTTGCCAGCGTGGTCGACGAGGGCTCCCCGCCCCGGCCCCCCGCGAGCCTTCAGGGGATGTGGCTCAGCGTTCTCCCCATTTCAATTTGGTGCGGAGGACGGAGAAGAAATGCTTCTGCGGGAACCGGACGAGGCGGATCCGGGAAGCGGCTCGCTGCACCTCGACGGTATCACGCTCTCGGAGCCCAACGCCCACCTGCCCGTCGACGGTGAGCATGACCTCCTGATTGCTGAACAGGGTCACCTCGATGCGCTGGGTCCCGGGCAGCACGACCGGCCGCGCGGTCAGCGTGTGCGAGCAGATCGGCGTGAGGACCACGGCGTCCATGGTCGGGAACAGGATGGGGCCGCCCGCGGAGAGTGAGTAGGCGGTGGAGCCCGTCGGCGTCGCGATGATCAGCCCGTCGGCCCGGTACGCCGTGGCCGACTGCCCCTCCACCGACACGCTCAGATCGATGATCCGGCTCATGGCGGACTTCATGATCACGACGTCGTTGAGGGCCAGGAGCTCGCTCACCGATCGCTCGCTCCGGCGCACCCGGGCAGCGAGCATCATCCGCTCCTCGATGACCATCTGTCCCTGGAGGAATGCCTCCAGCGCCGGGATCATTTCGTCCAGCGTCGTCGCCGTCAGGAAGCCGAGCCCACCGAGGTTCACCCCGAGGAGCGGGATGCCCAGGTCGCCGACCGCGCGGGCCACCGCTAGCAGCGTGCCGTCGCCCCCCAGGACGATGAGGAAGTCCACCTGACCGGGCAGCTCCGTCCGGCTCGCCTGGGACACCCCGGCATCGGGAGCGAGAGGGGCCGTCTCCTTCTCGAGCAGGACCTTCAGGCCTCGCGCTCCCAGCCACTCGATCAGCCGCCCAACGACGGCGCGCGCCTCGCCGGCGTCCGGCTTGGCGACGATGCCGACCCTTTTCACAAGCTCGCCTCGCACGGCGGGGCCCCCGCCCCGCGACGGGCTGGGGCTTGCACAGCCATCATCGGCTCGCCTCGGACGCGGTGGCCCCAGCCCCCGGGCCGTCCGGCGGACCGCACTGCCGGTTCACGCAAGCGCCTCGACGGTGCGGCTGATCATCGTCTCGATGTTGGCGACGGTACGGCCGTGCGTGCAGAGATGGAGGAAGAACTCGCGGTTGCCCTTGGGACCGCGCAGCGGCGAGGCGGTCACCCCGAGCACGTGCCAGCCCCGCAGCACCGAGTACCGGGCCAGCCGGCCCACCGCCTGCCGATGCAGCGCCGGGTCGCGCACGACACCGCCCTTGCCCACCAGTTCACGCCCGACCTCGAACTGAGGCTTGACGAGGGTGATCACGTCGGCCCGGGGCGAAAGGACCCCGAAGACGGCCGGCAGGACCTTCTCCAGGGAGATGAAGGCCACGTCGATCACGCCGAGCGAAGGGTGCTCGGGGAAAATACGGGGGTCGAGCGCGCGGGCGTTGGTCTGCTCCATGACGACCACGCGCGGATCCCGCCTGAGGCGGGCATCGAGCTGCCCGGTGCCAACGTCCACGGCGTAGACGCGGGCGGCCCCGCGCTGCAGCAGACAGTCGGTGAATCCGCCGGTGGAGGCCCCGACGTCGATGCAGATCCGGCCCACCACGGGAACGTTGAAGTGGTCGAGCGCGTGGACCAGCTTCTCGCCGCCGCGGCTGACGTAGGGGGAGCGCCCACGCAGCTCGACCTCCGCCTCCGGCGAGATCAGGGCACCGGCCTTGTCCACCCGCTCGCCATCGACAAAGACGTCCCCGGCGAGGATCAGCTTGGTCGCCTTCTCACGGCTCTCGACGAGCCCCCGCTCCACCAGCAGTCGGTCGATTCGAATTCGCGTCGCCATAGCCCCCGATTATAGGCGAGTCGGCCGCCAGAGCCGGAGCAGAAAGACGACGGCCATCCCCGCCAGGAAGCCCCCGATGTGGGCGAACCACGCCACCCCGCCGCCGGCCTCGGGGCCGGCCAGGCTGACCGTGAGAACCCCGTTCAGGAACTGTACGACGATCCAGAACCCCAGGACGATGACGGCGGGGATGTGGACGAACCGGATGAAGAAACCGAAGGTGATCAGCGTCAGCACCCGCGCGTACGGGAAGAGCAGCAGATACGCGCCCAGGACCCCGGAGATCGCGCCGCTGGCCCCGACCATGGGGATTTTCGACGCGGGGTTCATGACGGTCTGGGCCAGCGCCGCGGCCAGGCCGCAGAAAAGATAGAAGAGGAGGAAGCGCCCGTGCCCCAGGGTGTCTTCCACGTTGTCGCCGAAGATCCACAGGTAGAGCATGTTGCCGGCGACGTGGAAGAAACCGCCGTGGAGGAACATCGACGTGAAGATCGTCAGGGCCGGGTGCGGGAACTCGGCCGGCGCCCGGCAGGCGCCCGTGAGCCGGCAGGGGATGGCGCCGAACTCGAAGATGAACTCCTGCGCCGCCTGCAGCGCGCGGGGATCGCCGGTCAGCCCGAGCGACGCCTGGTAGAGGAACGCCACGACGTTGGCGACGATCAGGCCCACCGTCACGAACGGGAACGTGCTGCTCGGGACGTCGTCTTTGAGCGGCAGCATCAGCGGGGCTCCAGCACGACGGTGGTGGGCCGCCGGAGATATCGCTGCGCGACCGCCCTGACATCCACGGCGGTCACCGCCTCCACCGCGCGCGCGTAGCGCTCGGGAAACTCCCAGCCCGCGCCGACGACCTCATAGAACGCCAGATACCAGGCGTGGCGCGCGTTGGTGCGGCGGTCCATGGCGAGGCTGCCCAGCACGTGTGCCTTGGCGCGGGCGACCTCCTCCTCGCCGACACCCTCCGGGGGGATCCGTTCCAGTTCCCGCAGCATGCCCGCCTCCGCCGCCGGGATGTTCTCGCGGGCGGTGCCCATGTATGCCACGAGGAACCCTGGCCCGGCCCGCGGCGGGCTCAGCGCCGTGACCTGGTAGGCGAGGCCTCGATTGTCCCTCAGTTCGACGAAGAGCCGGCCGGACATGCCGCCGCCGAGCAGCGCCGCCAGCACCTTGACGGCCGGATAATCGGGCTCGCTGAGGCCGGGCGCGAGGTAGCCGACGAGGATCTGCGCCTGCTGCGCCGGCCTCTCCAGCACGCGCCGCACGCCCGTGGGCGCCGGAGCGGGTGCAGCATCGACGGGGCGCTCGGCGACGATCCGCAGCCCTCCGAAGAGCTGCTCGACCGTCCGCCTCACCCGGTCTCGCTCGATGCGCCCGCTGATGGCAAGCACGAGCCGGTCGGGCCGATAGATGGACCGGTGGTGAGCCAGGAGGTCCTCCCGCCCGAGCGCCGCCACGCTCTCCCGACGCCCCAGGGTTCTGAGCCCGTAGGGGTGCGGTCCATAGAGTTCGCGCAGGAGCGTATCGAAGGCGAGCGGAAACGGGTTGTCCTCGCGCGTCTGAATCTGGCTCAGGATCAGCCGGCGCTCCTTTTCCACCTCGTCCGCCGGCAGCGTCGGCGTGAGCGCGACCTCGGCGACCAGGCCGAGGAGCGCCTCCCAGTGGCGGGCCAGCGCGCTGCCGCGGACCTCCGCGTACTCGACCTCGCCGGAGGCGTCCAGGCTGCCACCGAGCCTTTCGGCCGCCTCCACGAGCTGCTCCCCGCTCCGGCGACCCGTGCCGCGCAGCATCGCGCGATGCAGGAAATTCGTGATTCCGGCCGTCTCCGCAGTCTCGAAGCGCGAGCCGGCTCGCACCTGGAGCGACACGGCCACCACGCCGGCGTCGCCACTCTCGCGCACGAGCACGCGCACGCCGTTGGCGAGCACGTAGCGGCTCACGCCGGCGGACTGGGCCTCGGCGACGGTCGGCAACGCCAGCGCCAGAGCGAGTCCGAAGCTCAGCGCGCGGCGACCGCTCATCGAGCGCTGCTGGGCACGAACACGACCCTGGCGAAGCGCTCCGAATCGAGATAGCGGCGCGCCGCCGCGTGGATCTGCTCGCGCGTCACCGAGCGCAGACGGTCGGTGTAGGCCAGCTCCTCTTCCAGGCGCCAGATGGTCTCGGCATGGCCCAGCACGAAGGCCCGCCCCTCGGCGGTCTCCGCCCGAAACTCCCGCCGAGCCTCCTCGGTCGTGAGAGCCCGCTCCAGCTCCGCCCGCCCGACCCCCTGCTCGCGCAGGCGGCGGAGCTCCTTCAGGATCTCGGCTTCGGCCCGCGCGAGGTTGGCGGGATCGAGCTGCGCCGTGAGCGTGATGACGCCGGCGCCTTCCAGCGCCGAGTAGCCCGCCGAGATCGTATTGACGAGGCCGAGCCGCTCGCGCACCGATCGGGTCAGTCGTGACGACCGGCTCTGCCCGAGGATCGCGACGAGGAGATCCACCGCCGGCGTGTCCGCGTGATCGAGCCGGGGGGCGGGCCAGGCGAGCCCCAGATAGGCGTACGTCCCCGGGCGTACCAGCTCGACGTTCTTCGGGCGCGCCCCGGTCACCGGCGACACCGGAAGGCGCCCGACGCCGCTGCGGGGCAGGCGCCCGAACGTCCGCGCCGCGGCTTCCAGGACTTCCGGCGGACTCACCGCGCCCGCGACGACGAGGGTGAACGACTCGGGCACGTAGTGCTGCCGGTAGAAGCGCATGAGCTGGTCGCGGGTGAGCACGCGGATCAGGTCGGCTCGGCCGATCACGGGCCGCCCGTACGGGTGGCCGTCGAAGACGGCCTCGTAAAGCTGCCGGAAGAGGAAGCGCATCGGCGCGTCCTCGCCCAGGCGCATCTCCTCCAGCACGACGCGCTTCTCGCGCTCGAGCTGGCCGTCGTCGAGGCTGGCGTTCACGCTGATGTCGGACAGAATGTCGATCCCGACGAGCGCGCGGCGCGCGGGCAGCAGCAAGTGGTAATACGTGTAGTCGAGCGACGTCCCCGCGTTCATGCGGCCACCGACGCCTTCCACCTCGCGGTCGATGAAGCCGCCCGGCCGGGTCGCGGTGCCCTTGAACAGCATGTGCTCGAGGTAGTGCGCGAGCCCCAGCTCCGACGCCGTCTCGTCCCGTCCGCCCGCCTGGACCCAGAGCTGCAGCGCCACCACGTCGCTGGCCTCATGCCGCTCCACCACGACGCGAACGCCGTTGGGCAAGACGTGGCGAGTGGGACCGGCGGGGGCGCGCGCGACCGGGATCGAACGACCGACCGTACACGCGCTGAAGACCAGGAGGACGAGCAACGCAAACGCGATGCGCGTCAGCCGAAGCATGAGGGTCCCAAGCCTATCACAGCAGGTGGGCAGAATGCCGGACGGGAGCGCGCGGCCTGGCCGGGCACAACGCCCAGTCCCCCATTCGTCTGGTCGTCGTAAGTATCTGAAAAGCAGTCCTCTCGTTGGATCGTGGCCCCTGGCACCACCCTTGCCTTACAGGGGGCCGAGCAGCACGGTGGCGCTGTGCCTACGACTCGACGGCGAAGGAGGTGGGACGGCCCGGAAGCGGCGGCTCGAAGTGAGGTCAGACCAAATCCTGAAAGAAATGGGGAGACGATGAAGAGACTGATTGCGACGATCATGAGTGTGGCGGCGGTCATCGCCTTCATCCCGATGGCCGACGCGGCGGCGCCGTGCCCGCCCGAGGTTGCCAAGGCGAAGCAGTTGATGAACCAGAAGTCCGCCCAGGCGCCGCGGTCCCTCGCGGGCGCCCGAGGTCAAGATGTCCAGGTCCCACGTGGCCAGGATGTCCAGACCCCGCGCGGTCAGGATGCTCAGACGCCACGCGGCCAGGATGTCCAGACCCCGCGCAGTGTCCAGGCGCCGCGGTCGCTCGCCGGCGCGCGTGGGCAGGATGTCCAGGTCCCGCGTGGCCAGGATGCTCAGACCCCGCGCGGTCAGGATGCTCAGACCCCGCGTGGCCAGGATGCTCAGACCCCGCGTGGCCAGGATGTCCAGACCCCGCGCGGTCAGGATGCTCAGACCCCGCGTGGCCAGGATGCTCAGACCCCGCGTGGCCAGGATGCTCAGACCCCGCGCGGCCAGGATGCTCAGACCCCGCGCGGTCAGGATGCTCAGACCCCGCGTGGGCAGGATGTCCAGGTCCCGCGTGGCCAGGATGCTCAGACCCCGCGTGGGCAGGATGTCCAGACCCCGCGGTCGCTCGCAGGCGCAAAGCCCTCGGGCGACATCAGCAAGGCGTCGACGCTGGTCCGGGAAGCCGAAGCAGCCTGCAAGGCCGGCGACATGAAGACGGCCAAGTCGAAGGCTGAGGCCGCGATCGCCACGCTGAAGTAGTCGACATCGCGACAGACGCTCGGGGCTCCAGGGCAACCCCCTGGAGCCCTGTTCTTTTAGGGTCGGGCCCTTGGCCGGAAGTGTATAGAATGCGCTCGATGCGTCGCGCATTGCTGGCCGGCCTCCTGGCGCTGGCTTCGACGACGGCCGACGCCGCTGAGGTCTCGGTTCAGGAAGCGCTGCTGCGCGCCAAGCCCGCCGTCGCCCTCGTGGTTTCGGAGGTCTCGTCGGAGGTCCACCTGAAGTGTGCGGGCGGGGGCGACGTCAGGGTCACGCCGCCGGCCTTCCGCGAGACGGGCACCGGGTGGTTCATCAATCCGAGCGGCTCGGTGATCACCAACGCCCATGTCGTCTCACCCGCCTTCCGACCGCCCGAGTGGCTGCGGACGCAGCAAGCGCAGAAGGCCGCGCGCCCGGGCTGCCGCGTGGCCGACGTCAAGCTCGACCCCTCGATCTCCGTCATCCTCTCGAACGGCGTTCGGCTTTCCGCGACCGTCGCCAAGTACAGTCCACCGGTCGCCGGCGAAGAGATGTCCGGTCAGGACCTCGCCCTCCTGAGACTGGAGGCGGCCGACATGCCGGCGCTCGCCCTGGGTGACTCGAATGCCCTCCAGATCGGCGACCGCGTCCACATCCTGGGCTTCCCGGGCATCGTGCTGACTCACGAGCTGCTCAACGCCTCCGCCAAGATGGAAGCCTCGGTGACGAACGGCGCAGTCTCCGGCTTCAAGCAGGATCGAGCGGGCCAGCCCGTCATCCAGACGGACGCGCCCGCCGCCTGGGGCAACAGCGGCGGTCCGGTGGTTGACGATGCGGGGCGTGTCGTGGGCGTCCTCACGTTCGTCACGCTGGCCGCGGGCGCGGAGGGCGGTATCGTGCAGGGCTTCAACTTCGTGATCCCGTCTCAGGCGGTGCGGGCGTTCCTCGAGGGGACAGGGGTGAAGCTCGACGAGCCGAGCCGGTTCAACCAGGCGTGGCAGGCCGCCTTGAGCGACTTCTTCTCCGGCAACCATCGCCGGGCGGAGCCCGCGTTTGCCGAGGCGAACCGGCTGCTGCCGGAGATGCCCGACGTCAAGCGGCTCAGCGCCGAGAACGCGGACAAGATCAAGAACCCGCCGCCCGTGCCCTTCCCCTGGACGCTGGTGGCGACCGGGATGATCGCGGTGAGCCTCGGCGCCTACGGCGGCCTCCTCGGGCTGCGCTGGAAGCGTAACCGCTTCAGGATCCGGCCGTCGGAGGTGATGAAGCTCATCGAGACGTCACCGCACCAGCCCGTGATTCTCGACGTGCGCGAGGCCACGACGTACGCCCGGAGTCCACTCCGCATTCCCAACTCGCTCCACGTCACGCCCCAGGCGCTGGAGTCGGGGAGCGCCCGCCTTCCCGTCGAGCCCGACCGCACGGTCGTCGCCTACTGCACCTGACCCGACGAAGCGACCAGCGCCCGGGTGGCGCGCCTGCTGAGGCGGCTCGGCTATCGGGACGTGCGGATCCTCAAGGGCGGGCTCGGCAGCTGGGCCAACGCCGGGCTGCCGCTGGAGTCGAAGGCCGGCTAGGTCCCTCGAAGGGGGGCTTCGCCCCCCTTCCGAAACCTCCCCCAGGACAGGTTGCGCGGGCGAAGCCCGCGCTCGAACGGCGATTACTCCGGCGCGCGGCTAGCCGCTGAGGCGCCGCGCGTCGCCGAGCACGCGGTCCACGAACGCTCCCGCCAGCCCCGTGTAGGCCGCGGGATCCAGCAGGCGATCCAGCTCGGCAGCCGAGATCGTCGAGGCGACTCGCGAATCGGCGAGCAGCAGGTCGCGAAAGCTCCCCTTGCCCTCCCAGGCGGCCATGGCCGCCTCGTACACGACGTCGTGGGCGGCGTTGCGTCCGAGCGTGGCCCCCAGGCGCAGCATCACGGGCTCGGACAGGACGAGACCGCCCAGCCGGTCGAGGTTGTCTCGCATACGCTCGGGATTGACGCGCAGGCCCCGCGCAATGTGGAGCGTCCAGTGCTCGGCGGCGGCGGCCAGGCAGCAGGCCTCGGGCACCAGCGCCCACTCGGCGCGACCCGCGCTCATGTCCCGCTCGTGCGTCGTCACCATCGTCTCCAGCGCGGCGCCGGCCAGGCCCCTGAGCAGCCGACCGATGGCGACGACGCGCTCGGCGTGGGCGGGATTGCGCTTGTGCGGCATGGTGGAGCTGCCCACCTTGCCGTGGGTGAAGGGCTCCTCCAGCTCCATGACCTCGGACCGGCTGAGCTCGATCACCTCGTTGGCGATCCGCCCGAGCGTCCCGCCGATGAGCGCCAGCAGCCCTACCCACTCCGTCACCACGTCGCGCGAGGCGTGCCAGGCGATCACGGGGACGCCGAGCCCGAGCCGGGCCATCACCCGCCGCTGCAGCTCCTCGCCCCCAGGCCCGAAGCCTGCCAGCGTGCCGACGGCGCCGGCGAGCTCGCCGACGAGCAGGCGCGGGGCGGTCTGGTCGAGCCGCGCGATCTGGCGGAGGAGCTCGCCGATCCAGACGGCCACCTTGAAGCCGAAGGTGATGGGCAGCGCCTGCTGACCATGGGTGCGGCCGGGCATCACCGTGTCGCGGTGGAGGGCGGCCAGATCGCTCAGCGTTCGGACCATTGCAACGAGGTCGCGCCGGAGGATGACGTGGGCGTCCCGGAGCTGCAGCACCATGCCCGTGTCCATGATGTCCTGGGTGGTGGCGCCCCAGTGCACCCACCGCCCGTGCTCTCCGCAGGCCCGCTCCAGCGCGCGCACGATGGGCACGATCGGATGGGCGGTGGCGGCCAGGTCGCGCTTGACGGCGTCGAGGTCGAGTCGCTCGACGCGGGCGCCGCGCGCGATGGCGTCGGCCGCGGCGGCGGGAATGATGCCGAGCTCGGCCTGGCCGGCGGCCAGCGCCGCCTCCACGTCGAGCCAGCGCTGGATCATCGCGCGCTCGTCGAAGAGAGCGCGCATCTCGGGCGTCGCGAACTGACCGCCGAACAGCTCGAAGTCGATGACGTGGCTAGGCACCCGAACGCCGCCCCGCCAGGAAGTGAAAGTGCACGTGGTAGACGTGCTGCCCGCCCTCGGGGCCGCAGTTGACGCTCACGCGGTAGCCGCGCTCGGCGAAGCCCTTGGCCTCGCCGAGCTTCCGCGCCGCCAGCAGGCAGCGGCCGATCACCTCGGCATCACCGGGCTCCATCGCCATGATGGAGGCGATGTGGCGCTTGGGGACGATCAGCAGGTGCACCGGCGCCTTGGGATAGATGTCCTTGAAGGCGAGCACGGCGTCGTCCTCGTACTCGATGTCGGCCGGGCTCTTCCGGGCCACGACCCGGCAGAACAGGCAGTCGCTCATGCCCTCGGCGGTCATGCGCTCTGTATAATACGGCGCATGGGAACCTGTCCGAAGTGCAAGCTGCGCATCCGCCGCAACGGCAACCATATCAAGCTGGGCACCACCTGGTACCACAAGGTCTGCCCGCGGCGCCCGGTCGCGGCGAAGAAGCCGCCCGTGGCCGCCAAGAGGGCCTGAGGCGGGCGCGAGACGAAAACGGGCCGGGGTGTTCCCGGCCCGGATCGCGTCAACTGGTGGAGGGTAAGGGATTCGAACCCTCGACCTCGGCGTTGCGAACGCCGCGCTCTCCCAACTGAGCTAACCCCCCGTCGGTCAAACGCTCGTATTCTACATTAGCGGTCGCTGCGCGTCGCGTCCTTGGTCGCATTCATCCCACCGAAGAGCGTGAGCAGGTCCATCGGGAGCGGGAAGAAGGTCGTGGTGTTCCGCTCCGAGGCGATCTCGCGCATGGTCTGGAGATAGCGGAGCTGCACCGCTACGGGATAGCGGGTGAGCACCTCGGCCGCCTCCGCGAGCTTGGCGGCCGCCTGGAACTCGCCGTCGGCGTTGATGACCTTGGCCCGCCGCTCGCGCTCGGCCTCGGCCTGCTTGGCCATCGCGCGCTGCATGTCCTGGGGCAGGTCGATGTGTTTGACCTCGACCGTGGTGACCTTGATGCCCCAGGGATCCGTGTGCTCGTCGATGATGCGCTGCAGCTGCTGGTTGATCTTGTCGCGCGCGGAGAGGAGATCGTCGAGCTCCGCCTGGCCGAGCGCGCTCCGGAGGGTGGTCTGGGCGATCTGCGACGTCGCGTACAGGTAGTCCTCCACCGAGATGATGGCGCGCTCGGGATCGACCACGCGGAAGTAGATGACGGCGTTGACCTTGACGGAGACGTTGTCGCGGGTGATGACATCCTGCGGCGGCACGTCCATGGCGACCGTGCGCAGGCTCACCTTGACCATCTTGTCGATCAGCGGGACGAGGAGCACGAGCCCGGGACCGTTGCCCTGCCCGCCCGGATTGAAGATCGAGCGCGCGCTCCGCCCGAGGCGGAAGATCACGGCCCGCTCGTACTCGCGCAGGATCTTCACGAAGGAGGCGATGAAGACGAGGACGGCGACGACGACGACGGCCACGAGCAGCAGGTCCATGTTCATGGTGCCCCTCCGGAGTTGCCGGCTTTTACGACCTTGAGCGTCAGCCCCTGGACGTCGACGATGCGGACCGGGGCGCCGTCGTCCACCGGCTCCCCTTCGGCGACCGCGCGCCAGATCTCGCCCTGGATGGCGATCTGACCCTCGGGCGCCAGGCGCCCTCGGGCGACCCCCGTCCGCCCCACCAGGCCCGAGTGGCCGAGCAGCGGGCGCCGCGCCAGCGCACGGATGCCGGCCGTCACCACGAAGAGAAACAGCCCGGCCGTCGATCCCACCGTAGGAATGAGCACCCACCAGGAAATCCGGAACCCGACTTCGGGCGCATCGAAGAGCATCAGCGAACCGAGCGCCATCGAGATGGTGCCACCGATGGCGAGAACGCCGTGGCTCACGATCTTGATCTCGGCGACCAGGAGGACGATCCCGAACAGGATCAGCAGGAGTCCGGCATAGTTGATGGGCAGGCTCTGAAAGGCGAAGAAGGCCAGGATGAGGGAGATCCCGCCGATCACGCCGGGCAGGATGGCGCCGGGGTTGTAGAGCTCGGCGAGCAGTCCGATCATGCCCAGCATCATCAAGACGTAGGCGACGTTGGGGTCGGTGATGACGTTGAGGAAGCGGTCGCGGAAACCGATCGCGATCGGCTGGACCGGGGCTCCCCGGGTGGCCAGCGTGACCGGGCCCTTGGTGGTCTTCACCGTGCGCCCGTCGATCTTCTCGAGCAGATCGGGGACGGACTCGGCGATCAGGTCGACGACCTTGAGCCGCACGGCCTCGCGCTCGGTGATCGAGACCGACTGGCGGACGGCCTTCTCCGCCCACTCGGCGTTACGTCCCCGGTCGAGGGCCACCGTCCGAATGAAGGCGGCGGCGTCGTTCTCGATCTTCTTCATGCTCTCCTTGTCCACGCCCCCGCCCAGCGCGACCGGATGCGCCGCCCCGATGTTGGTGGCGGGCGCCATGGCGGCGACGTGGGCCGCCAGCGTAATGAAGACGCCGGCCGAGGCGGCCCGCGCCCCCGTGGGGGCCACGTAGACGATGACGGGCACCTCGGAGTTCAAGATTCGCTGAACGATGCCGCGCATCGACCGCTCGAGCCCGCCCGGGGTATCGAGCTGGATGATCAGCGCCTGGTTCCGCTCGGCCTGCGCGCGGTCGATGGCCGTCCCGACCAGACGCAGCGTCACGGGGTTGATGACGCCGTCGATCTGGAGCGTCGACACCGGCCTCGACGCCGCCAGCGCGGGGTCCGCGACCAGGAATGCGGCGATCAGCGCCAGGGCCCCGCACGCACCGCACCGGCTCATCGCTCGAGCGCCATCACTCCGAGCAACTCGAAGAGCAGGTTGGCGGCCAGCAGGGCCGTGACCTGGCCCGGACCGTCGTACGGCGGCGCGACCTCCACGACGTCGGCGCCCACGAGGCTCAGGCCGGCCAGCGCGCGG
>MNEF01000017.1 GCA_001917535.1 Candidatus Rokubacteria bacterium 13_1_40CM_69_27
TGGCTCATCCCCGTCATCGGCATCTGCGGCGCCAGGCTGGCCTGCACGTCGGCCGGGGACAGCCCGACGGCCGTCGCCGCCTGGGTGAAGGCGGCGACGGCGCCGCAGCCGATGCCGACGAGGAACAGGGTGCAGAACACCTTGCCGCTGAGCGGCAGGCGCGAAAGGTAAATGCCGTTCATCTGTAGAGCCTCCCTTCCACCGGCCAGCCCGGCGCTCTAGAAGTTGACCACGAACTGCAACGTCACCTGGTGGCTGTCCCGGTCCGCGTCCAGGATGGGAACGCCCGGCCTGGCATCGGAGAAGACCGGCTTGTTGGAGTGGTTCAGCCGGTATTCGAGCCTGACGTCCACCCAGTCGAGAGGGTGTCGCGTGCGCGCGTAGGTCACGCCCAGCGGCCGGAGATCGGGGATGAGCCGCGAGAGATGAACGATCGGCGCGATGGTGAACGAGTGCAGCGCCTGCTTGACGCCGGTGCGGGCCCCGTCCTGGTCGTCGAAGAACCCGTACCGGAACGAGAGGCCCAGCCACCGGGTGAGGTCGTAGTGGGCGAGGGCGTAGAGGCCAAGCCAGTTGACGTTCTTGTTGCTCACCTCATCGGCCGCAAACGGGATGCCCCGCCGGCGAAACGACACGCCCGACTCGCCGCCGTACACGAGCTCACCGGCCAGGAGCAGCCTGGGCAGGGGAGACCACGTCACGTCGAAGTCGAGGATCCACCGCTCACTCTTGGTGTTGTCGTCCTGCTCCGGGCCCCACCACCCGCCGATGCCGAAGTTGAGCAGCTGCGCGCCATACAGTGGCGTGAAGCCGACGCGGCCGCCGAAGCTCTTGTCGCGGTTGTTGTCTTCCAGCGGGTCTTCCGTCGTCTCGTTCTCCCAGCGGTTGACGACCCAGGCGGTGACGTCGAACCATGGCGCGAAGGCGTACCAGGCCTGGAAGCCCGTCATGCTCATGGGCCGCCCGAAGCGGTTCACCTCTGACAACGTCGCCGTCAGGTTCAAGGCGGCATCGTGTCGCTCGTAGCCGAACGGGGTGTCGAAGCGCCCGAACGAGAGGGCCAGCCCGTTGCCCAGCGGCGCGATCCCGGTGATGTTGAAGCGGTGCAGGCTGATCTCGGTCTCGATCGCCTCCGAGCCGAACTGCTCAATGCAAACACCGCCGGTGTCACAGCCGAAGTCGGGATCGAAGCCGTGGCTGTGCCGGGCGGCATGTCGCTCCACCTCGATGCTGGCGCCGGCCGACAGCCAGGGCGAGAACGTCTTGAAGGCGCCGATCGTGAACTGGTCGAATCTGAAGTCGAGGCTGCGGGGCTCCGAGCTGACAGGCGCGTTGCCCGCGAACTCTGGCACCATCTGGATGTGGGAGTTGTAGTTGGCCGAGCCGACGAAGAACCCTGAGATCCGGGCTCCCCCGATCTCGGGCTTGGGCAGCCCCAGCATCTCGGCCGGGTGCTCCCGCTCGAGCTGGATCTCGCGCTCGCCGGGGCGGGGGGGCACGGCCGGCGGCGCCTGGGCGGTGACGGGCATCGCCGAGGCGGGCGGAGTCTGGACCGCGAGGGGCATGGCTGCGGGCGGCGGGCTGGGGGCTGGACGCTGCTGCTGCGCCTTGTCGCCCTGTTGCGCCTGCTCGAGCTGCTGCAGGCGCTCCTGCAGCCGGCCAACCTCTTGCTTCAGGACCTCGAGCTCGGACGGCGGCGGGCTTTGCTGGGCCAGCGCCGAGGCCGGCCACAACCACGCGAGGGCCAAGCTGCCAACGATAGAGAGACGCGTGAATGCGCGCATCTTCGCCTCCTGACGCGTTGGGATGTCCGTCGCCGACGGTTAGACCGGCGGCTTTCCGCCACACGGAAAGACGGGTGGCGACGGCGACGGAAACGAGCTGGTTAGGAGGCGATGACGGGCGGGGCGCGGGCCGAGGCGACGGCGGGGACGGTGACCGGGAGGTCCAGCGTCGGCGGTGGCGGCAGTGACACCGCCGTCACCGGCGTCACGACGGTGACGACGGCGACCGGCATCGCGTGCTCGCGCTCGGCGGCGGTGGCGAATGGGCAGTCGGCTTGCGTCTGGTGCGGGTCGAACAGGTGATGGACCAGGTGGGGCGCGAGCCCGACGACGTAGACGACGAACAGCGCTCCGGTGAGGCACCCCACGATTGCCGGGAGGCGGAGACGCCCAGCCACCATGGCCGCGAGCATAGCAGATGCCGTCCGTCCACTGTGATATGGTTCCGGCCCATGAGCGTCCTGGTCACCGGCGCCTTCGGCTGTATCGGCGCGTGGGTCGTGCGTGGGCTTCTGGCCGAGGGCGAGCGCCCCGTCGTCTTCGACCTGGGCGACGACCCGTGGCGCCTGCGGATGATCGTGGGCCCCGACGTGGCCGGCCGGATCACCATCGAGCGGGGCGACATCACCGATCGCGAACGGGTCGCCCGGGTCGTCCGCGACCACGCGATCCGACAGATCATCCATCTCGCCGCCTGGCAGGTCCCGCTCTGCCGCCAGGACCCGTCGAGGGGGGCGCTGATCAACGTCGTCGGTACCGCGAACGTCTTCGAGGCCGCGCGCGCCGCCGCCGGTCAGATCGAGCGGATCGTCTACGCCTCGTCGGCGGCCGTCTTCGGCCCCCCGAACCTCTACCCGCCGGGGCCGATCAAGGACGACGCGCCCCCGCACCCGGCGACGCACTACGGCGTCTACAAGGTCGCCAACGAGGAGACGGCGCGCATTTACTGGGAGGAGCACAAGATCCCGTCGATGGGGTTCCGCCCCCTGTCGGTGTATGGTCCGGGGCGGGACTTCGGGCTGACCGCTGACCGCACGCTGGCCATGAAGTCCGCCGTCCTGGGGCGCCCCTTCCAGATCCGCTGGGGCGGCCGCACGGATCTCGTCTATACCGACGATGTGGCGCGGGCGTTCATCGTCGCGTCGCGCTCGGGCCTCCCCGGCGCGCGCGTGTACAACCTGCACGGCTCGTCGGCCGCCGTCGCCGACGTGGCGCGACTGATCACCGAGGCCTGGCCCCAGGCGAAGGGCTCGCTCAGTCATGTCGAGCAGCCGATCCCCTTCCCCGACGCGCTCGACGACGCGCGCTACCAGCGCGACCTGGGGCCAGCGCCGCGGACGCCGCTCGAGGCGGGTGTGCGGCGGACGCTGGAGGAGTTCGCGCGGCTGCAGAAGGAAGGCCGGCTGGACGCGCGGGAGCTGCCGTGATTCCGTACCGGGTCCGGCTGGCCACCGCGGCGGACGCCGAGGCCATCGGCCGGATCTACAACCAGGGCATCGAGGACCGGGTGGCCACTCTCGAGACCGGGTCGCGCACGCCCGAGGAGCGGCGCCAGTGGCTCGCCAATCGCGCTCCCCGCCATCCGGTGATCGTCGTCGAAAACGAGCGCGACGAGGTCGTCGGCTGGGGGAGCCTCAACGTCTTCAACCCGCGCGAGGCGTACCGGTTCGTCGCCGACTTCTCCGTGTACGTGGAGCGCTCGTACCGCGGCAAGGGCGTGGGCAGCGCGCTCCTGCGCCGCCTGATCGAGCTCGGTCGCGAGCACGGCTTCCACAAGCTGGTTTTATCGGCGTTCCCCACCAACACGGGCGGCATGGCGCTCTACGAGAAGTTCGGGTTCCGAACCGTCGGCGTCTACAAGGAGCAGGGGATGCTCGACGGGCGGTGGGTGGACACCGTCGTCATGGAGAAGCTCCTGTAGGGAGAAGCTCCTGTAGGCTTCCCGTCCGCCCTCGCTACGCTCACATCTGGAGAATGCCGGCGCTCACGAGCGCCTGCACGGCGATCGCGACGCCCAGCAGCGTGATGACGGCCGAGGAGGCCAGCGGCAACCATCGGGTGATCAGGGGGCCATCCTCGTGGAACCGGGACATCAGGCGGCGCGCATAGACCATCAGGATTCCGATGGCGACGAGCACGACGGCCAGCCCCACGCTGAACGCCACGATCAGGAGAAGACCGAACCCTACCCGGCGTAAGGACAGCGCGCTCAGCAAGACGACGAGCGCGGCGGGGCAGGGAATGATCCCGCCGGTCACGCCCAGGGCGACGAGTTCCCGGACAGACACGGCCGCACCCGCTTCGGGGTGCCGGTGCCCCGCCGCCGACGCCCGGTGGTGATGATCGTGTGGCCCGTGCTCGGCTGCGTGGTGATCGTGCTCTGCGTCGGCGTCGTGAGGGTGGTGATGGTGGCCGTGACGATGGAGGTGCGGGGCTCCGGCATACCGGCGGAGGAAGAGGAACAACCCCAGGCCGGCGATGGTGAGGCCCGATCCCACCCCCAGCCAGGGGTAGAGCCGCTCCGGCAGCACATACTGCGACGCGTAGAAGGTCACCCCGCCGAGCAGGTACACCCCGGCCGTGTGCGACGCCGTCACGACGAGGCCGAGGACGACGGCGTGCCAGGCAGTTCCGCGCGAGCCAACAAGGTAGGCGGCGACGACGGTCTTGCCGTGACCGGGCTCCAGCGCGTGAAAGGCCCCCAGGACCGCCGAGACCGCCAGGACCATCACGACGACCCCAAACCCCAGCTGCTTCGTCGCGACGAGCTCGGTGAGCGCGTCCCGAGGCGTCGCCTGACTGTTCGGCCGGAGCCGGATCGGGTCGACGAACCGGGCCGTCTCCGCGGCGCGTGGCCTCTCCACCCCGGCCCCGGGAGAAGCGGGCCCGGGTGTCTCCGCTCCCGTCAGCGGCGGTGCCGACACCCGGGTGAAGACGATCCGCGCCTCGAGATCCTGAGGCGGGCTGTTGAGGAGGTCGGTCGGATAGTCGGCCAGCCGCTGGCTCCGGTCCTTGTCGGGGACGGAGCTGCTCAGCAAGGACACCCCGGACGCCCCGACCGCGATGATCTCCTTCCAACCGGCGCGGCCGGGAAAGTTATCGTCCCGGTAACGCAACGTGGTCGGGCCAGGGGCGGCCGGATTCTCGAGACGGGCGCGGTAGAGGACGCCCATCTTCATCGTCGGCAGACCGCCGGCCCCGGGCGGGAAGATCACGTCCGTGGACGCGATCTGGAGCTGGAGCCTCCGGCCGTCGAGCATGAGCAGGAGCCCCTCCTCGAGCGTCTCGGCCTTGCGGGCCAGGTAGGGTCGCAGGCTCGCGTGCCCCGCTTCGGGAACGATCCCCGTCTCCTGAATTTCCTGGAACGTCGGGATCTCCGCCATGTCGATGAGATAACGCAGCTCGATGTCGTCCTGGCCGAGGCGGATCCCCGCGTAGTGGCTGATGCTGAAGTTCCCCAGCGGATGGGCCGAGCCCGGGCCGGGGGCGATGAGGGTCGAAGCCATCACGAGAGCTCCCAGAGCAAGCGCCGACGATAGAGGATTACCGGCCACCGCCGACCCCGAGCTCCTGGAGCGCCCGCCGGGCCACGTCGGCCTGGAGCACGTGAAAGTGAGGGTTGGTCGACAGCGCCCGGAGCAGGTACTCCCTGGCCTTCTCGGTATCCCCCAGGCTCCGATGGATCATGCCGGCGTGGAAGAACAGCCGGGCGTCCCTGGTCCCCAGTCGCAGAGCGTCGGTCATCGCCGCGCGCGCTTCCAAGAGCTTGCCGTTCTTGTAGAGGGCCCAGCCGAGGACATCGTGGGTGTAGATATCGCGTCTGACCTCCAGCTCCTTTTGGGCCAGGTCGAGCGCCTCCTTGAGCATGATATCGTGATCGGCGTAGAAGAGCGCGAGCTCTCGGTTGTAGATCGTCCGGTTGAGCGTGTTCACGTAGCCGATGTACTCGACGAGCCGGTACTGCCTCTTGGCGTCGCCCGCGCGGCCGATCTTCGTGTAGACGTCGCCCAGGGCGGCGGCGTACTCGGGCAGCGGAATGACGTCGAGGGCCTTCTGATAAAGCGCGATCGCGTCCTGATGCTTCTGCTGCGCCGCCCGCACCTTCCCGAGCCCGGCCAGGGCGCGGTGGTAGCGGGGATACGTGGTGAGTGCGTCCTGGTAGGCGGCCTCAGCCTTCGCCACCTCTCCGATCTGGAAGAACAGCTCGCCCAGCTGCACCCGACTCCAGGCGAGGTTCTCCGGCGGCGCGTTGCCTTCGATCGCGGTCGCCACCGCTCTCCGCATGTGCTCGATCGCGCCGGGTGGATCGCCCCGGAGAAACTGCAGATACGAGAGACGGCTGTAGGGGTGGAGCGGCCCGCTGAGCGCGAGCATCTTTGAATACGCCAGGGAGGCCTTCTCGTACTCGCCCATCTCGAGGTAGGCGTCGCCCACGATGGCCTGGGGGGACAGATCGCCGGAGCCGAGGGCGAGCGCTTTCTGAGCGGAGGTCAGGGCGTCCGCGAACCGGTGCTTGGCGAGGTGTACCGCGGCCAGCGACGCCGTGGCGCTCGTCGCCATCGGGCCGTCCGGGACCAGCTCCAGCGATTTCTTGAGAGCCTTCTCGGCCAGCTCGTAGTAGGTGACGTCGCCCGTTTCCCGTGCCTTCTGGATGTACGCCCCGCCCAGCTTGTTGTAGTTGAAGAAGTCGTCGGGGTCCCGGGCCACGCGCGACTGATAGAACTGGATGAGGTGATCGGTCGTCTTCGGCTGGGCGTACACGTCGTGCGGCGCCGAGGGCGGCAGGGCAAGGGGGATGGCGAGGAGGAGGGAGATGGCCAGAACGCCTCGGCTGCTCGTTGCCATCTCCCTCCTCCTCAGGGGCGCCGTTCGAGGTCGAGCTCCTCTATTCTGTTCTCCGCGTCATTGCTGCGGCGGGAACCCGACCGTGCCGGGGGCGGGGACTGCTTCTCCGGGCAGCGGATGGGGGAACGCGAAGAACGGGAATTCTAAGAGCAGCGGCCGGTCGTTCCCGCTCTGAGACACGTCGGGTACCTGGGCGTCAGGCTTGATGAAGTCCGTTCCCTGGAGGACAACGAAGATTCGGCGGTCAGGAAAGATCAGAGCCTTGCGGCTCCCAAGCGGCCCACTTCCCGGAATACCCCCGAGGAACCCATCCGGGAACTTCACATCGGCAAGCTGGCGGGCGAGTCTGAAGATGATGTCGCTGACATCGTCACCCGCTCGCCTCCCGTTCTGGAGGCCATTCGCGCCGACGTCGAGGGTGGTAGCGGGTCGGGCGAGATCCAGGCGCAAGACATCGGGGAGCAGGGCCTTGCGCAGGAGGTCCCGGTCGGTGTTCGTGAAGCTCGGGGGAAGCAACAGCGGGGCGCCGTTCGGGAGGGCCGTCACTCCGACCGCATCGAGGACGGCCGCCCGGCCCGCGATCGTGTTGCCGGTCGGATCGTTGCTCGTGAGGGCATCCGGTACCAGATCGCTGAAGTCTCTCACGTCGTTTTCGGGGATGGCGCGATTGAAGACGTCGCGCGGTTCCCCCCCGGGGACGAACACCGTGGCGAACAATTGCTGCCCCATTCGCTCGAGCTGAATGAAGGGGCCTTCGTCCTCGGCGTCGCGTTTCGCGAATCGCGTGGCCTCATGCCGGCGACTGGTCGTTCCCCACACGCCGACCGTCGTGTTGTTGTGCAGATAGGTCCGCGTTCGGGCCGCCGTCCCCTGAATCATGCCCCTTGGGACCTCGACCACGAGGGTGGAGACGTTGAACCCGCCGAAGCCGTCCACGCCGCTCGTGCCATCCGCGCGGACCGGCCGGCCAGGAAGGGGGCCCAGGGCCGGGCTGGTGAACGCCCTGAAGACGCCCTGCGAGCCGCGCAGGATCCGGAAGACCTGGCCGACGTCGAGGACGAACGGATCATCCCTGAGCCCGGCGAAGACGCGGACCCCATCCGGGGACGGGCCGAGAACGGTGTTGCTGCACCCTGTCACCTCCGGCGCGTGTCGCCCCAGCTCTTCGTTCACGGCTCCGGTCTTCTTCGGTCGGGCGGGACCCCTCACCGTCACGAACTGGCCGCCCGGGCCCGTCCGGCACCTCGAATCGCGCGCGGTCTCGGTGCCCTCGAATCGGGCCTGGATGACCAGGTCCTCCCGCGCGTTGCCGGTGTTGTCGATCTTGAACTGGTAGAGCCCCGCCGGGCTGAAGGAATACGACGGGTTCTCGGCCGGGACCGAAAAGGGGTTCACGTTCATCGCGAACACGACCTTCGTCGGGTCGCCGGGGCTGATGAAGGCGAACACGTCGGTGATATCGAGGGTCGGATCCTCGTCGACCAGGGGCGCCTCCCGGTGGTCCGCCCCCTTGACCATCCAGGGCGATACCATGAGAAGCGCCAACAGCACAGCGAGCCCTCCCAACAGAATCGCCACCCGGGTGTCCTTCAGCCTTCTCATCGGAAGAGCCCTCCCTGGCTAACCTTCGGCCACCTCAACGGCTCGCAGCGCGACGAGCTCCCCGGTGACCCAGCGTGGAAGAACCCTCGAGAACTCGGGTGGGAGCATGGACCCCCCTTGGGGACCGGGCGTTCAGACGCACAAAAGGTGGCGGGACTCTAGGCGCATCAACGGGACTTGTCAACAGCGTATGACCGCTCGACTCTGACGACCACTGATCGCGGTGACGACCGGCACACCGGGCCGCTCGTCGATCCTCACCCGGGGCCAGAGGCACTCCCAAACCTTTGCGGCACCGGGCCTCTACGACTATATGTGCGGTCTGCATCCCTCGATGAAGGCGCAGATCGAGGTGAAGTAGCCCACTCATCCCCCGGCGCCTTTCCTCTTGCCGCAGCGGCCGCCGCGGGCTAGGCTAGCCTCCATTTTCCCGACCTTCGGCCCGGCCGTCGTGTCCGCGGCGCCGGCCGCGCCCGGGAGGTGTCGCGATGAAGAAGCTGCGCGAGATCATGCGCCACGGCTTTCTCTTCGTGGTCCAGCGCCAGACCCAGGTCACGGAGGCGGTGCGGGTCATGGCCGAGAACAACGTGGGCATCGTGGCCGTGCTCGATGGCGACCGGCTGGTCGGCGTCTTCTCCGAGCGCGACGTCGTCCAGCGTGTCGTCGATCGCGGCCTCGACCCCGCCCGCACGCCCGTCGCCAGCGTCATGACGACCGACCTGGTCGTCGCCGACGCCGACGACGACTACTCGTCGGCGATGCGCAAGATGGACCAGGCCAACATCCGCCATCTGCCGGTGGTGAGCGAGGGCCGGCTGCTCTCGATGCTCTCGATCCGCGACCTCATGCGGGTCGATCTCGAGGACAAGGGCGCGGAGATCCAATATCTACAGGAGTACCTCTACCGGATCTGAGCCGCGTCAGGGCAGGAGCAGGGCCTTCGCGTAGTCCCGCGGCGGCGCGGTGAGTAGCTGACGGAAGACGCGCGGGCCCTCGTCCAGCGCGAACGGGTGGACCCAGGGGGCGATCTCGATCCGCCCGTGGGCGAAGAGGCCGACGGCGGTGCCGAGGTCGCGCGCGGTGACCGCGTACGATCCGGCGATGCGCCGCTCGCCGAGCACCACCTGGTACCCCGGGATCTCGGTGGCGTCGTCGTGGAGGCCGACCCAGACGACCTCGCCGCCCGCGCACGCCATCTCGACCGCGGCCCGGCGGGTGGCCGCCGCGCCCACCGCGTCGATCACGATATCGGCGCCGCGGCCGCGCGTGAACTGTCTCAGCTCCGCGACCACATCTCCGCGCATCGGGTTGAAGACCGGCTCGGCGCCGACCGCGTGCGCCATCTCCAGCCGCGCCTCGTTGATCTCCACGGCGATCAGGGTCAGGGCGCCGCCGGCCCGCGCCACCTGGAGCGCCATCAGGCCGATGGCGCCACACCCGATGACGACGACCGTCTCCGGAAAGCGCCGGGTGACCAGCGACCAGACGTGGACGGCGTTGGCCAGGGGCTCGACCAGCGCGCCCTCCAGCGGTCCCACCCGCTCCGGCAGCGGCAGCACCACCGAGGCCGGGACGGCGATGCGCTCGGCGAAGGCGCCGGGGCGGTTCATGCCGAAGACCTCGCGTTGCGGGCAGAGATGGGTCGCGCCGTGGCGGCACTCGGCGCAGCGCCCGCACGGGATCACGGAGCTCGACACCACGCGATCACCGACCCTGAGGTCGGTCACGCCCTCGCCGACCGCCGCCACCTCGCCGCAGAACTCGTGACCCATGATGAGCGGCGGCGTCCGCCGGGGGCTCCGGGAGGCGACCGCTTCCAGCTCGGAGCCGCAGATGCCGACGGCGGCGACCCGGAGCACGACCTCGCCGGGCCCGGGCGACGGCTCCGGGACGTCACGGATCTCCAGAACGTCCCAGGCAGGATAGACGAGGGCCTTCATCGCCGAGCGCTCACGTGCACGACGCCCGCGCGGCGGCTTTGCCGCCGCAACCGGAACTGGGGGTGGCTCGGAGGGGGCCGTCGAGGCCCCCTCCGACGAAGCGTGTCCCAGGCGGGATAGACGAGCGCCTTCACGCGGGCAGGCGCTCAGGACCTGGTGTAGATGTGGGTCGCCGCATCCTCCTTCAGCGTGTGAGCGAGAGCGGACGGAGCCGCCCCCCCGCATCGAACGCGAGCGACACCGGATCCCCCAGAGGCGTGAGATCGGGTCGCTGGGCCAGCTCCGGCAGGTACGCCTCCGAGATCTCGATCTCGCCGATCATGAGCGTGTTCTTGATGCGGATGACGCGCGCCCGCTCGGGCGGCGTCAGGCCGATGCAGGACAGCGCGGTCTCGATCGCCTCCCGGTCCGTGTCGTAGGTCGCCGGGACCTTGGCGCCGTTGGGCGCGCAGGCGGTGATGCAGTTGATGAGCGTGGCCTTCATGTCGATCTTGTCGACCAGCTTCCGGGTGGTGAAATCCGCGTTGCCGATGCCGGTGGCGTTGCCGTAGCTCTCCTCGGTGAGGTCGAGGGCCACGATCCACAGGATCTTGGGGTCGGCCGGGAACGGCTCGTGCGGGTTCGACGGCCGGCCGATGACGTTGGTGTCCATGCCGGCGCCGGAGATGTTCTTGCCGATCTCCTCCACGATCAGCACGTCCATCGGCGAGAACGGCAGGCGGGCCATCCACTCGCGGGCGTCCTTCAGGAGCCGCCGCTCGCCCTCCTCCAGGGTGGCGGCGGTGAATGCCTCCAGGCGCGCGGTCTCGTCGTACCCGTTCTCCACGATGCCCAGGCCGAAGCCGAGGGGCACCTTGGCCAGCATCTGCCGGCCCACCGCGGTGATCACCTTCTCGTAGCCGTGGTGGATGTTGGCGCGGTGATACTGGATGGCCCCCTTGTACTTGCCGAGCCCGATCGTCATCATCTTGAACAGGCCCGACTCGATCGAGCCCTTGAAGTCGGTGTGGGGCTTGACGCGGTTGACGAGCCCGATCCAGTCGGCCTCGGATGCCCAGCGATCGAGCCACACCGGCAGGTCGAGCGCCTCGCCCACCCGCACCACCTCCATCGTGGCCCGGAGGGGACAGCCCATCGTGGCCTCGGTGATCCCGTAATGCGCGAGCACGGAGAGCTGGCCTTCAGGCGTGCCGCCGCCGTGGCTGCCCATGGCGGGGAAGATGAAGGGGCGGGCCCCGCAATCCTTGAGCCACGTGACCGTGGCGCCGACGATGACGTCGATGTTCGCGATGCCGCGGCTGCCGGCGCCGACGGCGACGGTATCGCCGCGCTTGATGGGCACTCCGGCGGCGGCGAGGGTTTCGGCCACCGCCCGGGGGATGTCGACGACCCGGGGACGGGGGAAGGTTTGACGGACTCGGACCATGCGCGGGAAAGCCATGGCGTTGACGCCTCCCTGAGTGTCTTTCCTCATACCGGGCGGGGGACCCCAAGTCAAAGGATTTTTGCTGTCAATTGTGGTATATACAGGCAATTTCATGCCTGACGTTCCCGCTGCGATTCGACGCTCCGCGCTCGTGGGCCTGCTCCTGATGGCGGCCGGCTGTGGCTGGCTGAGGCCCGCGCCCACGCCGATCTTGCCAGCCGAAGAGCTCTATAAGCTCGGTGAGCAGGCGCTGGACAAACGGCAGTACAACGAGGCGCGCGAGCACTTCAAGAAGATCGTCGAGCGCCATCCGAACTCGTCCTACGCCTCCCGCGGCCGCTTCCTGATCGGCGAGGCCTTCTATCGCGAGAGCGAGTTCGACAAGGCCATCAAAGAGTTCGAGACGTTCATGTCGTTCTACCCGCGCGACCGGATCGCCGATCTGGTCCAGTACCGGCTGGCCATGGCGTACTACGACCAGATCAAGCCCATCGAGCAGGACCAGACCCTCGCCAAGAAGGCGCTCGAGCACTTCAAGAAGCTCGTCCAGGACTACCCGGAGAGCCGCTACGCGACCGAGGCGCTGGCCAAGATCGACATCTGCCGGGGCCGCCTGGCCCAGAAGGAAGTGTGGGTGGCGAACTTCTACTTCAACCAGGGCAATCCGAGCGCGGCCCGGCAGCGGCTCGAGCAGGTGCTGAAGGAGTATCCGCGGACGCTCGTCATCCCCGAGGCCCTCTGGCTGCTGGCCGAGGTGTACCTCCGCGAGGGCAAGACGGCCGAGGCCCGGGAGCTGCTCGTCCGACTCGAGAGCGAGTTCGCCTACACCGAGTTCGGGCGGCGAGCCGTCCAGCGGCTGCGGGCCCAGAGGTAGGCATCGTGCACGACATCGTCGACCTCAGATCCGACACGCTCACGCTCCCGACTCCCGAGATGCGCGAGGCCATGGGGCACGCCGAGGTCGGCGACGACGTCTGGGAGGAGGACCCGACCGTCAAGCGGCTGGAGGCGATGGCCGCCGAGCGCATGGGCAAAGAGGCCGGGCTCTTCGTCACCTCCGGCACCCTGGGCAATCTCGTTTCCGTATTGGCCCAGACCCGCCCGGGCCAGGAGGTCGTGCTCGACCTCGACTCCCACATCTTCAACTACGAAGTGGCCGGCACCTCGGCCATCGGCGGCGTGCAGATGCGCCCGGTGAAGACCGAGCGCGGCTTCCTCACCCCCGCCCAAGTGCGCGAGGCGCTCCGCCCGGCGAACATTCACGTTCCGCCCACCGGGCTCGTCTGCGTCGAGAACACGCATAACCGCCAGGGGGGCACCTGCTGCACGCCAGAAGAGATCGCCGCCGTGGCCGCCGTCGCTCACGGCGCCGGGGTGCCCGTGCATCTGGACGGCGCCCGAGTGTTCAATGCCGCCGTCGCGCTCCGGCGCGATGCGCGAGAGTTCACCCGCCCCGTCGACTCGGTGACCTTCTGCCTCTCCAAGGGCCTGGGCGCGCCGGTGGGGTCCGTGGTCTGCGGCAGCGCCGAGCTCATCGGGCGGGCGCGCCGGATCCGGAAGATGCTGGGCGGCGGAATGCGGCAGGCCGGCGTGATCGCCGCCGCCGGGATCGTCGCCCTCGAGCGCATGGTCGCCCGCCTGGCCGAGGATCACGTCAACGCGCGCGCCCTGGCCGAAGGCATCGTCACGCTCCCCCGGCTCAGCGTCGACCTCGCCAGCGTGCAGACGAACATCGTCATCTTCAAGATCGAGCGGGCCGGGGGCCCGCCGCCGGAGAGCCCGGTCAACGAGCTGGTGAAGGGCTGCGCCGCCCGCAAGATCAAGATCCACCCCATCGGCCCCGCCGCGATCCGCTGCGTCACTCACAAGGACGTCGATGCCGAGGACATCAGACGCGCGCTGGACGCCTTCGGCGAGATCACCAGCCGATGGTAGCCACGGCCGGGGGCGTCGAAGGTCGACATAGGTTCGGAGTCAGCCCGGCGGTGGGGAGCCGTCGGAGACCCGTATCTTCTGGGCAATGTGTCAGCGATGACCATCTCGAAGGTGGCCGCGTAGAGTTGCTCGCGTGGTCGACGACGGCTCCCCGCCGCCGGGCTGACACGTGATCTGTACTCGATAGGGAGGCCTCATGGCCGAACGTCTCCTGGAAGTGAAGGGCCTCAAGACGCACTTCTTCACCGACGAGGGGGTGGTCCGGGCCGTCGACGGCGTCGACCTCTACATCAACAAGGGCGAGACCCTGGGCGTCGTCGGCGAATCGGGCTGCGGCAAGAGCGTCACCGCGCTCAGCATCATGCGCCTGATCCCGCAGCCGCCCGGCCGGATCGTCGAGGGCCAGATCATCTACAACGGTCGCAGCCTCCTCGACCTCACCTCCGCCCAGATGCGCAAGGTCCGCGGCAAAGAGATCGCGATGATCTTCCAGGAGCCCATGACTTCGCTGAACCCCGTCTTCACCGTGGGCGAGCAGATCGCCGAGGCGATCCGGCTGCACGAGGGGCTGGGCCGCCGCGACGCGATGGACAAGACGGTCGAGATGCTGCGGGTGGTGCACATTTCGAATCCGGAGCGCCGGGTGAAGGAGTATCCGCACCAGCTCTCGGGCGGCATGCGACAGCGCGTGATGATCGCCATGGCGCTGTCGTGCAACCCCAAGCTGCTGATCGCGGACGAGCCGACGACGGCGCTCGACGTCACCATCCAGGCCCAAATACTAGAATTGCTCAACGAGCTGAAGGCGAAGTTCAACATGGCAGTGATGCTGATCACCCACGATATGGGGGTCATCGCGGAGACGGCGCAGCGCGTGGTCGTCATGTACGCCGCCCAGGTGGTCGAGGAGGCGCCGGTGGTGGAGTTGTTCAAGGAGCCGCTCCACCCCTACACGCAGGGCCTGCTCCGCTCGATCCCGCGCATCGACCTGGCGGCGACGCAGAGGCGCAAGCTGGACACGATCCCGGGCACGGTGCCCATGCTGCGCGGGGAGATCAAGCCCAGCTGCCGCTTCGCGCCGCGCTGCGCGTTCGCCAAGCCGATGCACTTCGAGAACACGCCGCCGCTCAAGGAAGTCCGGCCCGGCCACAAGGTGGCCTGCTTCCTCTACTGAGGCCCGCGATGCCACAAGCGCTGCTCCGGGTGAAGAACCTCAAGAAGTACTTCCCGATCCGCGGCGGGCTCTTCTCGCGCGAGGTGGCGCGAGTGCACGCGGTGGACGACGTGTCCTTCGAGATCCTGGCCGGAGAGACGCTCGGCCTGGTCGGCGAGTCCGGGTGCGGCAAGTCCACCACCGGCCGGACGATCCTGCGCCTCATCGAGGCCACCTCGGGCGAGGTGTGGTTTCAGGACAAGAACGTGACCACGCTGGACAAGCGCTCGCTGCGGGCCCTCCGGAAGGAGATGCAGATCATCTTCCAGGACCCCTACGCCTCGCTGAACCCGCGCATGACGGTGGGCTCGATCATCGGCGAGGCCCTCGTCATCCACAAGCTGGCCCCGAACCGGAAGCAGCGCGAGGAGCGGGTCGTGCACCTGCTGGACACGGTCGGGCTGTCCTCCGAGCACCTCCGGCGCTACCCTCACGAATTTTCCGGGGGACAGCGGCAACGGATCGGGATCGCGCGGGCGCTGGCGGTGAGCCCGAAGCTCATCGTGGCCGACGAGCCGGTGTCGGCGCTGGACGTGTCCATCCAGGCCCAGATCATCAATCTGTTAGAGGAGCTCCAGGCGAAGTTCGGGCTCACCTACCTCTTCATCGCCCACGACCTCTCGGTCGTCGAGCACATCTCGACGCGGGTCGCCGTCATGTACCTCGGCAAGATCGTCGAGATCGCGCCGGCCAAGGAGCTCTACACCAACCCCAAGCACCCGTACACGGAGGCGCTGCTCTCGGCCGTGCCCATCCCCGACCCCACGGTCAAGCGCAAGCGCATCATCCTGGAGGGCGACGTGCCCAGCCCCGTCAACCCGCCCTCGGGGTGCCGCTTCCACACCCGCTGCCCGATCCGGGTGCCGTCCTGTTCGGTGAACGACCAGGTTCTTCGCGAGATCTCGCCGGGCCACTGGGTGGCCTGTCAGGTCCGCACTGGTATCGCGACGGCGTAGCGACTCCCGCGTGACCACGGCCCGGGGCCGGTGGCCTCCTCGTCGACCACGAGCCTGGCGGTGACACTCGCCTTTCGTCCTTCCCATCCTGACCGCGTCGCCTGGTCCTACTCGCAGGGAACGGGTCTCCGAGGAGCCCACCGGCCCCCGCGTGACCCCGGTCGGGAGCCGGTGGCCTCCTCGTCAACCACGAGCCTGGTGGTGACACTCGCCCTTCGTCCTTCCCAGCCTGCCCGCATCGCGTGGTCCCACTCGCAGGGAACGGGTCTCCGAGGAGCCCACCGGCTCCCGACCGGGGTCACCCGCCAGCCCCTGGCGACGCCCGGGTCAGGCATCTGAGCGGTGCCCAAGGTCAGGGTCAACGACATCGAGATGTATTACGCGGAGGCCGGCGCCGGAGAGCCACTGGTGCTGATCATGGGCTTCGGCGGAGATCATCTCGCCTGGGGCTTCCAGATGCCGGCGTTCACCCAGGCGTACCGGGTCATCGCATTCGACAACCGCGGCGCGGGTCAGACCGATGCGCCCGACCGTCCCTACACGACGCGGATGATGGCCGACGACACCGCCGGCCTCATGGAGGCGCTCGGCATCGACCGGGCGCACGTGGTCGGCGTCTCGATGGGCGGGATGATCGCCCAGGAGTTGGCTCTCAACCATCCGCGCCGCATGCGTTCGCTCCAGCTGGGCTGCACGCTGGCGCGGCCGGACGCATATCTGAAAGCGCTCAACGCGGCCTGGCGCCAGATCCGCACCCACCTGGGCCGCGAGGCGGCGCTCAGAGCGATCGGGCTCTGGCTGTTCGCCCCGGCGACCTACAACGAGCGTCCAGAACTCGTCGAGATGATCCTCCAGAACGCGCTCGCCAACCCCCATCCTCAGTCGTTGACGGGCTTCCTCCGCCAGGGCGAGGCCGTCGCCGCCCACGACACGCTCGATCGGCTCCACGCCATTCGTTGCCCGACGCTGGTGAGCGTGGGCGAGGAGGACATCCTGGTGCCGTCGCGCTTTTCCCGGGAACTGGCGGCGCGGATTCCCGGCGCCACCCTCCGCACGCTGCCCGGGGCGGCCCATGGCTACTTCTGGGAGCGCCCCGAGGCCTTCAACGCGTTGGGCCTGGAGTTCTTGGCCCGCCACTGAGTCGGAGGGGGCCTCGACGGCCCCCTCCGAGGCCTCCCCCAGGGAAGGATTGCGCGGGCGAAGCCCGCGCTCGAACGGTGGCCTACTCCGACGCGCGCCCGGGGCCGCGTGGCGGGGACGGGAGCTCGTTACTTCGCGACGCCGACCGTGTAGCCCTTGCGCTCCATGCAGCGGTTGAACGCCTCGCGGTCGAGCCGGTTGGCTTGAAAGATCGCCCACCCCTGGCGCGAAACCGACTGCCGGCGGCACTCCGCCATGTCCTGATCCATGCGAGCCGGCGTCACGTTCGGCTTGTCGTAGATCCAGTGCTCGCGCGCACATCCCGACAGGAGGCCGATCAGGAGGAAAAGGAGCGGGGGTCCGAGGGAGCGGATCAGTTCCAGAGGTACGCGCGCGGGTTGACGGACTGGCCCTTCACCATGATCTCGTAATGGAGGTGCGGACCAGAGGAGCGGCCCGTGTTTCCACTGAGGCCGAGCTCGGTGCCCCGCTCGACGCGCTCGCCCTGCTGCACCTTGATCTTCGACAGGTGACCGTAGATCGTGCGGATGTTTTCCCCGTGGTCGAGGATCACTGTCAGACCGTACTCGGTCTGGGCCCCGGCGAAGAAGACCGTGGCCGACGCGGGCGCGCGCACGATCGTGCCGCGGTCGGCCGAAATGTCGATGCCGGCGTGGAACTCCGGCGTCTTCGTCCACGGCGAGAGCCGGTTTCCGAACTCGGAATTGACGGCCCCCCGCACGGGCCACCGCGAGGGCAGCGCCACCAGCGCCTTGCGGGCCCGGACGATCAGCCTGTCCAGCGCCCGGATGCTTTGCCCCTCCTCCATGACCTGCTCGGTGAGACGGTCCAGCTCACTGGCCGGAGAGGTCAGCTCGGCCCGATCGGGTGGCGTCGCCCGGCCGCCGCCGATGCCGTTGTCATGACCCCTGGGCGCCAGCTCCGGACCGAACGGCTCCCAGATGCGTGCGTGCATCTCGCGCCAGCTCGTCACTTCCTGGCGCAGCTGGCCGACGCGGCGATTGACGGATTCGATGGTCGCCTGCTGCTCGTCGATCTGCTGGAACAGCGAGGCTACGTCGCGCATGCGCTGCCGCACGTGCCACCAGTCGCCCACGAGCGCGCCGAGCCCGCAGATGAGCAGGCCGAGGACCGCGAGCATGACCGTGGGCACCCGGCGCGGAAAGTTGACCCGGAGGACCCGTGCGCCGTCCCCCCGCACGACCAGCAGACTGAACTGACTGCGGTGGTCCACCCGTTTCGTTGTCTTGGTATTGGGTTTGGCCGCGCGGGACGGCGGCTGGGCGGTTTGTAGCACCGGCTGGCTGATCGTGTCAACCGGGGAGGGCGCCATCTCGGCAGACGGTTCCGTCTCGACGTCCATACGGGGGAACGGCTCTGCAAGCGACGTGCTGAGTCAGTGCGTCCATACAATCAAGCGTTTACGCGCGCTGCCGCTGCCATTCCGGCACGTGGCTGAGAGTCAGTTAACCAATTTGACGCAAAGGGCACCGACATGACACCGGAACGGGAGGCTCCGCGCTCGCGTGACGCGTCGTAACTCCGCGTGAGATCGTCGCTTTGTTGACACCTAGGAACGCCGCGCAGTATCATCCCGAGAAGTCACGAGGAGCCCATGGACGAGTTCTACCGGATCAAGCGCCTGCCCCCGTACGTCTTCGCGATCGTCAACGATCTCAAGACCAAGGCGCGCGCCCACGGCGAGGACATCATCGACCTCGGGATGGGCAATCCCGACCTGGGCACGCCCAAGCACATCGTCGCCAAGCTCATCGAAGCCGCCCAGAATCCGAAGAACCACCGCTACTCGGCCTCGCGGGGCATCACGAGGCTTCGCGTGGCCATCACCCGCTGGTACCGCGAGCGCTACGGCGTGGAGCTGGATCCGGAGTCGGAGGCGATCGTCACGATCGGCGCCAAGGAGGGTCTGGCCCACCTGACGCTGGCGGTCCTGCAGCCGGGCGACGGCGCGCTGGTTCCGAACCCCACCTACCCGATCCATTCCTATTCGGTCGTCATCGCCGACGGCGACCTTCGCTCCGTGCCGCTCACGCCCGACGGTGACTTCTTCGCACGGCTCGAAGAAACGGCGAAGCTGGCGTGGCCCAAGGCAAAGCTCCTGATCCTTTCGTTCCCCCACAACCCGACGACTTTATGCGTGGATCGCGCGTTCTTCGAGAAGGTCGTCGCGTTCGCCCGCGAGCACCGGCTGCTGGTCGTGCACGACTTCGCCTACGCGGACTTCGCCTTCGACGGCTACCGGCCGCCCTCGTTTCTCGAGGCGCCGGGCGCCAAGGACGTGGGGGTGGAGATCTTTTCCACGTCGAAGTCGTACAACATGCCCGGCTGGCGCCTGGGCTTCGTATGCGGCAACGCCCGCATGATCCACGCCCTCGCTCGCATCAAGTCATACCTCGACTACGGCGCCTTCCAGCCCATCCAGATCGCCGGCATCATCGCGCTGGAGGGCGACCAGTCGGTGGTGGCCGACATCGTCGAGGTCCACCGCCGGCGCCGCGACGTCCTCGTGGACGGGCTCAACAAGCTCGGCTGGTCGGTGCCCAAGCCCAAGGGCACGATGTTCGTGTGGGCGCCGATCCCCGAGCCGTTCCGGACGATGGGCTCGCTCGAGTTCGCAAAGCTGCTCATCCAGGAGGCCAAGGTCGCGGTATCGCCCGGCATCGGTTTCGGCGAATACGGCGAGGGCTACGTGCGCTTCGCCCTCGTGGAGAACGAGCAGCGCATCCGTCAGGCGCTCCGCGGCCTCAAACACCTCGGCCGCTGACGTGAGCGAAGTCCGCATCGGTCTGCTGGGCCTCGGTACTGTCGGCGCGGGCGTCGTCAAGCTGCTCGAATCCCAACGCGCCCTCCTCGAGGAGCGCGCGGGCTGCCGGCTCACGCTGGCCGCCGTCGCCGACCTGGACCTCACCCGGCCCCGCGAAGGTCTCGATCTCGCCCGGCTCCCCCTCACCGCCGACGCCAGCCGCGTGCTGGGCGACCCCGGCGTTCCCGTCGTCATCGAGCTGATCGGCGGCCTCGAGCCGGCCCGCTCGTTCATCCTCCGGGCCCTGGGCGCCGGCAAGCACGTGGTGACGGCAAACAAGGCCCTGCTGGCGCACCACGGCGCCGAGCTCTACGACGAGGCCCGGCGCCATCAGGTGACGCTGGGATTCGAAGCGGCGGTCGCCGGCGGCATCCCCCTCATCCGCGCGGTGAAGGAAGGGCTGGTCGCCAACCGCATCCTGTCGGTCTTCGGCATCGTGAACGGCACGTCGAACTACATCCTGTCGAAGATGACCGACGAAGGGCTCGACTTCTCGGTCGTCCTGAAGGAAGCGCAGGCCCACGGCTATGCGGAGGCCGACCCCACGCTCGACATCGAGGGCATGGACTCGGCGCACAAGCTCCAGATCCTCGTCAGTCTCGCCTTCCGCACGTTCGTGGAGCTCAAGGACATCCACACCGAGGGCATCACCCGCGTCACATCTCACGATATTGCCTACGCGCGCGAGCTCGGCTATCGCGTGAAGCTGCTGGCCATCGCCAAGGCGGCCGACGGCGGCGTCGAGGTCCGGGTGCATCCCACGATGATCTCGGCGGCGGCGCCCCTGGCCGCGGTCTCGGGCGTCTTCAACGCCATCTTCCTCACCGGCGACGCCGTCGGCGACCTCATGTTCTACGGGCGCGGCGCCGGCCAGCTGCCCACCGCCTCCGCCGTATGGTCGGACATCGTCGAGATCGCGCGGCGCCTCGCCCACGGCATTCCCTCGCTCGCGCTGGAGTTGCCGTCGGTGGGGCCGGCGGCGCTCCCCCTCCGCCCGATGGACTCGATCCGTTCCTGCTACTACCTGCGCGTGATGGCGCAGGACCGCCCGGGCGTGCTCTCGCGCGTGGCTGGCATCCTGGGCGAGAACAACATCTCCATCGCATCGGTCATCCAGAAGGGGCGCGCCACCGGCGAGGCCGTGCCGGTGGTGATGATGAGCCACGAGGCCCGTGAGCACGACATGCGCGTGGCGCTGGCCGCCATCGACCGCCTGCGCGTCGTGGCCGCCCCCACCACGATGATCCGCGTCGAGGGAGGCCCCGCATGATACTCGGAGGGGGGCTTCGATTCCTCGGAGGGGGGCTTCGCCCCCCTTCCAAAGCCTCCCCCCAGGAAGGTTGCGCCGGCAAGGCCGGCGCTCGAAAGGACGATGCCGGGCGATGACGGCGTGGCGGGGAGTGATCGAGCGGTATCGCGAGTTCCTGCCCGTCACCGACAAGACGGCGGTGGTGACGCTGCTGGAAGGCAACACGCCGCTCGTGCCCGCGCCCCGCCTGGCCGAGGCGACGGATCCACGGCTGCAGATCTATCTCAAGTGCGAGGGGTTCAATCCCACCGGCTCCTTCAAGGACCGCGGCATGACGATGGCGATGTCCAAGGCGCTGGAGGCGGGCTCGCGCGCCGTCATCTGCGCGTCCACGGGCAACACCTCGGCGTCGGCCGCCGCCTTCGCCGCGCGGGCGGGGATCAAGGCCTTCGTCATGGTGCCCAAGGGCGCGATCGCGCTCGGCAAGCTCTCGCAGGCGGCGATTCACGGCGCCAAGGTCCTGATGGTGGACGGCAACTTCGACCAGGCGCTGTCGATCGTCCGCCAGATCTCGGAGCAGTACCCCGTCACCCTCGTCAACTCGGTGAACCCGTTCCGGCTCGAGGGCCAGAAGACCGCCGCCTTCGAGGTGGTCGATCAGCTCGGGCGCGCCCCGGACTACCACCTCATCCCCGTGGGCAACGCCGGCAACATCACCGCGCACTGGCGGGGCTACCGCGAGTACCACCGCGCCGGCCGCGCCCGCGAGCTGCCGCGCATGGTCGGCTTCCAGGCCGCGGGCGCGGCACCGATCTACGAGAACCGCGTCATCGAGGAGCCGCGGACGGTCGCGACCGCCATCAAGATCGGCAACCCGGCGAACTGGGGACCGGCCCTGGAGGCGCTGAAGGACTCGCGAGGCTGGATCGACATCGTGACCGACGAGGAAATCCTCCAGGCCTATCGCCTGCTCGCCCGCGAGGAAGGGATCTTCATGGAGCCCGCCTCGGCGGCGACCGTCGCCGGCCTCATCAAGAACGTGAAGGGGGGGCGCTTCGAGTCCGGCTCCACGCTCGTCCTGACGTTGACCGGCCACGGGTTGAAAGATCCGGACACGGCGCTGGAGTCGTCGTCCCGCCCCACGACCGTTCCCCCGAAGATCGACGCGGTCCTGGCGCAGCTCGGCCTCTGACTCGTCTGAGGCTCGTGGTGGGCGTGGCGATCAGCCTCGCCCTGCTCGCCCTTCTCCTGGCCAGCGTCGATCTCCGCGAGCTGGGGGAGCAGCTCCGCCGCACGCGCTGGGGGTGGACCCTGCTCGCCGCCACCCTGGGCCCGATCGGCCTCTGGGTTCGCGCGCAGCGCTGGCGGTACCTCTTTCCGCCGCGTTCGGACCCGCCGGGCCTGGTGCCCGCGATGATGATCGGCTACATGGCGAACAATCTGCTCCCGCTGCGTGCGGGCGAGGTCGTCCGCGTGTACGTGGTGGCGCGGCGCTGGCGCCGTGGGTTCTGGACGACGCTAGCCACTCTGATCGTGGAGCGGGTCCTCGACAGCCTCGTGCTCGTCCTCGTCCTCGCGGTGCTGGTGTTGCTGATCCCGGTGCCGCCCGTGTTCCAGTGGACCGCGGTGGCGCTGCTGGCCATCGATTTCGGGGCGATGGCGGTGCTCGGCTTCCTGGCCGCCGCCCCGGGGACGTGCCGTCGGTTGCTGGAGCGGCTCACGCGCCGGTGGCCCCGCGTCGAGCGTCGCGTAGCCGGGATCTTTGAAACCTTTGCCCGGGGGCTCGAGGGGATCAGGACGCGGCATCACCTGCTCCCACTGCTCGTCTGGACCGTGATCGTGTGGGTGGTCCCGGCGCTGACGGTCTGGACGATGCTGCAGGCGGTGAACCTGGACCTGCCCTGGATCGCGGCCTGGACGGTGCTGGTATTTGTGGGGCTCGGCATCAGCATCCCGTCCGCCCCCGGCTACGTCGGGGTCTTCCACTACGCCGTCGTGCTGGCCCTCGGCATCTTCGACGTGCCCCGCCCGGCCAGCCTCGGCTACGCGATCGTCCTCCACGCCAGCCAGATCGTACCGGTCACCCTCGTCGGCTGGATCTTCATGCTGCGCGAGCACGTGAGCCTCGGCGAGGCCACGCGGGCGCGGCCAGCGGGCGCGGACCTGTCCAGCCCGCGCTGAATCCGGGGAACCCGGGGCAGACAATCCGATGCGCGAGATCACCGTCCTGCCGGCACGTGCTACGATGCGTGGGCCATGGCGCTGATCGTCCAGAAGTACGGGGGCTCGTCCGTCGCGGACGCCGAGAAGATCAAGAACGTCGCGCGCCGAGTCGCCCAGCACGCCTCCGGCAATCAGCTCGTGGTCGTCGTCTCCGCCATGGGCAAGACCACCGATGGTCTGCTGACCCTCGCCCACCAGGTCTCGCCCGCCCCCGACCCGCGCGAGATGGACATGATGCTGGCCACCGGCGAGCAGGTGACGATCGCGCTCCTGGCCATGGCGCTGCACGCGCTCGGCCTCAAGGCGCGCTCCTTCACCGGTCCCCAGGTCGGCATGCGCACGGACACCGCCCACACGAAGGCGCGGATCACGCGGATCAACGCCGAGCGGGTGCAGCAGGCGCTCGATGCGGGCGAGATCGCCGTGGTCGCGGGCTTCCAGGGCCTCAGCGAGCAGGACGAGATCACGACGCTCGGGCGCGGCGGCTCGGACCTCACCGCCGTCGCGCTCGCCGCCGCTCTCAAGGCGGACGTCTGCGAGATCTACACGGACGTCGAGGGTGTGTTCACCGCCGACCCCAATATCGTGCCCGACGCCCGCAAGCTTCCCCGCATCACCTACGACGAGATGCTCGAGATGGCGAGCCTGGGGGCCAAGGTCCTCCAGAGCCGCTCCGTCGAGTTCGCCAAGAAGTACGGCGTGCCGGTCCACGTCCGCTCCACCTTCAAGCCCGATCCCGGCACGCTGGTGACGAAAGAGGAGCACGACATGGAAGAAGTGCTGGTGACCGGCGTCACCCACGACAGGAGCCAGGCCAAGGTCTCGATCCTCCGCGTACCCGACCGGCCCGGCATCGCCGCCCAGGTCTTCGGCGCCATCGCCGAGAAGAACATCGTGGTGGACATGATCGTCCAGAACATCAGCCGGGACGGCTATACCGACATGTCGTTCACGCTGCCCCGGGGGGACCACACGCGCGCGGTGGCGGTGCTGGAGGACGTGGCCCGCACGGTCCGGGCCCAGGGCATCGTGCACGACCAGCGCGTCGCCAAGGTCTCCATCGTCGGCGTCGGTATGCGCAGCCACTCCGGGGTGGCGGCGCGGATGTTCGCCACGCTGGCCCGGGAGGGGATCAACATCCAGATGATCTCCACGTCGGAGATCGCCGTGTCCTGCGTCATCGAGGACAAGTACGCCGAGCTCGCCGTCCGCGCGCTCCACGAGGCCTTCGAGCTGGGGCGCGAGCGGGAGGCCGCGGTATGAAGGGCAAGGCGGCGATCTTCTACGGTCCCGGCAAGCCCTTCGAGCTCCGTGAGCTGCCGCTGCCCGAGGTCGAGCCCGACGCGGTCCTCATCCGTGTCTCGCTCGCCAATGTCTGCGGCTCCGACCTGCACTTCTGGCGCGGCGACGCCCCCCTGCGCCTGCCCGAGGACGGCTGGATCTACGGCCACGAGATGACGGGGCGCGTGGCGAGTCTGGGGGCGCGCGTGAAGACGGACTCGCTCGGCCGTCCGCTGAGCGAAGGCGACCGCGTCGCCTACGCCTACTTCTATCCCTGCGGGCGCTGCCCGGCGTGCCTCGGCAAGGAGCCGGCCGCCTGCCCCGCCAAGGTCGACCGCCCGCTCGGGCCCTCGCAGTTCCCTCACTTCCACGGCGCCTTCGCCGAGTACTACTACCTCAAGCCCGGCGGCGCGATCTTCAAGGTGCCCGATGCGCTGCCCGACGAGCTGGTGGCCCCCGTGAACTGCGCGCTCTCGCAAGTCATCTTCGGCTTGCACAAGGCCGGATTCCGCTTCGGCGACAGCCTGGTGATCCAGGGCGCGGGCGGGCTCGGCCTCCAGGCCGCGGCGGTAGCCAAGGACATGGGCGCCCAGACCGTCATCGTGGTGGACCAGATCGCCGGGCGCCTGGAGCTCGCGGAGGCCTTCGGCGCCGACCACACGATCAACCTCAAGACGGTGCCCGACCGCAAGGATCGCGTGAACCTGGTCCGCCAGTGGACGGGCGGGGTGGGCGCGGAGGTCGCCTGCGACTTCGTGGGCTTTCCTCAGGTCATCCCCGAGGGCATTGAGATGCTCCGTCCCGGCGGCACCTATCTCGAGATCGGCACGATCAGCCGCGGCGTGAAGGTCGAGCTGGAGCCGGCCCAGCTCGTGTGGGGCTCGAAGAGGATCGTCGGCGTCATCATGTACGACCCGTGGGTGATCCCGCGCGCCCTGGACTTCCTCGTGCGCAACCGCACCCGCTGGCCCTTCGACCGCCTGCTCTCCCACAAGTACCCCCTCGAGAAGATCAACGAGGCGTTCGCGCAGTCGGAGTGGCACGCCAAGGATACGACGAGCATCACGCGAGCCGCCCTGGTGCCCTAGGCCGGGGCCGGCCTGAGGCGTGCCGAGCCAGCATCGGCTGACAGTCCGCGGAACCCCGGTCGAGCTCCAGTCGGGCGGGAGCGGCCCCGCCCTCCTCTTCCTGCACGGCGCCGGCGGGGCCGGACGCTGGCTGCCCTTCCACGATCAGCTGGCGCGGCGGTTCACCGTCTACTTTCCCAAGCATCCGGGTCACGGCGGCGCGCCGGCCGCGGAGTGGATCGAGCACATCTCCGACCTCGCCTTCCACTACCTCGATCTGCTCGACGAGCTGAAGCTCGGCCGGGTCCATCTGGCGGGCTCGTCGCTGGGGGGCTGGATCGCCGCCGAGATGGCGACGATGGTCTCGCACCGGCTGAAATCGCTGGCGCTGATCGCGCCCGTCGGGATCAAGGTCGACGGCTGGATCTACCCGTTCCTCTTCGCCATGGAGCTGCCCCAGCTCGTCGCCACCGTCTTCCACGATCAAGCCAAGGCGCTGGCGCTGGCCCCGGGCGACCTCACCGGCATCGATACCCTGGCGGAGCTCTATCGCGAGCGGGCGGCGCTGGCGCGGGTGAGCTGGAACCCGTACCTCTACAACCCGCTCCTCCGGCGCCGCCTGGGGCGCATCACCGCGCCCACGCTGCTGTGCTGGGGCGAGCACGACCAGGTCTCGCCGCTCGTCTGCGCGGAGGCGTGGGCGAAGGAGATTCCCGGCGCCGAGCTCCGAACCTTCGCCGCCTCCGGCCACCTGCCGCATCTCGAGGAGCCGGAGGCGGTGGCAGCGGCCGTGGCGGACTTCTGCGGCGCGCGGGAGGTCGCGCGGTGAAGTTCTACTACTTCCATCTGATGCCCTATCCGATGGAGCACGACGCGCCGTCCTCGTGGGTCACGCTCTCCAACCGGCACTACGACCCGGAGGTCGGCCACGCGCTCTACAACCAGTACCTCGACCAGTTCGAGCACGCCGAGCGCCTGGGCTGGGACGGCCTCTGCGTGAACGAGCACCACCAGAACTGCTACGGCACCATGCCGAGCCCCAACCTCATGGCGGCGATGCTGGCGCGCCGGACGACGCGCGCGAAGATCGCCATCCTCGGCAACGGGCTGCCCCTCCGCGAGAACCCGCTGCGCATCGCCGAGGAGATCGCCATGCTCGACGTCGTCTCGGGCGGGCGCATCATCTCCGGCTTCGTGCGCGGCATCGGTCCCGAGTACTTCTCCACGGCGGTCAACCCCACCCACTCCCGCGAGCGCTTCTACGAGGCGGCCGAGCTGATCGTCCGCGCCTGGACGGAGCCGGGGCCCTTCGCCTTCGACGGTCGTTTCTACCGCTATCCATTCGTGAACCCGTGGCCCCGCCCGCTGCAGAAGCCGCACCCGCCGATCTGGTGCCCATCCCAGGGCAGCTCGGAGACCGTCGAGTGGGCGGCGCAGCGCCGCATCCCGTACCTGATGGTCTTCACGCCGATCAAGCGGATCGCGCAGATCTACGGCGAGTACCGGGAGGCGTGCGAGCGCTACGGTTACCAGGCCAGCCGTTACCAGTTGACGGTCAACCTGCCGATCGTCGTCGCCGAGAACGACGAGAAGGCGCGGACCATCGCCCGCCAGACCGCGCTGTGGGTGTATCACACGGGGCTGCGGATGCCGCTCACGTTCTGGCTGCCGCCGGGGTACCTCACCGAGAGCTCGTTCCGCCGATCGCTGGCCGTGCCCCGGAAGCTCCCCACCGAGCTCAGCTTCGAGGACCTGGAGGAGGGCGGCTACATCATCTGCGGCAGCCCCGCGACCGTGCGCGACAAGCTGCGCGTCTTCTCCGATGAGCTCAGCGCCGGCATCGTCTGCTCCGGTCTGCCGGCCGGCAGCCACGCGGCCACGCTCGACATGATGGAGATGTTCGCCCAGGAGGTCATGCCCCACTTCCGGGAGGACGCCGGCGTCGACGAGACGGCCGGGATCGGCCGGTGACGGGCGCTCGGGGCCTGGACCGTGTCGCCCTTCCTGATCTGCTGGCCACCTCCCGTGACACCTTCACCTTGAGCGAGTCGTTGTTCGTCTCGATCTTGACCTCGCCGTCGCGGTCCACGTCCGTCACCTTGCCGTAGATCGTCTGCCGGATGCCGACGGCCGGAGCCGGCGGCGGTGTGGCGATCACGACGCTGGGAGCCGACGCGGCGCCCGCCGCCATAGTCGCCTCCTCGTAAAATGCTGCAGTGATTCAGCGCGTTCTGGGCAGCAAGATACTTGCCAGCGACGCCACGTGTGTCAGATCGGAGACGCCCGCGCGTCTTCTTTTTTACACTCTAGCCGAGCGCCCCGGCCCGTGACATCGTCGGCGCATGGCCTTCTACACGCGCCGTCAGCTGATCCTGTTGCTCTCGCTCCTGGGCGCGGCGACGAGCGGCCTGGCGGTGCGCGAGTGGCGTGCCGCGTATCCCGAGCTTGCCGAGCACCTCGAGCAGTTCGATCGCGAGGAGAGTGGGCGGGACCGGGAGGGGTCTCGCGGCTTCGAAAGGCAACTCGCCGCCGAGACCCCTCCCCGTCCCCGCCCCTGGGCGTCCGCTCGACTGCACGCGACCACTGGCAAGGTCGGGAGCTCCGCGGCCGAGCATCGGGTGAAGCCCGCAGAGCCCATCGATCTGAATCGCGCGACGGCAGCGGACCTCGCGCGCCTGCCCGGGGTGGGGCCGGTGCTCGCGACACGCATCGTCGCCGCCCGGGAGGCCGACGGCCGCTTCGGCTCCGTCGAGGAGCTGAAGAAAGTGAAGGGCCTCGGGCGATCCCGGCGGGAGCGCCTGCGCGCGCTCGTCACCGTGACGGAGTGAGATGAGCTGGAGCCGGATCCCACTGGCCCCGCTGGCGCTCGCCCTCGGGGGCGGGATCGCGCTGGCTCGGTGGATCCCGCCGCATATCGCGTGGTGGCTCCTCCTCATGGCCCTGGCCTGGGGCGCGAGCCTGGTGATTCTCGAGCGGCTCGGCTCCGCGACGGCCTTCCTGCTTCTGGGCGTGGCCGCCGCCGGCGCACTCAGGGCGACACCGCTCCCACCGCCGCCCGACCACATCGCCCGGATGCCGCTGCCGAGAGAGGCGCGCGTCGAGGGGCGCCTGGTGACCGAGCCCCTCAGGTTCGCCCCCGACCGCGTGCGCCTCCTGCTCGACCTCGACGGCGTCGACGGCGAGCCACACGTCGGCCGGCTTCAAGTGACCGTCTACGGCGGCGACCTGCCCCCGCTGGCCGAGGGGCAGCGCATCGCCGCCACCATGCGCCTCCACCCCGCTACCGGCTTTCGAAACCCCGACGGATTCGACTATGCCGCCGCTCTCCAGCGCGAGGGAATCTTCGTCGTCGGAAGCGGGCGCGCGGAGCGTGTCATCGCCCTCGAGGACCCGCGACCGCCCTGGCCTGTCCGGGTGAAACGCGCCGCCCGCGAGGCCATGGTGCGGGCGCTGCCGCCGGCATCGGCGGCGCTGCTCGGTGGCCTGCTGCTCGGTGACCGCGGTGACCTGCCGCGGGAGATCGACGGGGCCTTCCGGCGCGCCGGCGTCTATCACGTGCTCGCAGTCTCCGGCTTCAACGTGGCGCTCGTCGCCGGCGCCGTCTGGGCACTCCTCACGCTGGCGCGGGTCGGGCGCCGTCCGGCGGCGGTGGCGGCGATCGTCGCCGTGATCGGCTTCGCGCTCGTCGTGGGCCCCGAGCCCTCGGTGCTTCGCGCGGTGATCATGGGCGTGCTGGTGCTGGGCGCGCTCCTGCTCGATCGAGAGGCGTCAGTGATGAACGGCCTCGCCCTCGCCGCGGTCGTGCTCCTCGCCGCCCGACCCGGCGATCTGCTCGATCCCGGGTTCCAGCTCTCGTTCGCGGCCACCGCCGGCATCGTGCTGGCGCCGCTGCCGCGAGGTCTGATCCTGGGCGCGCTCGGCGCCAGCGTGGCGGCCCAGCTCGCCGTGCTCCCCATCGCGCTGGTCCACTTCAACCAGCTCTCGCTGATCGGTCCCCTCGCGAACCTGGGCGTGGTGCCGCTCGCAGGTGTGGCGACCGTGGTCGGGCTGCTCGCGGTGGCGCTGGCGCTCGTCACCGAGGTCGGCGGCACGATCTTCTTCGACGCGACCTGGCCTATCCTCCTGGCCCTGCGGGCAGTCGTCGCCCTGGCGGCTTCGGTACCGGCAGCGCTCCTGCACCTGCCGGCGCCTCACTGGACGGCGATCGTCGCCTATACGCTCGGCCTCGGGCTGGCGCTTCTCTGGTGGCGCCTGCGCGACGCGACGTCGCGCGCGCGTCTGGCTGGCCAGGGCGCCTGCGTGCTCCTGGCCGCGGCGACCATCATCGCCGTCTGGCCCCTGATTCGCCCCCCCGATGGGCGGCTTCGCCTCACGGTCCTCGACGTCGGTCAGGGGGATGCCATCGTCCTCGAGACGCCCAACGGGCAGGTTGCCCTCATCGACGCGGGCTCGGGGGGGCCGATGCGTCTCGACGCCGGCGAGCGCGTGGTGGCGCCGTTTCTCTGGAACCACGGCGTGCTGCGCCTGGCGGCGGCGGTGACGACGCACGACGACCGGGACCACGCGGGTGGCATGGCCGCCGTTCGGCGCGATTTCGCAATCGCCGAGACGTTCAGCCCACAGACGAGACATTGGATGGGCGGGGCCAGCATTCTGGTGTTGTCGCCAGGCCGGGAGGCGGCAGGCTCCGAGGGAAATAGTCCTCCCGGCCAGCGAGAGCGGCGAAACGATGACGCGATCGTCCTGCGCATCGACTACGGGCTGGCGTCGTTTCTGCTCGCCTCCGACATCACGGCGTCGGCCGAGCGCGAGCTCCTGGCCTCGGGCGCGCCGCTGCGGGCGACCGTCCTCAAGGTCGCGCACCACGGATCCCGCGGCTCCAGCACTCCCGGGTTTCTCGAGCGGGTCCGTCCGTCGTTCGCCGTGATCTCGGTGGGTCCCCGCAACCCCTACGGCCATCCCACGCCGGACGTTCTCGCGCGCCTGGGGGCCGTCGGCGCGCGCGTCTACCGCACCGACCGCGACGGCGCGGTGAGCTTCGAGACCGACGGCAGCGCGCTCACCGTGACTCGCTGGGCGACCGGCGACGTCCTGCGCTACTGCCTTGACCCTGACGTGATTTGCTGATGTAGTGAGGCCCGTGGCGCGAGTGAACGAGCACTATCTGAAGCTCAAGTCGAGCTATCTCTTTTCCGAGATCGCGCGCCGCCTGACGGCGTTCCAAGCGGCGCATCCGGGTGCCAAGATCATCCGCCTGGGCATCGGCGACGTGACGCTGCCGCTGGCGCCGGCCATCATCCGCGCGCTCCACGAGGCGGTGGACGAGATGGCCCGCCCGGAGACCTTCCGCGGCTACGGCCCGGAGCCCGGCTACGAGTTCCTGACCGAGCAGATCGCCGCACACGACTACGGCACGCGCGGCGTGCGCGTGAGCCCCGACGAGATCTTCGTCAGCGATGGGGGCAAGAGCGACAGCGCGAACATCCAGGAGATCTTCGCCCCCGACTGCGTCGTCGCCGTCACCGACCCCGTCTATCCCGTCTACGTGGACAGCAACGTCATGGCCGGTCGGGGAGGCGTTCCCGACGCGAGCGGACGCTACGCGGGCCTGGTCTACCTGCCCTGCACGGCGGAGAACGACTTCCAGCCCGCCCTCCCCGACCGCCCGGTCGATCTCATCTACCTCTGCTATCCGAACAACCCGACCGGCGCGGTGATGACGAAAGCGGCGCTCAAGCGGTGGGTAGACTACGCGCGGCGCCAGGGCGCGGTGCTCCTGTACGACGCCGCCTACGAGGCGTACATCCGCGAGCCGGGCATCCCCCATTCGATCTTCGAGGTCGAGGGAGCGCGCGAGGTCGCCGTGGAGTTCCGCAGCTTCTCCAAGACGGCCGGCTTCACCGGCACCCGTTGCGCGTTCACGGTGGTCCCCCAGGAACTCTTCGGCGTGGCGGCCTCCGGGGAGCGCGTGAGCCTGCACGCCCTGTGGCTCCGCCGCCAGTCGACCAAGTTCAACGGCGTGCCCTACATCGTGCAGAAGGCGGCCGCGGCGGTGTACACCGAGGAAGGCGCGCGGCAGGTGCGCGGGCAGGTCGACTACTACCTCGACAATGCCCGGATCATCCGGGAGGGGCTGGAGGCGATCGGGCTCAGGGTTTACGGCGGCAAGAACGCCCCCTACCTCTGGGTCAAGACCCCCGGGCGCCTCGACTCGTGGGCCTTCTTCGACAAGCTGCTGCAGGAGGCGCACGTGGTGGGCACGCCAGGCGCCGGCTTCGGCCCCAGCGGGGAGGGCTACCTGCGCCTGACCGCGTTCGGCCGGCGCGATGAGACCGAGGAAGCGGTCGAGCGAATCAAAACACGCTTGGCGTTGTAGGCAGCTGGTAGGCGGGGTGGGTGCTCCGACCACGAGCCTGGGCGCGCAGCCACCGGCGGCGATGTTCCCAGACATGACGTGCAGGCGGAGTCCCGTTGGCGGGAACGGGTCGGAGCACCCACCCCGCCTACCAGCTGCCTACAGGCCACGCGAGTTCTGATTGGCAGGAACGGGTCGGCGGCCCCACCCGGCCGGCGGGCTGCCTACAGGCCACGCGAGTTCTGGTTGGCGGGAACGGGCGGGCCCGCCTCACGCGCCTGGCGCTGTGAGGCTCGAGACTGAGGTCGGCGAATGAGCGAACATCAGTTCATGATCGTGATGCTGATGGTGGCCGTCCTCTCGCTGCTCGTGCTCGCGGTGTTCCTCGGGACCCTCGTCTACCGGACCTTCCGAAAGTCAGAGCGCATCGAGGGTATCACGGCCGCGATCTATCTGGAGGCCCGCAAGCTGCTCGAGCAGCGCCGCTGAGCCGCGCCGCTGAGGCCGGTGAGCGCATCAAGACGCGCCTGGCGCTGTAGACGAGCCCGCCGGCGGGGTGGGGCCGGGCGACCCGTTCCCGCCAATGGTACTCCGCCTGCACGGTATGTCTGGGAACTTAGCTGCCGCTGGCTGCGCGCCCAGGCTCGTGGTCGGAGGCCCCACCCGGCCGGCAGGCTCCCCTACAGGCGACGCGAGCTGCCGGCTACCCTTCGAAGGTGCGCTCGTACTGCGAGCGCAGGCGCTCCAGCTCCTCCGGATCCAGCCGCATCCCCAGGTGGAGGCCCATCTCGCCGAGGATCGTCTTGATCTCGTTGAGCGACTTCTTGCCGAAGTTCTTCGTCTTGAGCAGCTCGGCTTCGGTCTTCTGCACGAGGTCGGCGATCGTCCGGATGTTGGCGGTCTTGAGACAGTTGGAGGCCCGCACCGACAGCTCCAGCTCGTCCACGTTGCGGAAGAGGTTCTCGTTCAGCTCGGCCCGCGGCCGCAGCTCGTCCCGCTCCGCCTCCTCCGACTCCGGAGTCGCCACCGGGAAAGTCATCAGCAGATCGAAGTGATCCTCCAGGATCCGGGAGGCCTCGCCCACCGCCAGCGCCGGCGTGACGCTGCCGTCCGTCCAGACCTCGATCACGAGACGCTCGTGCGCCTGGCCCATCGGCTCCATGTGGACGTTCACCCGCTTGACGGGGGAGAAGTCGGCATCGAGGAGAATGGCGTTGATCGGGAGCGCCTCCGGCTCCCGCCGCTCGGCCGGCACCCAGCCGCGGCCGCGCTCGATGCACACCTCCATCTCCAGCACGCCGTCCTTGTCCAGCGTGGCCAGCGGCACGTCGGGCGTCAGGATGTCGACGTCGGCGTCCGCCTCGAAGTCGCCGGCCTTGACGACGCCGACGCCCTGCACCTTGAGCCGCAGGATCTTGGGGCGGTTGACGTGAAGACGGAAGACCACCTTGCGCAGGTTCATGAGGATGTCCAGCGTGTCCTCCATGACGCCCGGCATGTGGGAGAACTCGTGCAGGACGTTCTCGATCTTCACCCACGTGGGCGCGGCGCCGTGGATCGCGGAGAGGACGACGCGGCGGTAGGCGTTACCGACGGTCAGCGCGAATCCCGGCTCGAACGGTTCGATGACCAGCTTGCCGTAGGTGTTTTCGGAGACCTGCCACTCGTGACGCGTGGGGAGCTCGAGCTCCAGCATGAAGACCCCCTTGGGAATTTCCGGGGCGCGGCCCCGAACGCGTAGTATATCAAATAATGAGCATACGTCGGCGATTGCTCCCCGTAGCGATCCTGGCGGTCGTCGCCTGGGAGACGTGGCGGGTGCTGACCCCGCCCGGCCTCCTCCGCGACGGGCCCCGGACCGTCGTCATCCCGGCCCACGCGAGCCTGGTGGGCATCGCCGCCCGCCTGAAGATGGCGGGCGCGATCCGCAGCCCCGAGGGCTTCCTGGTCCTGACCCTGGCCCGCGGCAGCCTGCGGTCCCTCAAGGCGGGCGAGTACGAGGTCCCCCGGGACGCCTCCACGCTGGACGTGCTCGCGCTGCTGGAGAACGGCAAGGTGCGCCAGCACCCCGTGTTGCATCCGGAAGGGGCGTCGCTCGCCGAGCTGGGGCGGACGCTGGAGAGCGCCCAGCTGGCGCGGACCGCTGACCTCATGAAGGCAGCGACGGACCCGGGTTTCCTCCGTTCCCAGGGCATCGAGGGTCCCAGCGCCGAGGGCTACCTCTTCCCGGACACCTACAACTTCGTCCGCGGCATGACACCCGAGCAGATGCTGGGACGCATGATCCAGCGCCTGCAGACCAAGCTCACGCCGGAGCTGCGGGAGCGGGCGCGGCAACGCAACCTGAGCATGCACGAGCTGCTCACGCTGGCCTCGATCATCGAGCGCGAGGCGGTGGTGCCCGGCGAGCGGCGGTTCATCTCGGCCGTCTTCTGGAACCGGCTCAAGCTGGGGATGCCGCTCCAGGCGGATCCGACGGTCCAGTACGCCGTGGGCAAGGAGCGCCGGGCGCTGACCCGCGCCGATCTGACCACCGATCACCCGTACAACACGTATCTGCGCGCGGGGCTCCCGCCCGGGCCCATCGCCAGCCCCGGCCTCGGCGCCATCGAGGCGGCGCTCGACCCCGCTCCGGTCAAGTACCTTTACTTCGTCAAGAAGGACGACCAGCACCATCACTTCTCCGTCACGGTCGAGGAGCACAACAGCGCCGTCGCCCGCTATCGGTTCGCACGCACCCGCTGAACGTGCTATAACACCCGGCGAAATGGCGCCGTCGACGGCCGTCTCCGCCAAGCCGCGCGCCGCGATCGACGGCGCCGCCGAGCCTCTGCTCTACCGCGCGCTGCGCGGGCCGGCGCGAGCGCTGCTCCAGCGCTGGTTCGACTTCGCCGCCGAAGGAGTCGAGCACCTGCCGGCGCGGGGCCCGTACATCGTGGCGGCGAATCACCACAACTACCTCGACGGCGTCCTGCTCGGCGCGGCCGTGCCCGAGCCCATCGTCTTCCTCGTGATGCCGCGCGTGTATCGGGCCACGCCGTTCCATCCACCCTTCCACCGCCACATCGGCTCGATCCCCATCAACCTCGAGCGGCCGGACGTCGCCGCGCTCCGGAGCGCGCTGGGGGCGCTCGAGCGGGGCCGCATCGTCGGGATCTTCCCGGAGGGCCCCTTCAGCGTCCGCGGCCGGCTCGCGCCCGGTCTGCCCGGCGTGGCGCTGCTCGCGCTGCACTCGGGCGCGCCCGTCGTCCCCGCCGCCATCCGCGGCACCTATCAGGCCCTGGTCGGGCGACGGTTCTACATCCCCCGCCGGCACCCTCTCGGCGTGAGATTCGGGCCGCCCCGCGTGTTCACGTCCGCCCGCGAGGCCCCCGCGCGCGAGGCGCGCGAGCGCGTGACTCAGCGGATCATGGCGGATATCGCCGCCCTCCTGTCTTGAAGAAACCCTGGTCCGGACGGTTCACCGGGCGGACCGATCCGGGCGCCGAACGATTCACGGCCTCCCTGGGGTTCGACCGGCGGCTGGCGCCCTACGACATCGAGGGCAGCGGGGCCTGGGCGCGAGCGCTCAGTCGCGCGGGCCTCCTCACCGAGGCCGAGCGCGACGCGATCCTCAAGGGACTCGAGATGGTCCGGGGGGAGATCGAGGGCGAAACGTTCCCGTTCCGCCCCGAGCTGGAAGACATCCACATGAACATCGAGCGCCGGCTCATCGAGCTCATCGGGCCGGTCGGGGGCAAGCTGCACACGGGGCGCTCGCGCAACGATCAGATCGCGCTGGACGAGCGGCTCTACCTCAAAGACGTGGTCGAGCGGGTGAGCCGCGGCCTCCGAACCACCCAGTCGGCGCTGGTGGAGCGCGCCGCGACGACACTGGAAGCGCCCATGCCGGGCTACACGCACCTGCAGCGGGCTCAGCCCATCGTGCTCGCGCATTACCTGCTCGCCTACGTCTTCATGTTCCAGCGCGACCGCGAGAGGTTCCAGGCCTGCCACGCCCGGGCCGACGTGCTGCCGTTGGGCAGCGGCGCCCTGGCCGGGACGGGCTTCCCCATCGACCGCGAAGCGCTGGCGCGTGACCTCGGCTTCGCCGCGCCGAGCCCCAACAGCCTCGACGCCGTCAGCGACCGCGACTACATTCTCGAGTTCCTGGCCGCCGCCGCCATCACCGGCATGCACCTCTCGCGCCTGGCGGCCGACCTGACGCTCTGGGCCACCGCCGAGTTCGGCTTCGTGGAGTTCGCCGACGCCTTTGCCACCGGCTCGTCGATCATGCCGCAGAAGAAGAATCCGGACGTGGCCGAGCTGATCCGGGGCAAGAGCGGGCGCCTCTACGGCAACCTGGTCGCCGTGCTCACGACGATGAAAGGGCTGCCGCTGGCCTACAACTCGGACATGCAGGAGGACAAGGAGCCGTTCTTCGACTCGGCCGACACGCTGGAGGCGATCCTGACCGTGCTGCCGCCGATGCTCGGCTCGCTCACCTTCAAGACGGAGCGCATGCGCCAGGCGGCCGGTGAGCACTTCGCCACCGCCACGGATCTGGCGGACTACCTCGTCCGGAAGGGGCTGCCGTTCCGCCAGGCTCATGAGGTGGTGGGCCGCGTCGTCCGCCACGCGCTCGACGCGGGCAAGACGCTGGAGGCGCTGAGCCTCGAGGAGCTGCGTCGCTTCTCCGATCTGTTCGCCGCCGACGTCCGCGCCGCGATCGCCGTCGACGCCTCGTTGCGGGCGCGGGCCGTCACCGGCGGTACCGCGCCGGACGCCGTCGGCCGGGCCCTGGCCCTCGCCCGCTCCTTCCTCAGCGCCCCCTGATGCGACGGCTCGCACCACTCGTGGCGCTCGGCGTCGCGCTGGTGGCGTGCGGCAAGGTGGGTCCGCCGGTGGCGCCCGAGCGGCGCCTGCCCCAGCCCGTCACCGACCTCCGCGGCGTGATCCAGAACGGTGGCATCGAGCTCAGCTGGACGAGCCCGACGCGGCGCGCCGACAACACGCGCCTGCGCGATCTGGCCGCGGCGCACGTCTTCCGTGCCGAGGACGCCGGCCCCGGCGAGCCCAAGCCGGCGCTCCTCTCCCGGGGGCGGATCGTCGGCTATACCGAAGTGGCGACCATTCGCCTGGGCGGTCCACCCCCGGCGGAAGCGCCCGGGGCGGCGGTCGTCCAGGACAACGCCATCCGGCTGACCGACCGGCGGGGCCTCACCCCCGGGCGCCGCTACAGCTACGTCGTGGTGACCGAGGACGGCCAGGGACGCGTGAGCCCGCCCTCCTCGCGCGTGACGCTCACACTGATCGCCCCGCCGGAGCCGCCCGCGAGGCTCGCCGCCGTCGCCGGCGAGCGCGAGGTGAGGCTCCGCTGGGAGCCCCCGGCCCGCCTCGTGGACGGCACCGCGCCTCCCGGCCCGCTGGCCTACGAGGTGCTCCGCGCCGCCGACGCAACCACGCCACCCGAAGTGGTGACGCCCGCGCCCATCGAGGCGACCCAACTCACCGACCGGAACCTCGAGAACGAGCACACGTACTACTACGCCGTCCGCGCCATCCGTCGCCAGGGAGAGACGATCGCCCGCAGCCAGCCGTCCCAGCGCGTGGCCGCCACGCCCGTGAAGATGACTCCCCCCGCCCCCCCCTCCGATCTCGTCGCCACGCCGGTCGGGACCACCGTACGTCTCAGCTGGAGGCCGAGCCCCGACCCCGACGCCGCCACCTACGTCGTCTACCGCGCCGCCGGCAGCGGTCCCTTCCAGCGCGTCGGCTCCACCAAGGCGCCCTCCACCGTCTTCGTGGACCGTGACGTGCCCAGCGGGATTTATAGGTACGTCGTGACGGCTCAGGATGCGAGCTCGCGCGCGAACGAGAGCCCGCGCTCGAACGAGGCGCGGGTCACGCTGCCTTGACTTCGCGCAGGCCGGGTGCTACGGTCACGAAGGAAAACACCCGATATCACGCGAAGATGGAACACATCGCGTATCGTCACGGCCAGCTCTCCTGTGAATCGGTCTCGCTCCGCGCGGTGGCCGAGGCCGTCGGCACGCCCGCCTACGTCTATTCCAAGGCTGCGCTGCTCGACGCCTTCGGCGCCTACGACCGCGCGTTCACGGACACGCCGCATCTGATCTGCTATTCGGTCAAGGCCAACTCGACCCTCGGCGTGCTGTCCACGCTGGCCAAGGCCGGCGCCGGCGCCGACATCGTGAGCGGCGGCGAGCTCTATCGCGCGCTGCGGGCGGGCATTCCGCCCAGGAAGATCATCTTCGACGGCGTCGGCAAGACCCGCGACGAGATGCGTGACGCGCTCAAGGCCGACATCCTGATGTTCAACGTCGAGTCGATGAGCGAGCTGCGCGCCCTGGACGAGGTGGCGCGCGAGGTGGGGACCCGGGCGCCGGTGGCGCTGCGGGTGAATCCCGACGTCGACCCCCAGACGCACCCCTACATCGCGACGGGGCTGAAGACCTCCAAGTTCGGGATCCCTATCGACCTGGCCCTCGACAGCTACGCCGAAGCGGCGCGCCTGCCCGGCCTCGAGGTCGTCGGGATCGACATGCACATCGGCTCCCAGCTCACCAAGACGTCGCCCTTCGCCGACGCGGCGGCGCGGCTGGGCGCGCTCGTCAAGATGCTCCGCGAGCGCGGGATCGTCATTCGCCTGCTCGACGTCGGCGGCGGCCTGGGCATCCGGTACCGCGACGAGGCTCCGCCCAGCCCCCTGGACTACGCCCGCGCGGTGATCCCGCTCATCAAGGAGCTGGGGGTCACAATACTGATAGAGCCCGGACGGTCGATCGTCGGCAACGCGGGAGTCCTCCTCACCCGTGTGCTCTATCGGAAGGAGACGCCGGACAAGCGGTTCGTCGTCGTGGACGCGGCCATGAACGACCTCATCCGGCCGGCGCTCTACAACGCCTACCACGAGATCCGGCCGATCGATGAGCGGCGGCTCACGAGCCCGGTGGAGACGGCGGACGTGGTGGGACCGATCTGTGAGTCCGGCGACTTCCTGGCCAAGGACCGCCCGCTGCCCCGAGCGGAGGAGGGCGACCTGCTGGCGGTGATGAGCGCGGGGGCCTACACTTCGGTGATGGCATCGAACTACAACACGCGCCCGCGGGCGGCCGAGGTGCTCGTCGACGGCAATCGCTACACGATCGTGCGCCGCCGGGAGACGTACGAAGACCTGGTGGCGGGGGAGACGGTGTTATGACGCGCACGCTGCAGGGTTCGCTCGTCGCCATGGTGACCCCGTTCCGGAACGGGAAGGTCGATGAGGCGAAGATCCGCGAGCTGGTCGAGTTCCACGTCAAGCACGGGACGGACGCGATCGTGGCCTGCGGCACCACGGGGGAGGACCCCGGCCTGAGTCACGACGAGCACGACCGGGTGGTGGAGCTGATCATCCAGACCGCGGCGGGTCGGCTCCCGGTGGTCGTGGGCACGGGATCGAACTCGACGGCTCACACGATCGAGCTGACCAAGCACGCCGAGCGCGCCGGCGCCGCCGCCGCGCTGGTCGTCAACCCGTACTACAACAAGCCCACCCAGGAGGGGCTCTACCGGCACTTCCGCGCGGTGGCCGAGGCCGTCTCGATCCCCGTCCTCGTCTACAACATCCAGAGCCGCAGTGCGGTGAACGTGGAGACCGACACGCTCGCGCGCCTGGCCCGCGACTGCAAGAACGTCGTGGGCGTGAAGGAGGCGTCCGGCTCGCTCGACCAGATGAGCCAGGTCATCGCCGCCTGCGGCCCCGACTTCACGGTGCTCTCCGGCGATGACAACCTGACGCTGCCGCTCATGGCCATCGGCGGTCGCGGCGTCATCTCCGTGATCGCCAACATCGTGCCCCGCGAGACCGTGGAGATGACCCATGCCGCGCTGGATGGGGACTGGAAGCGGGCGCGCGAGCTGCACTACCGGCTCTTCCCGCTGGCCCGGGCCGCCTTCATCGAGACGAACCCCATCCCGATCAAGGAGGCGATGGCCATGGCCGGGATGATCGAGCCGGAGTTCCGGCTCCCGATGTGCCGCATGAGCGACGCCAACCGGGAGCGTCTGCGCGCCATCCTCAAGCCGTACGGCCTCGTGAAGTAGCCCGCCGGGCGTCGAGGAGATCATGACGGATGTCGTGGTGGCCGGCGCCGCCGGCCGCATGGGAAGTCGCATCGTCGCCTGCCTGGGCGAGGCCCGCGAGCTCCGCCTGGTCGCGGCGCTGGAGGCGCCGAGTCACCCCGCCCTGGGCAGGGATGCCGGGGAGACGGCCGGCGTGGGCCGGCTCGGCGTCGCGCTCGCGAGCGACGCCGCCGCCGCGCTGGTGCGGGACCGGGTGCTCATCGAGTTCTCGACGCCGGAGGCGAGCCTCCAGCATCTGCGGCTCGCTGCCGCCTCCGGCGCCCGCGCGGTCATCGGCACCACCGGCTTCACCCCGAAGCAGCGCGAGGAGATCTCCGACCTCGCCAAGAAGGCCGCGATCGTGCTGGCGCCCAACTTCTCGGTGGGAGTGACCGTCGCTCTCCAGGCCCTCGCCCTGATGGCTCAGGCGCTGGGCGACGAGTACGACGTGGAGATCTCCGAGATCCACCATCGGTTCAAGAAGGACGCGCCCAGCGGCACCGCGCTACGGATGGCCGAGGTCATCGCCGCGGCGCTGGGGCGCGACCTCGGGACCGTCGCCGTGTACGGTCGCCAGGGGCTGCCGGGAGAGCGCACAAAGAAAGAGATCGGGATCTTCTCTCTGCGCTCCGGCGACGTGGTCGGGGAGCACACGGTGTCCTTCGGCACCCTGGGCGAGCGCCTGGAGCTCGTCCATAAAGCCCACAACCGGGACACCTTCGCCCGCGGCGCCCTCCGGGCCGCGCGCTTCGTCACCACCCAGCCGCCCGGCCTCTACTCGATGCAGGACGTCCTCGGCTTCTAGGAGTCTGTCGGCGAATGGCGCAAGCTCCCCGCGGCCACTGCTCGTCGTTTCGAGCGCCGGCTCCGCCGGCGCACTCTCCACTGGGGAGGTTCGGAGGGGACCGGGTCGAGGTCCGTATCCCGGGCATCGGCAGCCTGCAGAACCCGGTGGTGAAGGTCTGATGCCGGACAAGCTGCTGCTCGACGACGTGAGGTTCTATGGCCAGCACGGCACCACCAAGGCCGAGCAGGCGCTGGGCGCGTGGTTCTCGGTGGACGCCGAGCTCTCGCTCGACCTGGCCGCCGCCGCCCTCTCCGACGACCTGGGGGCCACCGTCGACTATGGCCAGGTCGCGCACCGCATCGTCGAGATCGGCACCCGCAACCGCGTCAACCTCCTGGAGCGCCTGGCCAGCCTCATCGCCGAGGCGCTCCTGCGCGAGTTCCCCACCCAGGAGGTGCGCGTCCGCGTGCGCAAGCTGACGCCCCCGCTCGAGGGGCTGGTGGGAACGCCGGGCGTGGAACTGACCCGCAGGCGCTGATGGCCCGCGTCTACCTCGGCCTGGGCTCGAACCTCGGGGACCGGCTGGCGTTGCTCCGGGAGGCGATCGCGACGCTCCGGCGCACCGCCGGCATCGAGTTCGTCGACGCCTCGCGCCTCTACGAGACCGAGCCCTGGGAGAGTGAGCCCGGCCAGTTCCCGAGCCGCCGCGACTGGTATCTCAACTGCGCGGTCGTCATCGAGACGACGCTCTCGCCGCACGACCTGCTCGAGCGCCTGCAGCAGATCGAGACGCGGCTCGGCCGCGAGCGCCCCGCCGTCACGCCGGAGGCGGCGCGCTTCGCGCCGCGCACGCTGGACATCGATATCCTGTTCTACGAGAAACGTGTGATCAGCGTGCCGGACCGGCTCCAGATTCCCCACCTGCTCCTGCACGAACGCGCCTTCGTGCTGCGTCCGCTGGCCGAGCTGGCGCCGGAGCTGGAGCACCCGACGCTCTACCGCACCGTCCGCGAGCTGCTCGAGGAGCTGGAGGACGAGCACGACGTCCAGCGCGGCGACTATCCCGCCCGCTGGTTCGAGGACTGAGCCCGCCGTGACGACCGACCCCGAGTTCCGACGCCAGGCGCTCGAGCATCTCGACGCCCTCTACAACTTCGCCGTGTATCTCACCCGGAAGCCCTCCGAGGCGGAGGACCTGGTCCAGGAGACCTACCTCCGGGCGCTCCGGTTCTCCCACCGCTTCCAGCCGGGAACTCACCTCCGTGCGTGGTTGTTTCAAATTCTGAGGAACACGTTCTTGACCTTTTATCGCCTCCGCGAGCGGGAATCCCCCATCGCGGAAGACGGCGTCCCCGAGTGGGACGCCCCGATGTTTCACGATGCCCCGGTCGAGGGCCCCGGGATGCTCGAGGCTCACACCGACCTCGAGCGCGCCCTGCTGCGGCTGCCGGAAGAGTTCCGGACGGTGCTTCTCCTGGCCGAGATCGAAGGGATGCCGCTCGAAGAGGTGGCCCAGGTGATGGCCTGCCCGGTCGGCACCGTCAAGTCCCGCATCTTCCGCGCGAAGGAGCGGCTGCGCAGCTTGCTGCGCGACTACGAAGGACGATG
>MNEF01000108.1 GCA_001917535.1 Candidatus Rokubacteria bacterium 13_1_40CM_69_27
CCGCCCACGCCGGGCCCTCGGCCGTCAGCGGCGAGTTGCGCACCTCGAGCACCCGGAAGCCGGCGCGCTCGACGAGGCCGCGGAGCCCGCGCGCGGTGAACGAATAGAGGTGGAGGACCGGGTAGACGTTCAGGCGGAAGCGCCGCGCCAGCGGACCGACCCACCCCAGCACGCGCAGGCTCGGCCGGTGAAAGGCGCCGTTGGGAACGCGGATCACCAGCGCGCCGCCGGCGGTCAGGACCCGGCGGGCCTCGGCGAGGACGCGCGCCGGGTCGGCGAGGTGGTCGAGCACGTTGATCAACGTCACCGTGTCCACGGAACGATCGCGGAGCGGGATCTCCGCGCTGTCGGCCTGAATCACGGGGTCGCCAGACGCCGTGCGGGCCACGGCGCAGGCCTGGTAGGCGACGTCGCTGCCGACACTGTGCCAGCCGAGCTTGGCGGCCGCAACCATCAGGTGCCCGCCACCGCAGCCCAGATCCAGCAGCCGTCGCCCGGCCTCGGCGGGCCCCAGGCGAGCGAGGAGGGTCGTGAACAGCTCGACGCGCGGTCGCCCGATCCGATCGGGGGCGAAGCGAGCCGGGTAATCGCGCTCGTAACAGGCGCGCAGCTCGGCCGCACCCGGCCTGGCGCGCCTGGCCGCGGTGCCGCAGCCGGGGCAGACCTCATAGGGCTGACCGTGGCAGACGAGCCTCGGCGTCGCGTGCGCCCCGCAGACGGGGCACGCCCGCGGCGGGGCCGGCGCCGCTGGTCGCTCGACGAGCCCCCGCAAGGTCGTCTCGAGGTCACCGATCGAGCGGTCCCAGCCGTAGCTGGTCTCGGCGTGGCGGCGGCTGGCGTCGCGGAGCCGCCGGGCGCCGGCCGGATCCTGGGCCAGCGAGTCGAGGAAGCGCCCCAGATCCTCTGCCATCGCTTTCTCGGACACGCCCCGGAAGACCAGCGAGGGGGCCAGCGGTACCAGGATCTCGGGGGTCGCGCCGACCGGGGTACCGAGCACGGGCGTGCCGCAGGCGAGCGCCTCGACCGTGACGAGGCCGAACCCCTCGAGCGCCCGGGTGGGGAGCACGAACGCGTCGGCCGCCCCGTAGTAGCGCGGCAGGTCGGGGTCGGCGACGAAGCCCAGGAACTTCACGTGGTCCTGGAGGCGGAGCGAGGCGACGAGCGCCTCGAGCTCGCGACGCAGCGAACCAGCGCCGCCGATCAGGAGCAGCACGTCGGGGACGTGGCGACGGAGCAGGTCCAGCGCCCGTACGAGGTTGTCGAGCCCCATCCGGGGCTCGAGGTTCCGCAGAGTGAAGAGCAGCGGCGGCCCGGCCGGCAGGCCCAGCTCGCGGCGGAGCGCCATCCGGTCGTGCGGCGGCCGAAAGTGGTCGAGGTCCACTCCGGCCGGGATCTTTACGATGCGCGCGCGCGGGATCCGATAGAGCTTCCCGACGAGGCTCGCCGAGAAATCGCTGAGGACGTGGATCCGGGTCGCCCGCGACAGGCTCGCGCGCTCGAACACCCACAGCACCGCCGCGCCGGCATAGCCGGCGAGGCCCCCGCGGTGCCGGTCCGTCGTGCCCTGGCGGGTCCGGTACTCGAGCGGAGCCGGGGAATGAAACGTGTAGAGACTCGGCAGCCGCCGGCCCGCCGGCGAGGTGAGCGCCCCGAAGGCGGCAAGGGGCTGGTGGAAATGCAGCACGTCGGCGCCGTGGGCCTCCACCTCTTCGGCGACGGTGCGCCGCGCCCCGGTGATCGACGTCCTGAGAAAGCCCCGGAGCGTGCGGCGATCGACGGCGAAGTGCCGGATGGGAACGTCGCGATAGACGACGGCGCCGTCGCCGAGGTGCTCGGGCGCGCGGCTGACGACTCGGACTCGATGTCCAGCCGCGGCCAGCCGGGACGCCTGCTCCCACACCACGCGCTCGGCCCCGCCCAGCACGGCGATGGGTGAGACGTCGGACACGATCAGGATTCTCACTCGCGGGCGCTCCACAATCCGTGCGTGTCCAGGTATTGCCGCATCCACAGTTCGGCCATCATGAGCGTCCAGAGCCGGTCGGCGTGGTTCTGCCGGCCCGCCAGGTGCTCGCGCTCGAGCGCGTCCACCGCGGCGGTCTCGAAGAGGCCGCGCGCCTTCACGCGGTCGGGCGACAAGAGATCGTCCATGAGCGGCCTCAGATCGGTCCGCAGCCAGCGGGCCAGAGGGACCATGAAGCCCTGCTTGCGTCGGGAGAGGATCTCGCGGGGCAGGACGTCGGCGAACGCGGCTTTGAGCAGACCCTTGAGGCCGAGCCGCGGAAGCTTGGTCGCCGGGGCCAGGCGAAGGCTCTGCTCGATCAGCCGGTGGTCGCAGAACGGCGCCCGCAGCTCGAGCGAGTGGGCCATGCTCATCCGGTCGGCCATCACGAGCAAGTCGTCGGGCAGATAGGTGCTGAGGTCGATGCGGAAGGCGCCGTCGACGGGGTCATCGTGACCAAGCCCGGCGAAGGCCGCGCGCTGGGCGTCGTCGACGCGTTCATGCCAGCGGTGGCGAAGCGCCGGCGTGGCCAAGCGCTCAAGGTCGGCGTCGGAGAAGAAGCGCGTCCAGCCGAGATACCGGTCGGGCAGCGGCTGAGCGCCGCCGCCCAAAAAGCGCCGGATCCAATTCCCCCAGCTCCGGCTGCCCTCGGACTCGCGCACGAGGCGCTGGGCGGCGGCGGCCGGCAGTGTCCGGAGCCAGCGGGGCAGCCCCGCATAGAGCTCGGAGAGGCGGAGTCCGAGATAGCGCGGGTAGCCGGCGAACGTCTCGTCGCCCCCGATGCCCGAGAGCACGACCTTGACGTGCCGGGCCGTGGCCTGGGCGACGACCAGCGTGGGGATCGCCGACGAGTCGGCGAAGGGCTCGTCGAAGTGGTGGACGATGGTCGGCAGCAGGTCGGCGACGACCGGCGCCAGGATCTCCTCGTGATGATCGGTCTCGAACCGCCGGGCCACCATCCGCGCATAGGGCAGCTCGTCGTAGGAGGGCGCGCGGGGACCGAATCCGACCGTGAAGGTGGCGATGCGCTGGCCGGTCACCTCGCGCATGCTGGCTACGACCGCGCTCGAATCGATGCCGCCGGAGAGAAACACGCCGAGCGGAACGTCGCTCTCCAGCCGCAGGCGCACCGCCTCGCGCAGCTCGTGGCGCACCAGCGCCGGGGCATCGGCGGGCGCGATGCGCTCGGCCGTCGCCGCGCTCCCGGCGGGGAGCGTCCAGTACCGCGCCAGCCTCAGCCGACCGTCGGCGAGCACGGCGGTGTGACCGGGCGGCAGCTTGGCGATGTCCGCGAAGATCGAGCGCGCGCGCGGCGTGTAGCCGAAGGCCAGGTAGTGATGGAGGGCGTCCCAGTCGAGGGAGCGGGCGACGGCCGGATGACAGAGCAGCGCCTTCAGCTCCGAGGCGAAGAGGAGCAGCCCGTCGCGGTGCCAGTAGTAGAGCGGCTTCTTGCCCAGGCGATCCCGCGCCAGCAGCAGGCGCCGCCGCCGTCGGTCCCAGAGAGCGAAGGTGAACATGCCGCGCAGCCGCTCGACGCACGCGTCGCCGAACACCTCGTACGATTTCAAGATCACCTCGGTGTCACTGCGTGTCCGGAAGGCCCGCCCGTGGGCCTGGAGCGTCGTTTTCAGGTCGCGGAAGTTGTAGATCTCGCCGTTGAAGACGATCCACGCCGACTCGTCGGCGTTGGTGATGGGCTGGCGCCCGGTGTCGAGATCGATGATGGCCAGGCGGGTGGAGCCCAGGCCGACCCCCGGCTCGACGTGGAGCCCGTCGTCGTCGGGCCCGCGGTGCTTGAGCACGCGGAGCATCGAGGGGAGCAGCTCGGGCGGCGCGACTCCGACGTATCCCGCGATGCCGCACATGGGCCCTAGTTGAGTCGGAGGGGGCGGACGTTACGGCCCCCTCCGAAATCCATAGTCAGAGGGGGCCTCACGGCCCCCTCCGAACTACCCCAAAGGAGATTGTGCCGGCGAAGCCGGCGCGCGAACGCGGTCGGCGTCAACTCCCGGTCGCGTGGCCAGCGCACAGATCTCTTCGACACGCCGCTAGCCGGCGGGGCCGACGCGCTTGTGACACACGGCGATGAGTGTGCCGCTGTCCTCCACGCCTTCGAAGTACTCGACGTCGGCGGCCGATAACATCTCGAGCCCCGCGCTTCCCTGGCGGCGCAGGATCCAGCTTCCGAGCCTGTGGCGGACGCCGGGCGGAACGACGAGCCGGCGGAGTCCGAGAGGATCCCACCGCCGCACCGCGTTCAGCCCTGTTTCCACGCGGCTCATCCGTGCGGCCGGACGTCGGCCGAAGAGGCGGACCGAGCCGAAGCGGGCACGGAGCAGCGCCCGTAGCGACTCCGCACTGTACTCGCGGACATGGTAGGGGTTCGCCGGCGCTGCCGTGTGCACCAGCGCATGGGGGGTGAAGAGCACGAGGACTCCGTCGCGCGCCAACGCCCGCTCGACTTCAGTGACGAACCGCGCGTCGTCGTCGATGTGCTCAAGCGTGTCCTGCGAGATCACCAGATCGAAGCATTCTGGCCGGAAGGCCAGGCGCACGGCGTCCATGCGGAGAAAGCGCGCGACCGGGTACGCGCCCCTCGCCCGCCTCACCACGACAGCATCGAGATCGATCCCTACCACCGTCGCGCCGTCAGCGGCCAACATCCCGCTGCCGTAGCCCTCGCCGGAGGCCACGTCGAGCACCCGGCGAGCACGCAGCGGGGCGAAGGTTTCGGCCACCCAGCGGTAACCTGAGAGATGCAGCAGGAACTGCGTGTTGGTGGGATCCGCCGGCGGCCGCTCGTCGACGCCCCGAAGGCAGGCCCGGAGGCGCCGCTTGAGCACGCCGAGACGCCGATTCACGCCGGAGGTCCGCTCCGGACTCCCGGCCGCGTTCTGGCGAGGGTGCCCCACCCCTTCGCCGGCCGGGGGGACTGGAGGTGGCGGGGGTGTAGCACGTCAAAACAGCCATTGGTGAAGACGACGACGGCGCCGGCCCGACGCCAAGCGGCCCTGGGTTCCAGGAGGCTGGGGAGATCCATGACGACGTCCTTCCAGCAGTATGCGGGAAAACGCGGGCCGGTGCCTAGCAGATCGTAGCGCGGCCCTCAGGGATCTCGGCCTGCAGGGCGACCTCGGCCGGAGCCGGTGCCGGCGGCGGCCACGCGCGATGCTGCCGACCAGTAGAGCTCCTGCAGCGCTCCCACGCTGTTCGCTGGTGAGAAGTGCCGGAGCACACGCTCGCGCCCCCGTTGACCCATCGCCGCTGCCTCGGCCGGATGATCGAGGAGGAAGAGGACGGCGCGGGCCAAGGCAGCCGAGTCCTCCGGCGGAACCAGGAGCCCGGTCTGCCCGTCTTCTACGACCTCGAGGTTTCCGCCCACACGCGTCGCCACCACAGGCTTGGCCAGCACCATCGCCTCAAGCAGCGCGAAGGGCAGCCCCTCCGAGCGCGACGGCAGCACCGCCACGTCCAAGATCGCGACGAGGTCCGCCACGTCGTTGCGGGGACCAAGGAACACACAGTGGGACGCCACCCCCAGATCCGCGGCCTGGCGACGAAGCTCCGGCCCCAGCATCCCTTCTCCGACGAAGAGGCAGCGGAGCTGGGGCCACACAGTCACGAGTGTGGGAAGCGCGGCCACCAGCAGGTCTGGGCCCTTCTGCCGCGTCAATCGACCGACGAGACCGATGAGCCGTGCCACGGGGGTCAGCCCCAGCTCGGCGCGCGCGGCCCCTGGGGGACGCGCCGGGACGAACCCCGTGGGGTCGATCCCGTTCTGGATGACGACGACCTGCTCGGCGGGAAGCCCGTAGCGCGTGACGAGGTCGCGCCCTACCGCATGCGAGACCGCCACCACGCGATCGGCGAGCGGGCCCGTGAGCCGTTCGGCGGCGACGTAGAGCCGCCGGCGGAGGGCACCGACCTCGTAGTCGAAGAGCGAGTTGTGGACGGTCACCAGCACCACCGGCACCCCGACCAGGCGGGCCGCGATCTTGGCGTAGACGTTGGTACGGGCACCGTGGGACTGAACGATCATCGGCCGCTCCCGACGGAACACCTGGACCAGCATCCACAGCGTGCGCGGGCTCAGCAGGCGGGTATGGAGCGGGACGACGACGGTCGGGACGCCGAGTGCGGCCAGACGCTCCGTGAGGGGGCCGGTCTCCGGCACCACGACGGACAGAGCAAAGCGCCGCCGGTCGAGGGCGGCGGCGAGCCGGACGAGGTAGGCCTCGCCTCCGGCCCAGCCGGCGCTCTCGGCTACGTGCAGGACGCGGATCGGCAGCGTCACGACCGCGCCTGGCCGAGCGCGCCGGTCCGTCCCCGGAGACCGTCCCAGAGTCCCCTGAGCGACGCCGCTGTCTCGCGGATCGAGGACGTGGCCAGGGCGTCGGCGGCGATGCGGGCCGCCGCCCCGGCGGCGGCCACGACGGCGGCGAGGACCGGGCGATGGAAGTAGCCGCTGGTCCGGATCACCAGCAGCTTGTTCCGGTAGAGATAGTAGAGGCGCTCGGGGGATCGGGTTCCGCCGGGAGTGATCTTGTGCCGCGCCACCGCCCGCGGCTCGTACCGGATCCGCCAGCTGCGCTGTTTGAGGCGCAGGCAGTAATCCACCTCCCAGTGGTTGATGAAGAAGCGGGGATCGAATCCGCCGATCTCGCGGAAGGCGCGGCGGTCGAGGAGCCAGCAGCAGCCGATCACGTAGTCGCAGTCGATCGGCTCGTCTGGATCCGCGTGGCCGTAGCGGGCGCTCCAACGAGCCACGAAGCCGGCGCCGTGCGCGGTGCGGTCGGGCCGGTCGAAGTAGACCGACCGCGCGCCGACGACCGCGACCCTGCCCTCGTCCGCCACGGCCACCAGCCGGGTGAGAACGTCCGGTGCAACCTCGACGTCGGCGTCGAGACCGAGGATATAGGCGCCCCTGGGGTCGAGCTGGGCCTCGGCCAGGTTGTAGGGAACGTAGCTTCCCTCGTTCCGGGGGCTGCGGAGCAGGCGAAGGTTGAGCCATCCCTGCCTGCGCATGCGATCGAAGGCCTCGACCACGCGCCGCCCGGTGTCGTCCAGGGAGGCGTTGTCCCAGACGACGATCTCGGTCTGCCCGCGCGCGTAGTCGAGCCCGCCCAGCGACTCCAGGCAGGCCGCCAAGGGCGCGGCATCGTTGTACGCCGGGATGAAGATCGAGACCAGCGGCGCCTCAGGCGCGGTCACGGCGCCCGCCGGGCCTTGACGACGCGCTCGAACACATCGGCGGTCCCGCGCACCATGTGCTCGGCGCTGAAGGCGCGCAGCACCGTGTCGCGGGCGGACCGGGCGAGTCGCCGGGCGAGCTCCCGATCGGCGAGCAAGCGCGACAGACCCTCGGCCAGCGCCTCGGGATCTCCGACGCGCACCAGCAGGCCGTTGACGCCGTCGCGCACCACGGAGGTGACCCCGCCGATGCGGGAGACGAGCACGGGCTTCTCCGAGGCCATGGCCTCCAGCAGGGCGAACGGCAGCCCCTCCTGGCGCAGCGTGGGGAGGACGAAGACGTCGCAGGCCGCCAGGTACTCGGGCGCCCGCTCGTGGGGCACCTCGCCGACGAAGACGACGTGAGAGCTCACCCCTAGCCGCTGCGCCAGCGCTTGGCCGTCGGCGAGATAATCACCCACGCCAGCAACGACCACTCTGACCAGGGGCCAGGTCTCCCTGATCCTGGGCAGAGCTCGCAGGAGGACGTGGAGCCCCTTCTGGCGTGTGACGTGGCTCAGGAACAGCACCATCACCTCGTCTTCGCCGAGGCCGAGTGCCTTCCTGATCGCCGTGCCCCGCTCGGGGTCGGGCCGAAAGCGCCGGGTGTCCACTCCGTTGTAGACCACCTCGATGCGCTCCCGGGACACACCGAACCAGCGCCGGAGCGACCGGGAGATCGCGTCGCTGACCGCGATGACCCGGTCGCAGGCGTGCAGGAGCGGACGCTCCCACCGGACGTGGTGATAGAGGAACCCTGCCGCGCGCCGCGGCAGGGTCCCGAGCCCGTCGCGGTGACTCCAGGCCTGGCGAAGCTCGGAGAGGAGTGCGAGCCCCTCGTGCCCCTCCATGATGACGACGATGGGCACCCGAGACCGCCGCGCGAAGCGCAGCAGGCTGGGCGGCGCCACGGCTTGCTGGCAGCAGAGCACGTCGATCGGGGCCTCGCGGTGGAGGGCCGTCACCAGGCGCGTGCACTCCCCCGACCAGGCCCCACGCTGAGAGCCGAACTGCCCCGCTCGGGCGTAACGGAGCCGGACTCCCTCGCGCGTCTCCGCCTCGACACCGGCTGGATGGCGCGAGGCCACGACGGTGACGCCGTGGCCCAGCCGGGCCAACCCCTCGGTCAGGAGCTTGCCGTGGACCTCCATCCCGCCCTTGATCCCGTGCCACACGGTAAC